>CAYZJP010000004.1:0-85085 GCA_964478755.1 uncultured Klebsiella sp.
CGACGACGCTTATCTTTCCATTGACGGCACCAACCTGCTCGCGCGCTACAACATGGATCCGAGCGGTGATTACGGCGATTTCTGGAGTTTGACCGGTCTTTGGAGTCCGCCCGGGACCACTGCGGTGCCTCAAGTGCAGGATGCCTTTGCCGGGCCTGGGACGTTTGTGAACGAGGGGCCCAACGAGTTGGCGATACTGGATGTGATCGGCTACACGCTGACGGGCAATGTCGGCCTGCCGACCATTGTGCAGGATCCCACGAACCAGACTGTTTTTGTGGGTGCCAATGTCACGTTCACCGTCAGTGTCAGCGGGGCCGCCCCGATTACTTTCCAGTGGTTTTTTAACGGATCGCCCATCGCAGGCGCGACCAGCAGCACGCTGACCTTGAATGCGGTGACGATCAGCCAGGGCGGCAACTACTTTGTGCGCGTGACGAACCCCGGCGGCACCGTCAACAGCCAGACGGCCGTGCTCACCGTTCTGGCGGCACTAGCCTCGCCGACCATCACGCAGCAGCCGCTGGACTTGGTCGTGCCCGCTGGCTCGAACGCCACTCTCACCGTTGTCGCCGCCGGGAGCGGGCCGTTGCTGTATCAATGGTTCTTCAACGGCTCGATCATTGCCGGCGCGACGAACTCCACGTTGACCCTGAACAACGTGCAATATCCTCAGGAGGGCAGCTACACCGTGCGCATCCAAAACGCATTCGGCTTTGCGAACAGCACTGCGGCGGCGCTCACCGTCAGCTCGCTCGGCCCCGTGGCGCACTGGAAATTCGACGACGCCCCCGGCAGCGCTGTGGCCGTGGACAGTGTTGGGAATTTCAATGGCACGGTTTCACCCACGGGCGCGGCCTTTGTGCCCGGTGGTCGCGCCGGCAACGCCCTGAGTCTTACGCGCGCAAACAACGGCTTCGTGGACATGGGCAACGTGCTCGGCTTCAGCTCCGGTGTTTATACGTTCGTGGCGTGGGCGAAGACCGCGCCCGGCGATCTAACCGACAACTTACTCGTCTTTTCCAAACATCTCGCGGGATTCCGCAACGGATATTTTCTTGTCATCAACACTACCGGCGGTGCTCTGACGCCGAACAAGGCGAATCTCGTGACCGGTGGTTCGGGCGTGGCGTCACCAACGCCGGCGGAAACCCCCACTTCCACGACCACGGTCAATGACGGCGGCTGGCATCAGATAGTTGGCGTGCATGACGTGGTGTCCGGGGTGAAGCGCATCTACGTGGACGGTTCGCCGATGGAAGACTCCAAGCCCGTGCAGGCGGTCACGCCGAACAATGTTTCATTTCTCGTCGGAGGTGCTTTGAGCGGAGGGACCAACACCGGTTTCTACGACGGCTTGCTCGACGACATCCAAATCTACAACCGTGTTTTGAGTGATAGCGAAATTGACTTCCTCTATCAGAATCCTGGGTTGGAGATCTCTGGCGCGCCGTTTGTCACCGCGCCTCCGTTGAGCACGAGCGTGATCCTTAACGGCAGCGTCACCTTCACGGCCACGGTCAGCGGCACACCGCCGTTCAGCTACCAATGGCTGCGCAACGGGGCGAATCTTCCCGGCGCGACCGGTCCCAGCCTCACGCTGAACAACGTGCAGACCAACCAGGCCGGTGTTTACACGCTGCGCGTGGACAACGCGCTGGGCTTCGCGGTCAGCGCGGGCGCGACGCTCACCGTGCTCGTTCCTCCGTTCATCATCGCGTCCCCCACCAATCGGACCGTGCTCGCGGGCAGCAACGTGACCTTCGCCGTGACGGCGGGCGGCACGCCGCCGTTCAGCTACCAATGGCGGTTCAACGGCGCGGACCTGCCCGGAGCCACGGGGCCGACGTTGCTCGTGCCCAACGCGCAGGTGGGCAGCGCGGGCCTTTACTCCGTGCTCGTCGGCAATCCCTACGGCTCCGCCCTCAGCACCGGTGCCACGCTCGTCGTGAACTCACCGCCCGTCATAACTGCGCAGCCCGCCAACCGCGTCGCCTCCGTCGCCGCGCCAGCCACCTTCACGGTCGGCGTCGCCGGCACCGCGCCTTTCACCTACCAGTGGCGCTTCAACGGTGCGTCCATCAGCGGCGCGACCAATGCGACTTACACCATCACCGGCGCGGTCGGCGCGCACGCGGGCACTTACTCCGTCGCCATCACCAACGCCTACGGCTTCGCCACCAGCGCGAACGCCACGCTTACCATCATCCCCGCCCGCGTGTTCTCCAACTGGGGCGCGACCGCCGGCGGCGCGGGATCGGACTCGGCCAACGCCGTGGCCACGGACGCGAACGGCAATATCTTCCTCGCCGGCTATTTCTCCGGCACGGCAACGTTCGGGACGAACCAGCTCACCAGTGCGGGCGCGCGCGACGGATTCGTTGCGAAATATGACAGCACTGGCCGGTTGCTCTGGGTCCGGGCCGTGGGCGGCACCGGCTTCGATGTGGTCAATGCCATTGCCGTGGACACCAATGGGAACTGCTACGTCGTCGGCAGCTACGAGGGCACGGCTTCATTCGGCGCGAATTCGCTCACCAACACCAGCCCGTCGTCGTTCGCCGATGCCTTCGTCGCGAAGTTCAACGCCGGTGGCACCAACGTCTGGGTGCGCTCGCTCGGCGTCTCCGCGTCGCATGATCTCGGCAACGCCGTGGCGCTGGATGGCGCGGGCAACGTCTTCGTCGCCGGCCAGTCCACGCTCGCCAGTTTCAACGGCGTGACGCTCACCAACCTCGGGCAGATCTTCATCGCCAAGTATGACAACGCCGGCAACCCGCAGTGGGCGCGCAAGGCTGGCAGCGGTTCAGCCGGGCAGTCCGACCAGGCCACCGCGCTGGCGGCAGACACCGCCGGCAACGTGTATCTCGCCGGCGTGTTTTCCAGCGCGACCGCGACCTTCGACGCTGGCTCCAGCCTCGCCAACCGGGGCGGGTTCGACGCCTTCGTGGCGCGGTATGACGCGGCCGGCGGCCTGCAGTGGGTCCAGCAAATTGGCGGTGCGCAGGACGACCGCGCGAACGGCCTCGCGGTGGACTCGGCGGGCAACGCCTATGTCGTCGGCGAGTTCATCGGCTCGGTGCAACTGCCCGGCACCACGCTCACGACGGCCGTCACGGATCAGAACGCGTTCATCGCCCGCTTCAGCCCGGCGGGCACGGTGGACTGGGCGCGGCAGGCCGGCGGCACGCTGCCCGACTCGGCCCGCGCCGTGACGGTGAGCGCGGGCAACCAAGTCTTCATCGCCGGCTACTTCAGCGGCGCGGCCGCCTTCGGCGCCGAGACGTTGGTGAGTGTCGCCAATACTTACGACGCGTTCGTCGCGCGGCTCGACACCAACGGCACTTTTGCTTTTGCTCAACAAGCGGGCGGCGGCGATCTCGGCGGTGACTTCGGCCTCGGTGTGGCGGTGGACCCGGCTGGCAACACCCTGCTCGCCGGTTACTTCAATGGTTCCAGCGCGCTGGGCGGCAACAGTCCCACCAGTTCCGGCGCGGAGGACATCTTCGTGACGCGCTTCAACGCCTTTCTCGGCGACACGCCGCCGCCGCTGGGTTTCCGTCCGAATGCCGGACAGCTTCGCCTCTCGTGGCCGGTCAGCTCGTCCAGCTTCATCCTGCAGTTCGCGCCCGACCTGCGCCCGCAGTCGTGGACGGATGCCGTCGGCGTGCTCGGCGTGGAGACCAACGAATTCGCGATGACCAACCAGATCACGCTCACGAACCGCTTCTTCCGCCTGCGCAAGCCGTGACCGCGCGGGGCTCAAGTTGGTAATTCTGCCTTCCCCGCGCCGTGGTCCTCGGTCAGAGTGCGCGCACTTGCCATGCACCGATTGCGTTCGCTCCTGCTGGCGCTGGGATTGACCAGCCTGTTTGCCATCTGCGCCACCGCCGCTGATTCCGCCCGCTGGTGGCGCGGCAATCTCCACACGCACTCGTTATGGAGTGATGGCGATGACTTTCCGGAGATGATCACGGAGCGATACGTCACGAACGGCTATCACTTCCTCGCGTTCACCGAGCACAACACGCTTCAAGACTCGAACAAGTGGGTCACGGTCGTGACGCCGCAAAAAGGAGCGACCATGGCCTTCGAAAAATATCTGGCCCGCACCGGCGCGGAATGGGTGGAGACGCGCCAGACGCAGGACAATCTCACGCAGGCGCGGCTCAAGACGCTGGCGGAGTTTCGTGGCAAGTTCGAGCAGCCGGAGCGCTTTCTTCTGATTCAAAGCGAGGAGATCACCGACCGCGCGAAGACCGGGCCGATCCACATGAACGCGCACAACCTCCGCGAGGTCATCAAACCGCGCGGCGGCAGCAACACCGTCGAGATCCTCCAGCACAACATCAATGCTGTGCTGGAGCAGCGCCAGCGCACCGGCCAGCCGATGTTTCCGCACGTCAACCATCCGAACTTCGGCCTCGCCATCACGCCCGAGGAGCTGATGCAGGTGCGCGGCGAACAGTTCTTCGAGGTTTTCAACGGCCACCCGACTGTCTTCAACAACGGCACCAACCGCACGCCGAGCACTGACCGCCTCTGGGACATCGTGCTCACCCGCCGCCTCGCCGAGTTGAATCTCCCGGTCATGTATGGCCTCGGCACGGACGACGGCCACAACTACCACACCAACACCGTCGGCAAAAGCAACCCCTTGCGCGGCTGGGTCTGGGTGCGCGCGGCGAAGCTCACGCCTGAGAGCCTCATCGCGGCGCTGGAGGCCGGTGACTTCTACTCCAGCTCCGGCGTGAAGCTCCGTGAGCTGCAGCAGAGCGCGAAGGGAATCAGCCTGGAGATCGAAGCCGAACCGGGCGTCACCTACACCACGCAGTTCATCGGCACGCGGCGCAACTACGACAAACGCAATGAACCTCAGCGCAACACCGCCGGCGAGGCGCTGCGCGTCGCGCACATCTACAGCAAGGACATCGGCGCCGTGCTCGCGGAGGTGAAGGGAACGAAGGCCGGCTACACGCTCAGGGGCGACGAAATCTACGTCCGCGCGAAAGTCATCTCCTCGAAGCCGCACCCGAATCCGTCGCAGAAAGGCGACGTGGAAACAGCGTGGCTCCAGCCCGTCGTGCCGATGGCAAAGTGAAAAATGTTCAGTGCGCTGGTGGCGCGATTGAGCCATTTTCGGCCAGCTCTTCGTCCGACCGTTTCCGGCGCAGGACGGCCGCGACCGCCGTGGCGAGAATCATGCCCATGATGATTTTGCCAATGGGATCGAAGAGGAGTTGCGACACGAGCATCTGTGAGCTGTTGGCGATGGCCTCGTGCCGGCCGATCTCCTGTTCCTTCGCGCCCGCCGCGAGCAGTCCGGCCTTTTGCCATTCCCACGCGCGCTGGAGCCAGCCGGGATTGAGCACGCGGCTGTAAAACGCAAAGAACGCGCCGTTCAAAAAAGCGGCGATTGCGCTCACGATCATGCCCGTCTGAAAGCCCTCGCCGAATTCGATGAACCCGTCCTGCCACCGGTCGCGGCGCTCGCGCACCGCGAGCCAGAGGCACCCGACGAACACCACCACGGCGACCTGCTTGCCGTGCTGGGCGTGCGTGAAATCTTGGTCGTGCCAGCCGAACTTCCAAGCCAACAGCGTCCACGCCGCCAGGCCCGCCGCCGCCAGCACGCCGAACTTGATTTCAGTCTTCCATCGCATCGCGGCGCGGACAGTAGCGCGGGCGGGCGGGCCGGGGAAGCGGGCTTTGCGCTGGTTTTCAAACGGCCTGTTTCGCAGAGTCGCGCGCGATGCGAATCCTCGTCACCGGTGCCGGCGGCCTGCTCGCGGGCGCGCTGCGGCAACAAGCCCCCGACGGCGTGGAGCTCGTCTGTCTCGGTCACGCGGAGTTCGACCTCACCAACCCTTCGCTCATGGAGCAACGCCTCGCCGAGTTGCGGCCCGATGTCGTCATCAACACGGCCGCTTACAACGCGGTGGACCAGTGCGAGATTGAGCGCGAACTCTCTTGGGTCGTAAACGCGACTGGCCCGCAGCGGCTCGCCGAGTTGTGCGCGGCGCGCGACATCCGACTCGTCCACTTCGGCACCGACTATATCTTCGACGGCGCGCAGCAGACGCCTTACTCCGAGGAAGACACGCCCAACGCCATCAATCACTACGCGGCCGGAAAACTTGCCGGTGAACGCGCCGTGCTCGCGGCCAGCGTGCGGCATCTGGCGCTGCGACCTAGTTGGATATTCGGCCAGCACACAACCAAGCCGCGCACTTACGTCCACGCGATTCTCCGGCAGGCCATCGCCGGAAACACCATTCGCGCGACGACCGATCAATCGTCTGTCCCGACGTATGCTCCAGATTTAGCGCGCTGGATTTTCGCTCTCATTGAGCGCGGCGCGGCAGGTTTGTTCCACGCAGTCAACGACGAGGGCTTGTCGCGCTTCGAGTGGACGAAAGTCATCGTCGCAGAGGCGTTGGAAGCCGGAATTCTTTCTAAGCCCGCAGAAGTTCTCCCGGTGACGACCGCGTTCTTCAATCCGAACATCCGTCGTTCGCCCTACAACATCCTCAGCAACCGGAAGCTCGCCGCGTTTCTGGGTGAAGCTCCCGGCTCTTGGCGGCGCGGGCTGCGCGAGATGTTGCGCCAGCCTCCGTGGCAACCGCATACTCCGGCCCGCGATGACGACTGAGTGGCACGAGGTTTCCGTGGACGCCGGCGGCCCGCGCGAAATCCCCGGCCTGCCCGGCGTGCGCGTGGAGCCGCTGCCTGTCTTCAACGACCCGCGCGGCAGTCTGCACGAGCTTTGGCGTAGCGACGAGATTCCCAGCGGGTTCAGGCCGCTCATGGCCTGCTCGTCTTGGTCGCTGCCCGGCGTGCAACGCGGGCCACACGAGCATGTGGAGCAGGACGACTACTTCTCCTTCGCCGGCCCGTCGGATTTTGACGTGGCACTGTGGGACGCGCGGCCGGGCGCAGCCGGTCCGCAGCAGGGTTGGCTCATCCGCACCGGCGCACGCAAACCGTCACGCATCTTCATCCCGCGCGGCGTGGTGCATGGCTACCGGAATGTCGGCACCGTTCCCGGCCTCGTCGTCACCGTCGTGAGCGCGCTCTTTCGCGGCGAGGGTCGTAAAGGTCCGGTGGATGAAATCCGGCACGAATGCGAACCAGGAACGCCGTATCGGATGCCCGTAGCATGAAAGAAAACTTTTTTACGAGGAGAGCAGGAGAGCAGGAATCAAATCGCATGGCCGGCAGCCGTTTTTTTCTCCTGCCCTCCTAATAAATCCCTTCTTTGTTTCATGATTCACGAACGTCACACTTGCCGCGCCTGCGGCTCACGCAATCTCGCGTTGATCGTTGACCTCGGCCGCACTGCGCTGGCCAACGACTTCCTCGACCCCTCCGAGGTGAAGGCCTACGCGACGTTCCTCCCACTGCGCCTGCGGCTTTGCCAGGATTGCTCGCTCGTGCAGCTCGCCGAGGTCGTGGACCCCGGCGTGCTCTACTCGCGCTACGCTTACGTCACGTCCACGTCGCGCACGATGGACGCGCACTTGGAGGCGCAGAGCAAACATCTCGTCGAGACGAGCGGCTTCGCCACGCCACCACGCGTGCTGGAGATCGCGAGCAACACCGGGCCTTACCTTCAGGAGTTTCAGTTCCTCGGCTGCACCGTGCTGGGCGTGGAGCCGGCGCGCAACATCGCGGAGCTGGCCGAGCGCGATGGTGTGCCGACCTGGACGGACTTCTTCAACGCGCACAACGCGCGGGAGATTCGCTCCGAGTGGGGCGCGGCGGACTTGGTCTGCGGGCGGCACGTCTTCGCGCACATTGACGACTGGCAGGATGTGGTTGCGGCGCTGGAGGCCGTGACCCACGAGCGTTCGCTCATCGCGCTCGAGGTGCCTTACCTCGTGGACTTCTTCGAGAAGACCGAGTTCGACACGGTGTATCACGAGCACCTCTCCTACGTCTCAGTGCAGTCCGTGGAGGCGTTGCTGGCGAAGTCCCCGTTCCGTTTGCACCGCGTGGATTACTATACGATTCACGGCGGCTCGGTGTTGCTGCAAATCCGCCGCCGCTCCGACCCCGCGCCAGTGCATGAGAGTGTGGCGCGCTTCATCGGGCGCGAGCGGCATCTGGATCTGCACGAGCCGGCGGCGTGGCAGCCCTTTGTGAAAAAGGTGCAGCACATCCAGAAGCAGTTGCCGGCGCTCGTGCGGCAAATCCGCGCGCGCGGCCAGCGGGTCATTGGTTACGGCGCGTCCGCCAAGGGCAACACTTTGCTCAACACCTGTGGCCTCACCGCGTCGGACCTTGACTACATCATCGACAACACGCCGTTCAAGCAGGGCAAGGTCGCGCCCGGCTCGTGGATCCCGGTGCAGCCGCCGGAGAGCCTGCTCCGTGACCGGCCCGACTACGCGCTGCTGCTGGCGTGGAACTTCGCCGACGAGATCATCGCGCGTGAAACCGAATACCAGCTCGGCGGCGGGCGCTTCATCATTCCCATCCCGGAGCCGAGGGTGGTAGAATTCCCACGTTGATGAACTACGATTTCTCCGTCGGCTTCTGGCGCAAGCGCGCCGTGAAAGCCGCCCTCGACCGCCGCGATGACACTCAGACTTGGAACGGCGTCTCGCTGCGCAAGTTTCCCTCCGACTGTCTCGCCATCCAGAAGCTGCTCTGCCGCTGCCGTCCGCAAGTGGTTGTCGAGTTGGGCACGCAGTATGGCGGGAGCGCGCTGTTTGTCTCTTCGTTTGCCGCGCTCGCGGGCATTGAGGCCATCGTGTCGGTGGACTTGGATGACTTGGAGAAGCCGAAGATACCCATCGCCACGTTCATCACTGGCGACTCCGGCGCGCTCGAGACCGTGGCGAAGGTGAAGGCGCTCGTCGGCAGCCGCACTTGCTTGGTGATCGTGGACGCGAACCACCATGCCGAGTTTGTGGACAAGGAACTCACGCACTACGCGCCGCTCGTTTCGCCGGGGCAGGCGCTCATCATGGAGGACACGCACGTGGACGTGTTGAACTTCCGCAAGTTCCGCGAGCACGGCGGCCCGCTGCGCTCGATCCAGAAGTTCATGCCGCAGCATTCGGAGTTTGAACTCACCACCGACATCGAGCCTTACCTGACGACGAACTTCTTCGGTTACTGGGTGAAGAAGAAGTAGCGCCGCCTGTTGCTTCCGGTGAAGTATTCGCTCATCGTCCCTTATTATCGCACGCCGGAGATCACCCGGCTGGCGCTGCATTCCATGTTCCACTTCGCGGTGGGCGAGCCGGAGGTCATCGTGGTGGACAATGCGCCGGGCCGCGAGGAGTCGCGCATGCTTGATGAGTTCCCGAAGATTCGTCGGCTGGAAAACGCGACTGCGCTTACCGGTTCCGGGGCGAACTTCGAGGCGCTGGACCTCGGCATCGCCGCCGCCAGCCACGACCTGTTGGGCTTGGTGCACAGCGACACCGTCTTCATGCGCCGGGGCTGGGACAAGCGGTGGTTCGGCCATCTGGAGCGCGCGGATCTCGCCGCGTTGAGCACCTTCGAGCGCGAGGCCAATCCGTTCCGCCCGGCTCGAAAGAAACTCGGCGACTGGTGGCGGCACCAGTTTCATCGTCAGAAGGTGCTTCCCGGTCAGCCGGGCAAGCTGGGGATGTTCTTCGTGCTCACACGGCGCTCGATCCTGCGGGAAATCAATTTCACCTTCATGAAGGACAGCCAGCTTTCGCCCGCGCATTTGGCGGGCGTGCGCAATGGCGTGGAGGTTCTCAGCGTGCGGGAGATCAGCCGCTTCATGTGGCACACCAGCAACATCACGAGCCTGCTGACGGGGCAGATGGACGACGCCGGGCTGATGAAGAGCTTTCAGGAGAAGCGCCAGAGATTCCTGGAAGATCCGTTCGTGCGGAAACACTTCGCCGATGTGCTGGTCCGCAGCAGCGCGCTGAAGTGAATTGCGCCGACGGACGGACCGGAATCAGCCGACCAGTTCGCAGAACGGATTGAACGTGGCGACTTCCCGCTTGGGCACGGCTAGTTGCTCCACGTCCGCACGGCGATAACGCACTGCCTTGAAGTGCCGCCAGCTCACGTAGCAGAACAGCAGCACGTCGCGCTTGGCGCGATTGTTCCGGTTCGCGGTGTGCAGGCCGTTCGCGTCGAAGATTCCCACAGTTCCCGCCGGGCCGGCCAGTTCCACGGTGCGCTCTCGGGCGGTGGGGTCGGCGGCCACATCCTTCTCGAACCGGGAGCCTTCGCCCAGCCCGCGATAGTGGTCGTAGTAGCGGCTGTGGGAGCGTCGTAGATACGACATGCGCTGGCCGTCCGGCGGCACGTCGTTGAGCAGCACCATCAGGTGCAGCTGACGCCCGCGCGCGTCGTGGTGCCAGAGGTAGGCCGCGTCCGAGACCTCGTCAATCGGGTGGAAGCGCACCGCGCTCGTGCGGGCGAGGGCGAACTTCTTGCGGTAGTAGCCGCTCATGATTTCCAGGAGATAATCGTCCAGCGCAGCCGGCATCAGCTCTGGGTGATCCACCAGAAAGTCCAGGTTCAACAGCGCCTCCTTGTCATGCGGGCTGGGCCGTCCTTGCACGGCCGCCTCGAATCCGAGCTGGAGCGTGGCGAGTTGCTCGTCCTGGAAATAACCAGGCAATAGCACAATGCCCTCCGTCTCCAGCTCGCGCGCGAGCCGCAGCGCCTCCGCCTGCCGTTCCTGCCCGACGAAGTGCCAGTGGAACGACGGGTCCGGTTTGCGATGCAGATACTCCTTCACGAGAAAGCCGGGCGTCTTGAGGGCGGAAACGAAACGGTTGTGCTTCACGGATATTTCCTAAGTGGGAAGCGGGCTTGAAACAAGCCCGAAAGCCCCGGAGCGCAGGGCGCGGCTTGCCAACTGGTCGCGGGGAAACCACACTTCGCGCGGATTATGTCCTGTCCCCGATGGAAATACCGGTTGTGTCGCTTCCTCCGCGTGAAGCCGGTCTGCAATCTGGTTTTCCAACTCCGCTATTTCTGGTGGCTGAAAGTCCGGCGTCAGCTTCGCACTCACCCCGATATGGCTGCGGTGGACGGCCACGAGCACAACGTGCGCGGCATCCTCGGCGGCCGGCCCAGCGACCGTATCCTCAAGCTCATCATGCCGCTGTCGGTCATTGACCGGCTGGACGTGAATTCACGCGTGCTCGCCATCGGCTGCCGCTTCGAGACCGATTTGCTCTATCTCACCGCCTACGGATTCAGCCCGGAAAACGTCCGGGGCTTGGACATGCTCTCCTACTCGCCGTGGGTGGACGTGGGCAACATGCACGCCATGCCATACGCGGACAGTTCATGGGACGCCGTGATGCTGGGCTGGGTGCTGACCTACAGCAACGAGCCGCGCAAAGCCGCCGCCGAGGTCATGCGAGTCGTGCGTCCCGGCGGTTTGATCGCGATCGGCATCTCCACCTATCCTGCTGCGTATCTCGAAGAGTTGCGGAAAGACGGCAAGCTCATGGGCACCACCGCCGAGATCAACTGCGTGGAGGACATTCTCAAGCTGTTCGGCGACCAGGTGGAACAAGTCTATTTTCGTCACGACCGTTCCGATCAGTCCAAGCAGGGAGCGTGTCTGGTCATTTTCTCCGTCAGGAAAGAAAAGGCGGCTTCATAGCCCGCGCGGCACGGTGGTCATCTGCGCCATGAGCCGCTCGTTGAGTTCCTTCGCCGGGTTGTGGCCGGCGCGGCGGAGCTTCACGTGCAGCGCGGCGACTTCGATGAGCCGCGCCAGATCGCGCCCGGGCCGCACGGGAATCGTCACGTGCGGGATGCGGACGCCGAGGATTTCCTGGAACTCCTCCTCCATGCCCAGCCGTTCGATGTCCTTCACGTCGTCCCACGCCTGGAGCGTCACCACGAGGTCAATGCGTTTCTCGCCGCGAATGCTCTTCGCGCCAAACATCGCCGCCACGTTCACAATGCCGAGGCCGCGGATCTCCATGTGGTTGCGCGTCAGCTCCGAGCTGGTGCCCACCACCTCGCGACCGTCCACGAGTGTCACCTTGGTCATGTCGTCGGACACGAGACTGTAGCCGCGTTCGATCAAGGCTAGGATGCTTTCGCTCTTGCCGATGCCGCTGTCGCCCCGGATGAGCACGCCCACACCGTGGATGTCCACCATGCTGCCCATCTCGCTGGCGCGCGGCGCGAAGAGCTCCTCCAGCGCCAGCGTGGCCAGGTTGATGAACTTCATCGTGATGAGCGAGGACTTGAAGACGGGAACGTCCTTCGCCTCGGCGACACGCAGGCAGTCATGGTCGGGCGGCAGGTTCCGGCAGAACACCACGCACGGCAGCTTGTGGCCGAACAGCATCTCATAGCGCTTCCGCCGCTCTTCGCGAGGCAGCGTCTTGAGATAAGTCACTTCCGCGTGGCCCATCACTTGCACGCGATGCTGCGCAAAATACTTCGTGTGCCCCGCCAGCGCCAGGCCGGGGCGGTTCACGGTCGGCTCGCGGATGACGCGCTTGAGGCCGACGGCGCCGCCGAGCAGCTTGAGGTCGAGCCGGCCGGAATGGTCGGTGTAGAAACGCTCGACGGTGATGGTTTCGCGGGGCATGGCGTGGCGATGAACTGTGCCGGCAGTGTGTCACGCGCGCGGCACTCCTGCCAAGGCCGCTCTGCTTCGCTTCAAACGCCGGCCAGCCGGTCGAACTTCGCCGCCAGCGCGAAATCCTTTTCCGTCAGGCCACCCGCGTCGTGCGTCGTGAGCGCGAGCGTCACCCGGTTCCAACGGATGTCGATGTCCGGATGATGCCACGCCTTTTCTGCCGCGCGGGCGACGGCGCTCACGAACTTCATCGCGACGACGAAGTCCGCAAACTCGAACGTGCGCGAGATGACAGCGGCCTTCCGCCGCCATTGCGGGACGGCGGGCAGCGCGGCTTTGATTTGCTGGGGGGTGAGTTTTTTCATGCCAGACGATTGCCTCCTCCCAGCCTTCGGTCACGCCGAAACGTCCGTGCTCCCGGCGCTCGCCAGCCGCCGCACCACCCAGCCGGCGGCGGCAAAACCAAACGTCCCGGTCACAAACGTCGCCGAGCCGTAGCCCCGCTCGCAGTTCAAGCGCGTGGGGCGGTCCCCCTGCGCTTCCGCCACGCACGCGGGCGGCTCCGGAAGGATCGGCGCTTCGGGCGCGAAAACCGCCGGGATGTGAAACCGCCGTCCGGCGGACAGGAACCCGTAATCCTGCCGCAGCCGTCGGCGCACCTCGGCCAGCAGCCGGTCGTGGGTCGCGTCCGCCAGGTCGGCCAGGCGAACGCCCGTGGCATCCAGCCGGCCACCGGCCGCGCCACAGGTGATCACCGGCAAGCCACGCTGCGCACACAGCCCCAGCAGCCGCGCCTTGTTTCCCACCGCATCAATCGCATCCACCACGCAGTTAAAATTTCCGGCCAGCAGCCGCGCCGCATTCGCCTCCGTGAAGAACTCCGCGACCGCCGTCACCCGGCACTCCGGGTTGATGAGCCGCGCGCGCTCCGCCATCACCCCGACCTTCGCGCGACCCACCGTGCCGTCGAGCGCGTGAATCTGCCGGTTGATGTTCGTCACGCACACCTCGTCCAGATCAATCAACGTCAACGCGCCCACCCCCGACCGCGCCAGCGCCTCCGCCGCCCACGAGCCGACGCCCCCGATGCCCACCACGCACACGTGCGCCGCGCGGAGCCGCTGTAAGCCCTCCGCGCCCACCAGCCGCGCGATGCCGCCGAATCGCTCGTCGCTCATTCCGACTTCTGGTTCAATTTGCACTCTAGGCACTCGGCGATGCCCAGTTCGTGTAGCTTCTCCAGCGCGCGTTGGAAGAACGCAGCTTGCGCCGCCGCGCTGCCTTCGCCGCCACCGCCGGACAGCGCCGCAACTTTCTTGGCCTTCGCGATCAAGTCAGCGCGCTCCTTCGCGAGCGTCTCGGCGCGAAGCGCTGCAGCCGCGCGGTCGAAATACTTTCGTCCCTCGATCCATGTCTGCTCGCAGACGGTGTTGTAGGCGAGCGGCGAGTGCGACCAGACGGCGAAGTCCGCGTCCTTGCCGGGTTCGAGCGAGCCGACCCATTTGTCCACGCGGAGTTGCTTCGCAGGGTTGAGGGTCACGAACTTGAGCGCCTCGACCTCCTGCGTGCCGCCGTATTTCACGGCCTTCGCCGCTTCGAGGTAAAGGCGGCGGGCAAGCTCGGAGGAGTCGGAGTTGAATGACACCGTCACGCCGCGGTCGCGCATCAAACTGCCGGCGTAGGGGATCGCGTCCCAAACCTCGAACTTGTAGGCCCACCAGTCCGTGAAGCACGAACCGCCCGCGCCGTGCCGCGCGATTTCGTCGGCGACCTTGTAGCCTTCGAGGACGTGCTGGAGCGTCGCCACGCGCACGTTGAACTGCTCGCACACGCGGAGGAACGCGAGGATCTCGTCGCCGCGATAGCTGTGACAGTGGATGAGCCGCGTGCCGTTGAGAATCTCGCCGAGCGCCTCCAGCTCCAGGTTCGTGCGCGGCGGCACGCCGCCCTTGCGCGCATACTCGGCCCACGCGTCGAGATACTGGCGCGCGGCGGTGAAGCGGTTCACGTAGAACGCCGGCACGCCCATGCGCGTCTGCGGAAAACGCGTGGTGTTGCGGTCGCCCCAGTTGGACTGCTTCACGTTCTCGCCGAGCGCGAACTTGATGCCCGCCGGCGCGTTCGTGAACTTCAGCCCCTCCGGTCCCGCACCAAAGCGCAGCTTGATGACGCTGTTCTGGCCGCCGATGGGATTCGCCGAGCCGTGCAGCAGGTTTGCCATCGTCAGGCCGCCGGCGAGCTGCTGGAACAAATTCTCCGTCTCCGAGTTCACCACGTCGGCAATGCGGACCATCGCGGTCGAGGGCAGGGAGCCTTCGTTGACGCCGCCGAGGATCGCCGTGTGGCTGTGGCAGTCAATGAGGCCGGGTGTGACGTGCTTGCCGGTGGCGTCAACGACGATGGTGTCCGAACTCACCTTCAGCCGCGTCAGCCGCTCGTTGTTCAAGGACGGATGCTTGCTGATGGACTCGACCTTACCGTTGGTGAACTGCACGTCCACGCCTTCGAGCCGCCCGGCGGGGCCGCAGGTCCAGACGGTCGCGTTGAGCAGGATGACGGTCTTGGGCGAGGCGAGTGGCCCGCGCGAGGCGTTCGGCGGCTGCGCCACGCGATTTTTTTGCAGGGCAGCGAGTTCGGCCTTCTTCTTCTCCGCGTCGGCTTTCTTCGTTTCCTTTGTTTCCGCTTTCGGCTCGGCGGATTTGGCGGGAACAGCTTTTGCCGTGAGCGGCTTGGGCGGTTGCGTCTCGAAAACCTGACCATCAATCCACACCTGCTTCACCTTCGCCTCGGCATCGAAATAGCCTGCGCCCTCGACCACCGTGAGGTTCGCGATCTTCCCTTTCTCAATCGTCCCGAGCCGGTCCGCGACGCCGCAGAGTCGCGCGGGCACTGTGGTCAGCGCGGCCAGCGCGTCGCGCTCGGTGAGGCCGCGATCCATCGCGAGCCGGAGATTCTTGCGGAACACTTTCCTGTCCGGCAGTGCGTGCGTGGTGAGCGCTACGTCTAGCCCTTGCTGACGCAGCAGGGCCGCGTTCTCCGCCGCCCAATCCCAATGGCGCAACTGGTCGAGCGAGACATCCAGCCAATCATCTTCGTCCGGCAGTTTCGGCGCGGACGGCAAGTTCAGCGGCACGATGAACGGCGCGTTGACCGACTTCATCAAGTCGGGCCGCCGCCACTCGTGGCCGCTGGCACACACGGCGAAGTTCAGCCCAAGCTCGCGCGCAAGCTGTGCAGCGCGGTCGCACATGAGCACGCTGCCCGGCTCGAAGACGACCGTGGTTTGCTTGTTGATGACTGGCGCGAGCGCGTCGAGTGCGGGGTTCAGGTCGGGACGCTTGCGCGCAGTCGGCTTCGCGCGGTAGTCGGCCTGGTCGAGCACGTAATGCCGCGCGTCGGCGAAAGTCTGGCGCACAACGGCAATCGTGCCCATGAGCGATTTGGGATAAACCTCCTGCGACTCGAACGCGATGTGCTGGTGCGTGTCCGGGCGGAGAATCGCTTCGTTCGGAGGCGCGTCGCTGAGATTCACGAACGCACTCGTGCCCCGGAGAATTCCTTTCGCGGGAACGACGTTGCCAGCGGTGAAGCCGAGTTCGCGCAAGCCTTCGAGCGTCTTGACGTTCGGCGTGTAGCTGGAAGCGATGCGCGACTGCGGCGCGACGCTTGCGACCTCATAACCCGCGCCCGGCTGGAGGCGAACCTTCTCCTGACTCTCGACGCCGAGGAAGTTGATGCCGCTCGTGAGGCCGTCAATCGGGTCAATGTGCGTGGTCGAGACCGGCGCGTTCGTGCCGGCGATGCTGAGGTAGGGGTCAATGAAACCGGCGTAGATGACCGTGTTGCTCGCGTTCCAGACGCGCGCGTCTGCGGGCGGCTTCACGTCGCGCCCGACGGCTTCGATGAGTCCGTCGCGGAGGATGACGGTTGCATTGTCCACCGCGTTGCTGGGATTCAGAAACACGCGCCCGCCGACGAGCGCGTGGACGCCGGGCGGCTTGGGCCGGTGACCGGGCGGGAGCAAATCAGCGGCGCGGGCGAGCAACGGGGAGGCGAGCAGCAGGCCGGAGCAGGCGAGACGGAAAAAGCCGGTGTTCATTGATGCGCGGTTATGGCGGGCACCGAAGCGTTCTTCAATGAGAAAGGGAACACCGTTGCTCTGCGGTTTAAGAAATAGTTCGGCCTTACCCTTTTCCTCCGGTCAAATGCGGATTTGTCAGCGGCACGGGTTGTGGCACATTCCCGGCAGACAACCCAAATCCGTCGCGCCATGAAAACCTTCCCGAACGGCCTCTGCACGCCGCCCGCGCCCGCCGACTGGTTCCGCACGCGCCGGGAGTTTCTCGCGCAGTCGGGCCTGGGTTTCGGCGCGGTGAGCCTGGCCGCGCTCGCAGGGCTGGGCCTGATGCCCGCGCTGCCGGGACAGGCCGCAGAGGTCAACGCGACTTCGCCGCTGGCACCGAAGAAGCCGCATTTCCCGGCCAAGGCCAAACGCGTGCTGCACATCTTCGCCCAGGGCGCGCCGTCGCATCTCGACACGTGGGATCCGAAACCGGAGCTGGTGAAGTTCGACGGCAAGTCGTTGCCTAACGGCGGCACGGGCTTCGGCTCGCCGTTCAAATTTCCGAAGCAAGGCAAGTCCGGCCTCGAGATCAGCGAGGTCTGGCCTGCGTTGAGCCAGCACGCGGACCGGCTCGCGGTCATCCGCTCGGCCTACACGGACATCCCGGCGCACGACCAGGCGACCATCTTCATGAACACCGGCTCGCTGCGCTTCTCGCGGCCCAGCGTCGGCGCGTGGGTGCTCTATGGACTCGGCAGCGAGAACCAAAGCTTGCCCGGTTTCGTCGCGCTCTCGCCCGGCAACGTGGACGCGCAGAATCTCCGCTCGGCGTTTCTGCCCGGCGCGTTTCAGGGCACGGCGGTCAACTCCACGCGCAACCGCCCGGAGGAACTCATCGAGAACATCCGCAACAAGTTCGTCTCGATGCCGGAGCAAAGGCGACAGCTCGATTTGCTGAACCAACTGAACGAAGTTCACGCGCAGAAGATGCGGAAGGACGGCCAGCTTGAGGCGCGATTGCAGGCGTATGAACTCGCGTTCCAGATGCAGATGGAAGCCGTGGACGCGTTCGATCTCACGAAGGAGCCGCAGGCGATGCACGACCTCTACGGCTCGAATACGCAGCAGGGCCGGCAGATGCTCATCGCGCGGCGGCTCCTGCAAAAGGGCGTGCGCTTCGTGCAGGCCTGGCACGGCGGCTGGGACCATCACAACAACATGGCGACGAACATGCGCAACACCGCCGGCGCGATGGACAAGCCCTTCGCCGCGCTGCTCACCGACCTCGCGCAACGCGGAATGCTCGATGAAACGCTCGTCATCTGGGGCGGTGAGTTTGGCCGCACGCCATCAGCCGACGGAAATGCGATGGGCAACCCTGGCCGCAATCACAACGCGAAGGCGATGAGCGTGGTGCTCGCGGGCGGCGGCGTGAAAGGCGGCCTCGCGCACGGCCAGACAGACGAACTCGGTGCGATGGCCGTCGAGGACAAGGTCCACATCCACGACGTGCATGCGACCATCCTGCACCTGCTGGGCTTTGATCACGAGAAGCTGACCTTCCGCCACAACGGCCGCGATTTCCGTCTGACGGACGTGTATGGGAGCGTCGTGCGGCAAGTGGTGGCGTGAAGACAGAACACGAAGAAGTTCATGGCCCTGTGGCTAGACACCTCAGCGACGCAGGAGGCCTGTTCGTTTCGTTTATCGTGCTCGTCTCGCTCGTGGTTTCCATGTTGCTGGTGCCCTTGGTTGTCGTGTCAGCGCGAGGTGTTTGGGATGATGGTGGGGCGCGGTTCTTTTCAACAATTTGGTTGAACTTGGCCTTCCCCGTTGCCTTGGTCTGCGTGCTCATTCATTACCTCACTCCGGGAGGCGAATCACGCCGGGTTTGGTTTCCAAAGTTCGTTGAAGCATTTTTCTGGGCGAACGCACTCGGTTGGCTTTGTGTTGCCGTCTGGCTTTCGGGCGGTATCGAGATGTTCTCCAGAAGCGTTTGGTGGCTCGCGTGGCTGTGGAGCTGAAGAGCGAGGATTTGGAGCGCGGCGTTCACGCCGCAGGGGTGTCCGAGTGAAAAGGCGCGTCCTGCAATCTTATGCAGACTCAGCCTGCTGCGGCCTGAAGGCCGCGCTCCTGTCGCCTTACTGCGAAACGGCCAGCGGCTGGTCTTTACGCGGCTTGGTCCTTCTTCCCCTCCAGCAAATAGGTGCGGATTTCGCCGACGCCTTTGCAGGTGACCGTGCCTCGCTCAGTGAGTTCGAACTTCTCTCGCAGGCGTTCGCGGGTGTCGGCGGGGACGTGGATGCGGTCGGGCAGGCCGCTGGATTGCATACGGCTGGCGAGGTTGACTGTTCTGCCCCACAAGTCGTAGGTGAATTTTTTTCGTCCGATGACACCGGCGACGACAGGACCGGAATTCAACCCGATGCGGATATGCAGGCTGGTGCCGCGCTCGCGGTTGAGGTCGGCGGTGGCCGCCAACATCGCCAGCGCCATCTCCGCCACCGCCTCGGCATGGTCGGGATTTGGCACCGGCAGACCACCGACCGCGAAATAGTTGTCGCCGATGGTTTTGATCTTCTCCAGGCCGTGCTGCTCCGCGAGGCGGTCGAAGCGGGAAAACAGGTCGTTGAGCAGCGCGACGAGTTCTTCCGGTTCGGTCTGGTTGGTGAGCGCGGTGAAGTCCACGATGTCGGCGAAGAGCACGGTGACTTCCGTGAAGCGCTCGGCGATGGTGCGCTCCCCGTGTTTGAGGCGCTCGGCGATGGCGTGCGGCAGGATGTTGAGCAGGAGACGCTCGGACTTTTCCTTCTCGATTTCGAGGAGCGACTTCTCCTGCTGCAACTCAATGACGCGCAGGCGTTCGAGGTCGCGGAGGCGCTTGCGTTCAAGCGACGCGGAGACGCGCGCGCGGAGAATGGTGCCATTGACGGGCTTGGGCAGGAAGTCCTCCGCACCGAGTTCGATGCAGCGCGCGACAGACTCCAGCTCGTTCATGCCGGAGGCGACGACGACCGGCAGATGATGCAGAAAGGGATCGTTCTTGATGGCTGTCAGCAGCGCGAACCCGTCCATCACCGGCATCTGCATGTCGGTGATCAGGAGGTCGAACTCGCGCTCGCGCAGCGCGGCGAGCGCCTGTTCACCGTCGCGCGCCTCGGCGACATTCTGATAGCCCAGCGCGCGGAGCATGAGCGCAAGCACGTTGCGCATGGCGTCCTCGTCGTCGGCGACGAGGATGGCCGCCTGCTGGCCTGACTGGTCGGTTTGGGCGCGCTGCAACTGGAGCGCCTGTTCGGGCGACAGACCGCCCTGCGCCGCCGTGCGCAGGAGGCGGAAGGTGCTGGTTTCCTCGTGCGTCGGGAGTGGGAGGTTGCGGTCCTCTTCCATGAGTGTTGCCGGTGGCGGATGTTCGGGTTGCGCGGCGGCATCATGGGCACGAACACGCAGAAGGCTGCCAGCAAATTGCGTCGAAATTCTGCCTGAGCAAGAGGCTTTTCCCGGCTCAGTCCGTTCTCCGGGCTACAAGGAGACCGTCGGACTCGGTGCGTCCTGCGAAGTGGACTCGATGGCGATGTGCGTCGCGCCGAGGCGCCGCAAACGCCCGCCCACAGCCTCGCGCGCCAGCTCCGGGCGATTGCAGTCGCGGCTGAGGTGGCCGAGATAAATCCGCGCCAGCGTGGCCGAGACGATCTGCTCGGCCACTTCGGCGGCGGCGGCGTTCGACAGATGGCCATGACGGCTGAGGATGCGTTGTTTCGTGCTCCACGGGCGCTTGGTGTCGTCCTGGAGCAGCTTCAAATCGTGGTTTGCCTCCAGCACGAGCAAGTGCGCGGGACGAACGCGTTCGAGCACTAGTTTCGTCGCGTGGCCGAGGTCGGTGAGGAAGCCGATGTTGCCCGCCGTCGTGCGAAGCAAAAAGCCGACAGGGTCTTGCGCGTCGTGCGGGACGCTGAAGGTGTCCACCGTCACGTCGCCGAGGTCAAAGCTCGCGCCCGTGGTGAAATGCCGCCCCTCGAAGCGCGTCTCCAACTGCCGCTCGGTGGCTTCCTGCGTAAGCCGGTTGCAGTAAACGGGGATGCGCAGCTTCGCCGCGAGCGCGGTCAGCCCTTGCGTGTGGTCCTGGTGCTCGTGCGTGAGCAGGATGCCCGTGAGCGTCTCCGGCGTGCGGCTGATGGAGGCGAGGCGCTGGCGGATTTGCCGGCCACTGAAGCCGGCGTCAATCAGCAGGCGAACCTCGGGTGTCTCCAAGTAGGCACAATTGCCGCCGGAACCGCTGCCGAGGATGGTGAAGTGAACGGACACGCGGCGACGGTAGGAGATAAGTTGAAAGTTGAAAGTTGAAAGCTGAACGGACGCGCCCAACTCGACCGAGCGAGCCTGACCTCTCCTTCAACTTTCAACTCGCCTAACCTTATGCCCACATCTCCTTCGGCCCCGCGCCGCCTGGCACGACCATCTCGAACGTCGGGATGCGCACGACGACGCGCACGCCCTGCTCGTCCACGCCAAGGTAGCTGCCTTCGGCGATGGCGCGCGAGGTGTCGAGGATGTGGCGGCTGTTGTAGCTAAACTTCTCGCCGGGCCGCAGCACGGGGAACTCGCCCACCACACCGTCGCCCTCGATGACCGTGACTTCGCCGCGCGCATTCGTGACGACCCACTTGCGGCCTTTGATGGTCACGGTGCGGTCGGAGCCGTTGTGAATGCTGATGAAATAGACGAACGAGTGCGGCTTGTCTGGCGGCGCTGGTAGCTCTGGCGCGTAAACAAGGCGATCCAAAGTCACGCTCAGGCCGGGCAGTTCGAGAAGGTCGTTTTTCAAGGTGTCGTTCAACCCGGAATTCCGGGCGAGCGGAGCGTGCCGGATCGCGCGGAGAATTGCGACGGCGGATGCGCGACTCCCGCCGCTTCGGGCAAGTGTGGCTTGAGCACTGTCCCCATTCATCGCACTCTCTCGCCATGCACGCCCGATTTGCTCTAGTCCTGCTCTGCCTCGCCGCCGCCGTTCCCCTCAACGCCGCGCCGAAGCCCAACGTCCTCTTCCTCGTCGCCGACGACTTGAACACGCGGCTGGGTTGTTACGGTGATCCGCTCGCGTTCTCGCCGAACATTGACCGGCTTGCGAAGCGCGGCGTGCGCTTCGAGCGCGCGTATTGCCAGTATCCGCTGTGCAACCCGTCGCGCTCGTCGTTCATGTCCGGCCTGCGGCCCGACACCACGCGCGTCTTCGAGAACGTCACGCACTTCCGCAAGGCCGTGCCCGACGCGCAGACGTTGCCGCAGACATTTCAACAAGCCGGCTACTCCGTCGTGCGCGCTGGCAAGCTCTACCACTACAACGTCCCCGCCAGCATTGGCACGGATGGCTTCGACGACGCGCCGTCGTGGCAGCGCACCATCAACCCGTCGGGCCGCGACAAGGTCGAGGAGAAATCCATCCTGAACTACACGCCCAAGATCGGCCTCGGCGCGGCGCTGGCGTGGCACGCCACGGCGGGCGACGGCACGGACCACACGGATGGAAAAATCGCCGCCGAGGTCATCCAGCTTCTGGAGCAGCACGCCGCGCAGCCGGACAAACCGTTCTTCATCGGCTGCGGCTTCTTCCGGCCACACGTGCCGTGCGTCGCGAGCCAGAAGTTTTTCGATTTGCACCCACTGGAGAAGTTCTCGCTGCCCAACGAGCCGGCAGAGCATCTGGCGAATATTCCGTCCGTCTCGTTCCTTGTGCGGCCGCCGAACTATGGCGTCGCCGAGCCGGACCTCCGCAACTTCCTCCGCGCCTACTACGCCAGCGTGAGCCAGACGGACGCGCAGGTTGGCCGCGTGCTCGACGCGCTCGAACGGCTCAAGCTCACGGACAAGACCATTGTCGTCTTTCTCAGCGATCACGGCTGGCTGCTTGGCGAGCACGGTGGGCAATGGCAGAAGCGCAGTCTCTTCGAGGAATCCGCACGCGTGCCGTTGGTGATTTCCGTTCCAGGCAACAAGAACAACGGCCAGAGCAGCCGTCACCCGGTGGAACTCGTGGACTTGCACCCGACGCTTGCGGAACTCTGCGGTCTGCCCATCCATCCGAGTCTCGAAGGCAAGAGCCTTCAACCGCTGCTCGCCAATCCGCAGGCTGCGTGGGACAAGCCCGCGTTCACGCAGGTCACGCGCAACGCCGAGGTCAGTCTGACTGTCGGCGTGGATCCAAAAAAGAAATCCCTCATGGGCCGCAGCATCCGCACTGACCGCTGGTGCTACATCGAGTGGGACGAAGGCCGCGCGGGCACGGAGCTTTACGACGCGCAGGCGGACCCGAAGCAATATCACAACCTCGCCTCCGACCCGCGCCACGCGGAGGATGTCGCCGGGCTGAAGGCGAAATTGAAGGCCCGGGCCAGCCGTTAAAATCCCGCTGATGAGGTCGTAGAAAGCGGCGACAGGTCAGGGCTTCGCCGTAGCGCCCGAGGGGTGAGAAGATTTGCAATCGCGCCGGTGCTTGTTCATCGTCTGCGCCGCTATTTGTCATGGAAGCCTCGGCAAAAAAAATTTTCCGCGTTCACGAACTCGGCCCGGCACTGGAACCGCACCGCGCCAGCGGGAAGACCATCGTGCATTGCCACGGCGTCTTTGACCTGCTGCACATCGGACACATCAAGCACCTCGAAGCGGCGAAGCAGCTCGGCGACGTGCTCGTCGTGACGACCACGCCCGACCGCTTCGTGAACAAGGGGCCACACCGGCCCGCATTTCCCGAGAAGCTCCGCGCGGAGGCGCTCGCGTCGCTGGCGTGCGTGGATTACGTGGCCATCAACGAGTGGCCCACCGCGGTTGAGACGATCAAAATCGTCCGTCCGTCGCTCTACGTGAAGGGCATGGTGCGCGAGGAGGGCAAGCGCGACCACACAAATGCCATCTCGGACGAGGAGCAGGCCGTCATCAACTGTGGCGGTAAGCTGCACCTGACCGATGAGGAGACCTTCAGCGCGTCCACGCTCATCAACCGCTTCATGGACGTCTTCTCGCCGAAGACCAAGGACTTCCTCGAAACCTTCCGCGCGAAGCACCCGCCCGAGGAGGTCATCGGGCACTTGCAGGCGGTGCGGAAACTGAAGGTGCTCGTCATCGGCGAGACCATCATTGACGAGTATCAGTTCTGCGGCGTGCTGGGCAAATCCAGCAAGGAGCCGGTGCTCGCGGCGCTGCATCACCGCACCGAGCAATACGCCGGCGGCGTGCTGGCCATCGCGAACCACGTCGCAAATTTCTGCGACGAGGTGGGTCTCCTGAGCGCACTGGGCACCGAGAATTCCCGAGAGGACTTCGTGCAGGCGAAGCTGAACAAGAACGTCCGTCCACACTTCCTCCGCCTGCCCAACGCGCCGACCATCGTGAAGCGGCGTTTCCTCGAAGAGCACCTTTCGGCGAAGCTGTTCGAGGTTTACGAGATGCGGAACGAGCGACTCACGCCCGCGCTCGAAGAACAGTTCCTCAAGCAGCTCGACGAGCTGCTGCCGCAATACGACGTCGTGGTCGTCGCTGACTATGGGCACGGCCTGCTGACCGAGCGCGCGGTGCATCTCATCTGCGCGCGCGCGAAGTTCCTCGCCGTGAACGTGCAGGTCAACGCCGGCAACCGGGGTTTCAACCTCATCTCCAAGTATCCGCGCGCCGACTTTGTCTCGCTTGGCGAACCGGAGGTGCGCCTTGACGCGCGCAAGATGACCGACGACCTCGCCGCCATCACCCGCACGGCGGCGGCGCGTGTGGGCAGCCAATACTTCCTCGTCACCCGCGGTGGCTCCGGCTGCTACTGCTGTGACCGGCAGCAGAACATCGCTGAAGTGCCGGCCTTCGCCATCCGCGTTGTGGACCGCGTGGGCGCTGGCGATGCGGTGTTCGCTGTGACCGCCCCGTGCGCAGCGCTGGGTATCCCGGCGGAGACGCTGGGCTTCATCGCCAACGTCGTCGGCGCGGAGGCGTGCATGATCATGGGCCACCGGAGCTTCATTGATCCGACGAGCCTGTTCCGGCATTTCACGTCGCTGATGAAATGACTTCGTTCCATGTTCAAGGTTCAAGGTTCCAAGTGAGCCGCCCAACCTTGAACTTTGAACCTTAAACTTTGAACTCACAGATGAATCCCAACGGCTACAAGCAACTCCTCGTCACCGGCGGTGGCGGCTACGTCGGCAGCGCGCTTGTGCCGGCGCTGCTTGATGCCGGCTATCGCGTGCGCGTGCTCGATACTTTCTGGTATGGCAAAAGCGTCTTCGGTGACTACGCCAAGCGTCCTGAGTTGGAGCTGCTGGAGCTGGACCTGCGCGACGGCAAGCGCGTCGGCGAAGCGATGAAGGGCGTGGATGCCGTCATCCACCTCGCCTGCATCTCGAACGACCCGAGCTTCGAGCTGAACCCGAACCTCGGCAAATCCATCAACTACGACTGCTTCGCCGGGCTGATGGATGGTGCCATTGCCGCGGGCGTGAAGCGCTTCATCTACGCGAGTTCATCCAGCATCTACGGCGTGAAGGAAACGCCCGACGTGCGCGAGGATGCCGAGCCGCTGCCGCTCACCGACTACTCGCGCTTCAAGCTCGACTGCGAACGCGACCTCCTCGCCCGCACCGACGTGCGCGGCATGGACCGCGTCATCATCCGGCCCGCGACTGTCTGTGGCTACGCGCCGCGCCTGCGCCTCGACCTCTCGGTGAACATCCTCACCATTCACGCGCTGGTGAATCACAAGATCCGCATCTTCGGCGGCAAGCAGCTTCGCCCGAACCTGAACATCAAGGACATGGTGCGCGCCTACCTGATGTTCCTCGAAGCGCCCACCGCGAAGGTGGACCGCGAGGCGTTCAACGTCGGCTTCCAAAACCTCGCGATCGAGAAGATCGCCTTCCTCGTGCGCGACACGATTGGCGACCCGACCATCGAGCTGGAATACACGCCGAGCGACGACAACCGCAGCTACCACGTCAATTCCGACAAGGTGCGCCGCGTGCTCGGCTTCGCGCCGCAGTTCGGCATCGAGGACGCCATCCAGAGCATCGTCACCGCCTATCGCGCGGGCAAGATTCCCGACCCGTTCAAGAACACGCTCTACTCCAACATCAAGCGGATGCAGGAGCTGAAAATTAGCTAGGCGTGTATGCGCCGTGTGTGAGCCATGAACCAATCATCCGTTCTCCCTCACCCTAGCCCTCTCCCGCTGGGAGAGGGAACCGCTTCGACCGCGTCTCTCGTCACCGCACGCGCCCTTTCGCTCCACCGCTGGCTGCCTTTCTCCCTCTCCCTTTGCGGAGCAAAGGGAGAGGGCCGGGGTGAGGGGTTGCGTGCGACGGCGTTGGCGGCCCCTCCCCTCATCCGGCCTGCGGCCACCTTCTCCCCTCGCTCTGCGAAGGGAGAAGGCTCGCTCCGAAACTTTACCATTTTCGCTACATCGCTTCCTTCTCCACATTGGAAGTTGAATGTTGAGCGTTGGACGTTGGGCGTTTCCCTGCTGTGAAAAAGGACCGCCCCAAGATTCCCTACGTTGACATCGCGCGGCAGCACGCGCCGTTGAAGCAGGATTTGCTCGCGGCGGTGGAACAAGTTCTCGACCAAGGCAGCTTCATCCTTGGTCCGCAGGTCGCGGAGTTTGAAGCGCAGTTCGCGAAGCTCGTGCAAGTCCCCTTCGCCGTCGGCGTGAACTCCGGCACGGACGCTCTAATTCTCGCCCTTCGCGCGCTCGGCGTCGGCCCCGGCGACGAGGTCATCACGGCGGTGAACTCCTTCGTCGCAAGTGCGAGTTGCATCGCGCTCGTCGGCGCAAAGCCTGTCCTCGCGGACGTTGGCCCCGACTACAACCTCGACCCCGCCGCCGCCGCCGCCGCCATCACGCCGCGCACAAAGGCCATCATCCCCGTTCACCTCACCGGCCGTCCAGCGGACATGGATGCCATCATGGCCCTCGCGCGGAAGCACAACCTCTTCGTCATCGAAGACGCCGCGCAAGCCGTCGCCGCCCAGTATCGCGGCCAGCCCGTCGGCTCGTTCGGTGATGTGAACGCCTTCAGCCTCCACCCGCTCAAGACGCTGAACGCCTGTGGCGATGGCGGCGTGCTCACGACCCGCAGCCAAGCCATTGCGGACAAGGTCGCCGTGCTCCGCAACCTCGGCTTGAAGTCTCGCGAGAACTGCGTCGAGTGGAGCAGCAACTCGCGCCTCGACACCATTCAAGCCGCGATGTTGCTCGTGAAACTCCGCCACCTCAAAGCCTGGACCGAGCAGCGCCGCGCGAACGCCCGCTTCTACCGCGAACGCCTCGCGGGCGTGCCCGGCGTGCAGTTGCCCGACGACCCGCCGCACTTGCGCAGCGTTCATCACACGTTCGTCGTGCAAGTGGACCGCCGCGAGGAACTCCGCGACTTCCTCCTCGCCCGCGGCGTCGGCACGCAAGTCCACTACCCGAATCCGATCCACCTCCAGGACTGCGCGAAGGAACTCGGATACAAGCCCGGCGACTTCCCCGTGGCCGAAGCCCAGGCCAAGCGCATCCTCAGCCTGCCGGTATATCCCGAGCTGTCCGAAGCGGAACTGGAGACGGTGGTGGAGGGCGTCCGCGATTTCTTCGGCGCATGAGTGCGGTCCTTGCATCTGTGTTCATCTGTGCCCATCTGTGGCAAAATCTCCCCGCATGAAAGTCCCGTTCTCCTATCTCGACCGCCAGTTCGCGAGTCTCGAAGATTACCTCGCCGATCTCCGCGCCTTCGTGCCGACTGGCGACTTCACGCTCGGCGAGCCGCTGGAACAGTTCGAGGCGAGCTTCGCGAAATTGATGGAAGCGCCGCACGCCATCGGTGTCGGCACGGGCACGGACGCCATTGCGATGTCGTTGAAATGCCTCGGCGTCGGGCCGGGCGACGAGGTCATCACCACGCCAAACACCTTCGTCGCCACCGTTGGCGCGATCGTGCAGACCGGCGCGCGGCCCGTCTTCGTGGACAGCGCGGACGGCTACGTGATTGACGTGACGAAGATTGAGGCCGCTCTTACGCCGCGCACGCGCGCGATTGTGCCCGTGCATTACACCGGCAACGTCGCCGACATGCCGGCCATCATGGCGATTTCGAAGCGGCGCGGCCTGCACGTCGTCGAGGACGCCTGCCAGGCCATCATGGGCGCGATCGACGGCAAGCTCGTCGGCTCGTGGGGCGCGACGGCGGCGTTCAGCCTGCACCCGTTGAAGAATCTTAACGTCTGGTCCGACGGCGGCGTCATCGTCACGCACGACGACGCGCTCGCCGCGAAGCTGCGCAAGTATCGCAACCACGGCCTGCGCAACCGCGACGAGGTCGAGTTCTACGGCGTCAACTGCCGCCTCGACACCGTCCAAGCCGTCATCGGCAACCGCCTCATTCCCACGACGCCGGAAATCACCCGCAAGCGCATCGCCAATGCCGCGCGCTATGACGCCGCGTTCGCCGACCTCGGCGAGTTCATCAAGATTCCCAAGCGCCGCCCCGGCGTCCGCCACGTGTATCACCTCTACTCGCTCCATGTGCAGCGCCGCGACGAACTGCTCGCCTTCCTCGTGAAGAACGGCGTGCAGGCGAAGATTCATTATCCCATCCCGATGCACCTCCAGCCTGCGTCAGCGTATCTCGGCTACAAGGCCGGCGACTTCCCCGATGCGGAAAATCACAGCCGCGTCTGCCTCACGCTCCCCGGCCACTCGTATCTCACCGAGGCTGAAGTGGACTACGCCATCGAGATGGTGCGGAAGTTTTACCTCGGGTGAACCCCGTGCGATTATTCGGAAGAACCATCGCGGGTAGGGCGCGTCACTCCGTGCGCGCCGTCTCGATTTATCGAACGCGGCGGCGGGCAGAGGACTGCCCGCCCTACCTTTCTGGTTGATCTTGCCTGACGCATGAACGCCAACCTTCCTCTTCGTCTTGGCCTCGATTTCGACGGCACGGTGGTGGTGTATGACGAGGTCTTCCACCGCCACGCCATCGAGCGATTCGGGATGCCGCGTGAAATGGCGGTAAACAAGACCGCTGTGCGCGACTGGCTGCGGAGCCAGCCAGACGGCGAGGCGAAGTGGATTGAACTTCAAGGCTTGGTCTATGGCCTAAAGATGAGCGAAGCGAAGCTGGCTCCCGGCCTCGCAGATTTTCTCCGGGCCATCCGCGCCGCACAAATTCCGGTCTGCATCATCAGCCACAAGACCGAGTTCTCCGTGGCCGAGCCGCGTATGAATCTGCGCACGGCTGCGCTGGCGTGGCTGGAAGCCAACAGCTTCTTTGCGCCGGACGGGTTCGGCCTTCAGCGTGAAGAGGTGTTCTTCGAGTCCACGCGTGCCGCGAAGCTCCAGCGCATCGCCGCGCAAGGCTGCACTGTGTTCGTGGATGACCTGGAGGAAGTGCTGATGGAACCGGCATTTCCGAAGGGAGTGGAGCGGTGGCTTTATCAACCGGCCGGAACTGAATCTGAGCAGAATGAGATTCGCTCGTTTTCCGATTGGACCATGTTGCAGACAAGGCTCACCAACCTGGACGAACCTCTCCTCGCCGTCGTCGCAGCCGCGCTCGGCCAGCGACCCGATTCAGTGACGCGTCTTGCCGGCGGGGCGAACAACGTCGTCGCCCGCGTGGATGTGGGTGGAAAGCCGTTGTTGGCGAAGTTTTACTTCATCCACGCCCGCGACCCGCGTGACCGGCTCGGCACCGAGTTCGGCGTGCTGGAATTTCTCTGGGGTAACGGTGTGCGATGCGTGCCGGAGCCGCTGCGGATGAGTCGAGAACACAACCTTGGCCTTTACGAGTTCATCGTCGGCACGCGCGTCGCAACGGGTCAGGTGACTTGGCCGGACGTGGAACAGCTCGTGGACTTGCTCGCCGAGATGTGGCGGCTGCGTTTCCAACCCGGCGCAGAGAAATTGCCACCTGCCTCCGAGGCGGCGTTCACGCTCAACGGCTATTGGGCCAATGTTGAGCGGCGCTTGAATCGCGTTCGGACCACGCTGGCAAGTGAACCAAAGCAGGACGCGCAGCAGCGCGTCCCTATCGGCGTGCATGAGTTCGTCGAGCGCGAGTTGGTGCCGGTGGCCGAAGCCGTGCGTGAGTTCCTAAATGCACAAGCCCAGCATCTCGGCGCTGATTTGGATTCTGAATTGCCGCCCGGCCAGCGCACGTTAAGTCCGGCGGATCACGGCTTCCACAACGTGCTCCGCCGGGCGGCTGGCCGGCTGACCTTCCTCGATTTCGAGTATGCCGGCTGGGACGACCCGGCGCAGACGCTGGCAAACGCGCTGTTGCTGCCGGAAGTTCCGCTGCCCGCAGAACATCGCGTTGTTTTTTTGCGCGAGATGCTTGCGCGGCTGGAAGGAGCGCGCGGCGTCGCTGCGCGGCTGCGGCTGATCTATCCGATGCTCGCGCTCAAATGGAGCCTCATCATGTTGAACGAGTTTCTGCCCGTGGGCGGCGAGCGCCGCGCGTTCGCAGGTGCGAACGAGGATGCGCGGCGGGCGGCGCAGTTGGAGAAGTCGCGGCGGCAGCTTGAGGTGGTGCGGGAGTCGCTGAAGCCGGACTGCTTTCTCAACCAGGTCGTCTGACGAGGAGCCGCGGGCAGCGTGCGCCGGCCACAATTCTACTTCGCTGAGATCGCCTCGGACGGGGACGCGGGGGTTTGCATCGCGGCGTGTTTGCGGTGGAAGACCTGTGCGAAGTCGTCGAGGTAGGAATAGACGACCGGCGTGACGAGCAGCGTGAGCAGGAGGCAGAGAGTCTGTCCACCGATGACGACGACGGCGACGGCGCGGCGTTCCTCTGCGCCCGGGCCGGTGCCGAGGGCGAGCGGAATCATGCCGGCGACGAGCGTGAGCGTGGTCATCAGGATGGGGCGGAGGCGGTCGCGGTTGCCGTCCATGATGGCTTGCAGGCGCTCCAAGCCGTGACGGCGGAGGTTGTTCATGTGGTCAATCTGAAGGATGGCGTTTTTCTTCACGACACCAAAGAGCACGAGCAGGCCGAGCGCGGAGTAGAGGTTGAGCGTGTTGTTCGTCACCCACAGGGAGAAGAGCGCGAAGGGCAGCGAGAGCGGCAGCGAGAGCAGGATGGTGAACGGGTGAACGAGACTCTCGTATTGCGAGGCGAGAATCATATACATGAAAATGACGGAGAGGAGGAACGCCCAGAGGAATTCCTTGAAGGTGCGCTCCAGCTCGCGGCCGCGACCGGAGACCTTCGTGCTGTAGGTGGCGGGGAGATTCATTTCCTTGAAGGCCTCCTCCAAGGCTTCGAGCCGGTCCTTCAGCGCGTAACCGGGCGCGATGCTGCCGCGGAGGCTCACTTGCCGCTGACGGTCGAGGCGGTCAATGCGCGACGCGGTCTCGCCCTCGACGATGTCCACGACGTTGTCGAGTCGCACGAGGCCGCCGCCCTGGCGATGGACGTAGAGGCGCGAGATGGTCTCGCGGTCGTTGCGCTTGCCGTCGGCGAGGCGCACCTGCACATCGTAGTCGTCGCCCACGCTCGCATCGTGGAAGCGCGAGACGCGCTCGTCGCCGCCGACCATGATGCGGAGGGCGATGGCAATGTCCTCGACGGAAACGCCCAGCGCGGCGGCGCGCTCGCGGTTGACGTGGACACGGAACTCGGGCTTGTCGAGCTTGAGCGTGGTGTCGGCGTCGGCCAGACCAAGTTCGGCGGAGCGGGCGCGGAGTTCCTCGGCGTATTTGGAAAGTGATTCGAGGTCGGGGCCGAGGATGGAGAAATCAATGTCGTAGTTCGGACCGCCGAGGTTGATGGAGCCGTTGGTGGGCCGCGCGGAGACGCGCACGCCGGGAACTTTCCGCAGCCGCGCGCGGACTTCCTGCAGGACGTCGCGCTGGGAGTAGTTGCCCTTGAAGGCGTCGAGCGGATGCAGCGAGGCGAGCCGCGACCACATGAAGACGCGCTCCTTGTGCGGCGCGAGGCGGACGTAGAAACGCGCGTAGTTCGGGCCGCCGATGCGGCTGGAGCCGATGCCGCACTGGACGAGGCGGATTTGCGCCATCTCGCGCAGCTCGCGTTCGGCCATGAGCGCGACCTCGTCCATCTGTGTGAGGCTGGTGCCCTCCTTTGCGGTGAGACCGATCTCGAACTCACCCTCGTCGGTGTTGCCGGGCGTGAACTCCTGGCGCAGCGATTGGTAAAGCGGCACGGAGGACGCCATGACGAGAATGGCCAGCACCAGCACAGAAAGACGGTGCTTCATGCAGAAGCCCAGCACCGTCATGTAGAGTCCCTCCATCCAGCCGTAGAGTCCGCCGCGCGACTTCGGCCCGCCGTGCGCGGCCTTGCTGACTTCGCCGAGGTTGAACAGCCGCGCGCTCATCAGTGGCGTGAGCGTGAAGGACACCAGCAGGCTGACCATCACCGCCACGCCCGCCGTGATGCCGAACTGAAAGAGGAACCGTCCCGCGATGCTCGACATGAACGACACCGGGACAAAGATGACGACGAGGCTCAACGTGGTCGCGAGCACCGCCGTGCCGATTTCCTTCGTCGCCTCGCGCGCGGCCTCAAACGGGTGCATCTTCTTCTCCTCGACGAAGCGGAAGATGTTTTCGAGCACGACGATGGCGTCATCAATCACGATGCCGACCATCAGCACGAGCGCGAGCATTGTGACGCTGTTCAGTGTGAAGTGCAGCGCCCACATCACGCCGAAGGTGGAGATGACCGAGCAGGGAATTGCCACCGCCGCGATGAGCGTCGAACGCCAGCTCCGCATGAAGGCGAAGACGACGAGGCTGGCAAGGATGCTGCCGAGGACGAGATGGACGTTGATTTCATGCAGCGCCTCGTAAATGTAGCGTGACTGGTCTTCGATGACCTCGAACCGCACGTCTGCCGGGAGCTGCGCCTGGATGCCTGGAAGTTTTTTCTTCACCGCCTCGATGACCTCGACGGTGTTGGCGTCGGCCTGACGCTTGACCACGAGCGTGACGGACGGACGGCCGTTCAGACGCGACACGGTGCGCTGCTCCTTTGTGCCGTCCTCGGCCCAGCCGATGTCGCGGATGCGCACGGGCGAGTTGCTGACGGTGGTGATGACGAGGTCGTTGAACTCCTGCGCGCTGGCGATCCGGCCCACGGTGCGCAGCGCGTGCTCGCGGACGTTGGAGGTGACGTTGCCGCCGGGGATGTTCGCGTTCTGGCGCGCGACGGCGTCGCGCACGGCGGTGATGGGAATCCGGTAGGCCGCGAGCCGGTCCGGGTCCACCCAGATGCTGATGGCGCGCAGGAGGCCGCCGCTGATTTCCACCTCGCCAACGCCGAGCGCGCGTTCGAGCTGCACCTTCACAATCTTGTCCCCCAGCTCGGTCAGCTCGCGCTGCGAACGGTCGCCGGAGAGCGAGACGGTGATGACGCCGTTGCGCTCGGTGTCGAACTTGGTGACCTGCGACGGGTCGGCGTCGCGCGGCAATTCGTTGCCCATGATGGAGACGCGGTTGCGCACGTCCTCGAGGGCCTCGTTGACCTTGCGGCTGAGGTCGAACTGGATGATGACGAACGAGCTGCCGACGCCGGAAATCGAGCGCAGCTCGGTGATGCCCTCGACGGTGTTGACCTGCTCCTCAAGCGGCTGGGAGATGAGCGACTCGACCTCGACGGGCGATGCGCCGGGCAGCCGCGTGCCGACGTAAATCTGCGGGATGTCCACCGGCGGCGAGCGGTCCACGCCGAGCTTGAGGTAGCCGGCCGCGCCAATGACGACCAGCGCCAGCACGATCATCGTGCCGAACACCGGCCGGCGGATGGAGATTTCAGCGAGCTTTTGCATGGCCGGTCGGCTGTGTCACTGGGATGCCGATGAGCCACTGGCGACGGAAGGCTTCTGCTTGCCCGTGCCGGTCGCCTGTTTTTGCTTCTTCGTGCCGCTGGCGGACGCTGCCTTGACAGGAAGCTCGACTGTCACCGATTGCCCGTTTTGCAAATTGCCGGGACTCACCACAACCAAGTCCCCTGGCTTGATGTCAAGGACTTCGATGAAACCGCCCGCCCGCCGGCCAGTGGCAATGTTCTTCTCCACCGCCTTGCCGTCCTTCACGAGGAAGATTTTCTCGATGCCGGCGAAGGTCACGAGCGCGTCCTTGGGGATGGCCGTGCCCGGCTCGACCTCGGCCAGCACGATGTCCGCGCGGGCGAAGGCGCCGGGCCGCAGCGCGCCGTCCTTGTTCGGGATGTCCGCCTCGACGATGAGCATCCGGCTCAACTCCGTGATGGCCGGGCTGAGGCGCGCGATGGCGCCGGTGTATTTGTTGGTGTCGCCCTCGATGGCGAGCCGGACCTTCTGGCCGGGCCGCACGCCGGCCGCGTTGCGTTCGGGCACCTCCACCCGCAGCCGGAGCGGATCCACCTTCACAAGCGTGACGATGGGCGCGGCGGTGTTGAGGAACTCGCCGGGGCTGGCCTTGCGCTCCTGCACAATGCCGTCGAACGGCGCGACGAGCCGCGTGTCCGCGAGCTGCTGCCGGTCCATCTCCACCTCGGCGCGGCGCTGCTGGAGCACGCCTTGGCGCTGACGGATGTCTTCGAGCGCCTCGAGGTGGCGGTTGAAGGCGATCTCGTAATTGGCCTCCACGACTTCCAAGTCCGACTGCGAGCTGATGCCGCGCTTGGCCAGCTCGCGAATGCGGTCACGCTGCTTTTGCGATTCAAGCAAGGACGCCTTCGCCTGCCGCACGGTGCTGGTTTCCTCCGCCTTGACCGTGTCGTCGGTGCCGACCAGCGGCAGGCCGAGCCGCGCGCGGGCCTGGGCGAGCAGCGCCTCGGCGGACTTGAGCTTCAGCTCATAGTCCACCGGCTCGATTTGCGCGACCAACTCGTCCGCGCGCACGCGCGAGCCGAGGTCCACGCTGATGCTCTGCAGCCGTCCCGTGACCTTCACGCTCAAGGTCGCCTGGTCAATCGCCGCCAGCGATCCGATGACGGAGACGACGCGCTCCATCGGACGGGACTCGACTCGTTCGACGGTCACGGCGCGCGGAGGCAGGGTGGGCGCGGTTTTGCCGTCCTTCTTGCCAGTCTTCGGCGCATCGGGTGGATTGCAGCCGGCGAGCAGGACGGCGAGCAGTGGAAGAAATGTTTGTCTGGTCACGAGAGCGTGGGACGATAGCGCGGCGTTGAAAATGCGGGCAACGAATTTTGCCTTCATGCCTTTGCGGCGCAGGCCGGACAGGTTCCCAGCACGGGCTTCAACTCCGGGCGCGAGGCGAGGAAGTCCTGCAACCGCCGGGAGGTGACCGGGTCGCTTTGAATCGTGTCGCACGCGCCGCAGAACGGCAGCGCCGCCGCGAGCGCCCGCAGCTCGTGCTGCATCGCCAGCACGCGCTGTGCGACCCGGATGCGGCAGCGCAGCATCTCCGGCTCGAAGGGCTTCACGATGAAGTCGTCCGCTCCGGCGGCCATGCCGGTGACGAAGTTCTTCAGGCCGTCGAGCGCCGTCACCATCATGATGTAAGTATAGCCGGGGCGTTGGACTGCGGCTTTGCGGACGCGGCGGCACAGCTCCAGGCCGTCCATCTCCGGCATGATCCAGTCGGAGATGAGAAGGGAAATCTCCTCGCGCTGGAATATGTTCCAGGCCTCCAGCCCGTGTTCGGCGGTGAGCACTTCAAAATCCATTTCCTCCAGAATGGCGCCCATGAGGTTGCGCGAAACCCGCGAGTCGTCGGCGACGAGTATTTTCATAGGCAATCAGTTTCCCGCAAGATGCGGTCCTCAGTGATTGAACACAAACTCAACCGTGTTCAACAGGCTCCACGCGTAGTCCTCGACGGCCTGCTGGCGGTCGGGGTTCGCGGAGAAATGCCTCACCGCCAACTGCCGTTCTGCATCGTTCGGCAGGCGGCTGAAATAAGTCAGGTAAAGTTCGTCGGCGAGCTTCACATTGTCCGGCTGTTCAGCGACGAGTCGCGCGAGCTGGCCGTCGGCGTGCGACAGTTTCGCCTGGAGGTTCGGCGAGTTCAGCAGGTGCAGCACCTGCGCGATGCTGGCCTCGCTGTTGCGCTCGCACTCGCACGCGGTCACTCGCACAGGACGGCCGAAGAGTTTCAGAAAGTAGTGCTGCGTCTGGCTGTCCCAGAGCTGGATGGCGCGCGTGCCGCTTGGCACTCCGTCAAACTTCTCCGGCACGCCCGTCACTTGGCAGACCGCGTCGAGCAGCACCTCGGCGGGCAGCCGCTTGAAGAGCGCGCGGGAATAATTTTGCTCATCCTGCGCGTTGGTTTCGTTCGGCGTCGCGGAAAGCTGGTAGGTGCGCGACGCCGTGAGCGTGCGAATGAATTGCTTGAGGTCGAAGCGCGCGTCCAGGAGCGCCTTGGCCAGCGCGTCGAGCAGCGCGGGGTTGCCCGGCGGGTTCGTCGCGCGCACATCGTCCACCGGCTCGATGACGCCACGACCGAAGAAGTGCGCGACGAGACGGTTCGCCAAGTTCCGCGCGAACCACGGATTCTCCGGCGCGGTGAACCACTCGGCCAGCGCGCGACGGCGGTCGCCCGCGTCCTTTGCCGGCTCGGCATCCAGCGCGTGCGGCGGGACATTCTCGCCCGTGCGCGGATGCTTCGTCGTGGGATTGCCTTCAGCCAGCAGCGTCTCGCCCAGCGCGCCCTTGCGGATGCTCACCTGCGCGAACAGGCCGGACATGCCGTAGTAATCCGTCTGGCTCCAGCGGTCGAAGGGATGATGATGGCACTCCGCGCACGCAATGCGAATGCCGAGGAAGACTTGCGAGACCGCGTTGGCCATGTCGCCGGGGCGCGTGACGACCTTGTAGAAATGTCCGGCGGGCGCGTCGTCCAGCGGCCCCTCGGCCGTGAGCAGCGCGCGCGCGAACTGGTCGAGCGGACGGTTCGCGGCGAACTGCTCGCGAATCCACCGGTAGTAGGCGTAGGCGTCGCGCTGGCCGAGCTTCTGCCGGTCCACGCGCAACAGGTCGGCCCACTTCAGCGCCCAGAAGTCCGCGTATTCGGGCCGCTCCAGCAACGCGTCCACCAGCCGCGCGCGTTTGTCGGACGCCTTGTCCACAAGAAAGCGCCGCGCCTCGTCTGCTGTAGGCAACGTGCCGATGATGTCGAGATGCGCGCGGCGGAGGAACGTCGCGTCGTCGCAGACTTCGCTCGGGCGCAAGTTCAGTTTCTTCAAGTGCGCATTGACGTGTCCGTCAATGAAGTTGAACTCCGCGAAGCCCGCGTCGCCGACCGGCTTGCCCGGACGCGGCACGATGGCCATGAACGAAGTCACCTCGCCGAGATAGCGCGCCATCACCGAGGTCTGCCCCGGCAGCGAGCCAATGCTCACCGCACCGTTCTCGTCCACTTTCGCGAGCGAATCGTTGTTCGACTGGAAGATGCAAAAGCGCGTCACGTCGGCCTTGCGCCCGTCGCTGTAGGTGGCGTTGACGCGAAGCTGGAGTTTCGCGCCCGGCGCGAGGCTGCGCTCGCGTGGCTCCAACTCGACGCGGACGACCTTCGCGTCGTTGGTCGAGCCAAACGGCGCGCCCGCTGCGAGCCACGCGCGGAAGGTCTCGTAATCGGGCGAGTCAACGGGAATGCGCGCGCCGCCCTGATGCGGCATCGCGCCGCTGGCCTTCGCGAGAAAGAGACTTTGCTCCGGCACGGCGGGCGAGGCGCGGCGGCCCTTGCTCTCAACCGTCAGCGCGCGGAAGTCCGCGAGCGGGTCGTAGCCGAAGACAGAGAGCTTGAAACCGTTCTGTCCCTCGGCCTTGCCGTGGCACGGCGAGCTGTTGCAGCCGTAGCGCGTGAGCAACGGACTGAGGTCATTCTCGAAGTTGAAGGTGCGCGGCACCGCGACCTTCGCGGGCGCGGCACTGAGCGACGCGGCGGCGAGCACAACGACGGCCAACACTGGTTTGAACAACGGACTCAAGCGTTTGACGATGGGGTTCAGACGGCGGGTCGCGATGGGTGCTTCACAGCCTCTGCGGACCGTTATCCAGCCGCGCGTCGCCGGCATAGATGTTCATCCCTTCGCCGCGCAGGAAGCCCACGAGCGTCTGCCCGCTCTGCTGCGCGAACTCGACCGCGAGACTCGACGGCGCGGAGACAGCCGCCACCACCGGCACTCGTGCCGCGAGCGCCTTCTGCATGATTTCAAACGACGCCCGTCCGCTCACGAGCAGGATGTGGTCAGCCAGTGGAAACTGGCCGTTCAGGAATGCCCAGCCGAGCACTTTGTCCACGGCGTTGTGCCGGCCCACGTCTTCGCGGAGCACGAGGAGTTCGCCGCTCGCAGTGAAGAGCGCGGCCGCGTGCAGGCCGCCGGTCTGGTCGAAGGTCGCTTGCTGCGCGGAAAGCTTGGCCGGGAGTTGGAGCAAAACTTCCGGCGCGATGCGCAGCTCGGCACTGACCGGCGGAAACTGCCGATGCACGGATTCAATCGTCGCCTTGCCGCACAGCCCGCAGCTCGACGAGGCGAAGACGTGCCGCGTGAGCCGCGCGAAGTCCACGGCCACCGACGGCGCGAGAAAGACGTTGAGCGTGTTGCTGAGGTGCGCGGCTTCGCCCTGCTGGCAATGAGCGATTTCGATAATATCCTCGTGACGTTGGATCAACCCCTCCGTCAGCAGAAAGCCAGCGGCCAGCTCCGCGTCGTGGCCCGGCGTCCGCATCGTCACCGCGATGCTCTGCCCGCGCACTCGAACCTCCAGCGGCTCCTCGCGCGCGAGCGCGTCCAGCTCGCGACGCGGCGCTTCACCCCTCCGCCAGCGGAGGATCTCAGCGCTCTCAATTTCCGGGGAGGAAGACATCGGGGCCACAGATTGACACAGATGAAACACAGATTTGGGAAAGCGGCCACAGCAAGTCACAGAACTTCTCGCACAGCACCGACCGCGCAGTCATCTGTGTGCCATCTGTGTTCATCTGTGGCTAAAACCAGTTGTAGTTAAAACTCACGCTCACGCGCTCGGCTTCGACCGGGTTCGCCGGAACTTCGTGGCGCAGCCAGCTCTCGAAGAGGATCACGTTGCCCGCTTCTGCTGCGTAGTGCGCGAAGGTCTGGTTCTCGCGGCTCGCCTCCGCCTTGCGCGGCGGCGCGGCCATGAAGCGGTCGAGACGCGGGTCTTCAAACTTGATCGCGGCGCAGCCCTTGGGCGTTTTCACGTAGTAGGTGCCGCTGATCGTCGAGGTGGGATGCAGGTGCAGGCCGTGCGCGGTCTGGCGCGGCATGATGTTCACCCAGCAGTCGGTCATCTCCAGCCGGCGGTTCGTGAGATCGAAGTCCAGCTTGCTGGCGAATGCCTTCACATGCCGGTCAATGCGCCGTTGCAGCTCCGTGAACGTGGACGAGGACTGGTGCAGCTTGTCCATCGACCCGTAGCTCGTGAAGCCGCCGGGGTAGTTCTTCTTCGACCAGCGCTGGCCGGCGCGGTCGAAGTCGCGGAGCTGATAGGCTTCCTTGAGCAGCTCCGCGTTGAACCGCGCCGCGCCCGTGCGGAGCAGCGGCGCGCAGTAGATGAACGTCGGGAACCAAGCTTTGATGCGCACGCGGCGACGCTACCAAACGTAGGTCAGGCTTCCAGCCTGACCTCAAACCCCTCCGTCGCGTGGGGGGAGGTGAGCATCCACATCAATGAAACCGGAAACGCCTTGAGGCGAAACTTGGAGCTGCTCGTGAAACCAAACCCATGCCGTGTGAATCAACCTCTTCGTGACAGATGGATGTCAGGCTGGAAGCCTGACCTACTTGGCTGCTAGTCTCCCGCGCGTGAAAATCCTCTTCATCGGCGACGTGGTCGGAGCGCCGGGTCGCAAGGCCGTGGATGTGCTGGTGCCTGTCCTTCGCGCTCGGCACGCGCTCGATGTCGTCATCGCCAACGGAGAGAATTCCGCCGGCGGTTCCGGCATTACGCCCGATACGGCGGCGGACCTCTTCGCGGCGGGCGTGGACATCATCACCACCGGCGACCATCTGTGGGATCAGAAGGAAGTCAGCGTCCTGCTCACCAACGAGCCGCGCTTCGTGCGCCCGCTGAACTATCCGCCCGGCTCGCCCGGCCAGGGCAGCGCCACGCATCGCCTGCCGGACGGCCGCCTGCTGGCCGTCATCAATCTGCAAGGGCGCACCTTCATGCCGCCGCTGGACAACCCGTTCATCCGCGTGCGTCCCGAGGTCGAGCGGCTCCGCCAGCACACGCCCTTCATCTTCGTGGACATGCACGCCGAGGCGACCTCGGAGAAAATCGCCCTCGCGCGGATGCTCGACGGTCAGGTCAGCGCGGTGGTGGGCACGCACACGCACGTGCAGACGGCGGACGAGCAAATCTTCCCCGGCGGCACGGCCTTCCTGTGCGACGCGGGCTTCACCGGCCCGCACGAAAGCTGCCTGGGCCGCGACATCCAGCCCATCATCGAGCGCTTCCTGACGAACCAGCCGCGCCGCTTCACCGTCGCGCGCGACCGCGTGCTGCTGCAAGGCGTGGTCATCGAGCTGGACGACGCGACGGGCAAGGCGAAGGCCATTCACCGGGTGTCTGAGGCGCTCCTAACTCAAAAACAATAATGGAGCCATTTTCAACAGGTCCCACATTCAATATCGAAACCTCGGTCTCTCCACTCAAGTTTGAGACTGAGGGCGGGGGAGCTTGGAAGGTATGGAATCGGTATCTGTCCATTGAGGGCAAGAAGGCTTTCCACATCGGGAACATCTGCGAAACTTGCACGTTCTTTTTTGAGCGGCTCGAAGGAGCGAATCAAAAAGTGTCGGCCCGTGAGGTTTCCAATGAACTTCGTGAAGGACTCCAAAGCGCTGATTCCCCAGTTGTGACAAAGTTACAACGGCTGCTGCCGTCAGGGAACTTCACCCCTGTGCTTTGGCGCTGTAAGCCATCACTTACAGTTCCTGGCACAGCGACAGATTACTTCTCACACGAGCAAATCGACTTGTGGGGCGTTGATGGATTTTGGGGATTACCACACAATCCGAAAGCTGAATACTATCGGTCGCCGGTGTCTCGGCTGGAGGCGAAGGTCGGGCTGTTCAACTTCTTGATTCCCATCTACCCGCACACTTGGCTGGAGGCCGCGACAGTTCAGCTTTATCAGGAGCGACTGCGCAAGGGCGGCCATCCGACTGCCGTTTCGATTTCGGTTCTCGATGTGAAATCGCCGGCAACGGGCGGAGATGATTCCGATTACTATTCTCACTATTGCTTCGCGCACTACCTTATTGACGGCCATCACAAAGTGCATGCGGCTTCTAGCTTGGGCGTTGAATGCGGCCTCTTGAGTTTCGTGGCGCTTGATGAAGGAATCTCTTCAGCGGACGAGTTGCACCGAATTATCACCGGCAAGCCGGGTAAAGCGTGAAATAGGCAATGCGAGCAAAATCTCAATGGGACTTCGGCGAACTCTTCCCGACGGAGACGATGCGCACGGCGCGGCGCACCCCAACGGGGTGCCGTCCTCCAGCCCTGGGTTTGGCGCGCAATCCGGGTGTGCCCTGTCGGGGCACCCGCATGCGTCGTGTTTCTTCGCGGCTTCGCCGCCCCTTCAGGGCGGGAGATTTGTTGGGGCCGGGTTCCCAGGGTAGCGCTGCGCGCAACCCTGGGCTGTATTCCGTTGCCCCCTTGGGGCAAGGGAGCGGGCCGACCGCGCGGGCCGCGCGATGGTGGCGCACCGGAGGTGCGCTTGAAGGTAGCCGGTGGGAAGCCTGCGACCGCAGGCGCGCCCACCGGTTCGCTGGCCGAGCGGAGAGCGCCCCGGCGGGGCGCATGAACGTTCCGGCGAGTTCCGTTTCATCCGCCCCGCTGGGGCGGCGGGCATCGGCTCGCGTTTCCGGTGGGTGCAGCGCTCCCGTTGGTCGCGCCTTCCCACCGGCTACCTTCAGTTGCCCTTCCGGGGCAGAACCATCGTGCCGAGCGAGGACTTCGTCCCCCTTCTGCTTTGCGCCCCATGCACTGCCAGCTCCCCACTTCATCCTAAGCCGGAAGGGTTTTTTCCAACGCAGAGGATGCGAAGGACGCAGAGATGGCGCAGAGACAGAGGAGAGATGTCCGTCTCTGCGGCTCTCTGCGGTCTCTGCGCACTTTGCGTTAAAGCGAGTCGTCCGGCCACTTTGGTTGGGCTTCCGCCCCGCTGGGCTCTTTCGCGGCTAAATCATTTTCTTCCTGTGGCCAAACCTTCCAAAACCCAGTGGGACTTCGGCGCGGAACTCTTCCCGACCGAGGCGGTGCGCAAGGTGCTTTCCGTCTCTGAGCTGACCGGGCAAATCAAGCGGCTGCTGGAGAAGCAGGTCGGGCAGGTCGCGGTGTCCGGCGAAATCACGAACCTGCGCGCGCAGGCGTCGGGGCACGTCTATTTCACGCTCAAGGACGCCGGCGCGCAGCTCGCGTGCGTGCTCTTCCGCAACACGCCCGTGCCGCACCGCGCGCTGCTCGCGGACGGCCAGAAGGTGCTGCTTACCGGCGACGTGACGGTCTATGAGGCGCGCGGCCAGTATCAGCTCATCGTCAGCGCGGTGGAGCTGCAGGGCGTGGGCGCGTTGCAGGCGGCGTTCGAGCGGCTCAAGGAAAAGCTCGCGGCGGAAGGCCTCTTCAAGCTGGAGCGCAAGCGCAGGCTCCCGCGTTACCCGCAACGCATCGGCCTTGTCACCTCGCCCACCGGCGCGGCCATCCGCGACGTGCTGCACGTCATCGCGCGCCGCCAGCCGGGCCTCGAAGTCATCCTCGCCCCGTGCCGCGTGCAGGGGGAAGGAGCGGCGGCGGAAGTCGCGACGGCCATCGAGCGCCTCAACAAATTCGCAATTCGCAATTCGCAATTCGCAATTGACCTCATCCTCATCACGCGCGGCGGCGGCTCGCTCGAAGACCTGTGTGCGTTCAACGAAGAGGCCGTCGCGCGGGCCATCTTCGCGTCAGCGGTGCCGGTGGTGTCAGCGGTCGGCCACGAGATTGACTTCACCATCGCGGACTTCGTCGCGGACCTGCGTGCGGCCACGCCCAGCGCGGCGGCGGGGTTGATTACGGAAGGCGCGTTCGCCAGCCGGGAGTTCGTCGCGGAAGCCACAGTTCGATTGCGGCAACTGGCGAGGCAGCACTTGGAGGCGGCGGAAGAAAGTTTCGGGCAAGTGCATCACAGGCTCGCGCTCGCGCATCCGCAGCGGCGCTTGCAGGAATGGGCACAGCGGCTGGACGACGCGGGCACCGCGCTGAACCGTGAAGCGAAGACGCACCTGCGCGAGCGGCGGCATCGCCTCACACAGGCCGCGCTGCATCTACAACGGCTCAAGCCCGTAGCCCAACTCGCCCTGCGATGCGAGCACCTCGGCGCATTGATTGACCGCCTGCGTCTGCTTTCGCCTGACAATGTCCTCGCGCGCGGCTACTCCATCACCACGGACGCGGCAACCGGCAAAGTCGTCCGCCGCGCTGAACAGGCCAAGCCCGGCCAGAGGCTCAGCACCCGTGTCCAGCATGGAAAAATTGAGAGCGTGGTGCGTGATGCAGGCTCACTGTAGCGGCGGTCTGTGACCGCCGTTCGGCCTCACGTTTGCCATCGAACGGCGGTCACAGACCGCCGCTACAGGTGGAGGACAGAAATCTTCGTTGCTTTTCCTGCTGCCGCTCCGCTCACAATCCGCCATGCGCTCCACTTGTTTCGCCGCCCTGCTTGGCCTGCTCGTCTCCGCTTCCGCCGCCGATCTGCCTGAGGGCGTCCGGCGCGTGAAGGTTTTGAACTACCCGGACTGCTTCGAACTCTTCAACGCCGACACGCGCGTGACCCTCTGCCACCAAGTCGGCGGACGCGTGCTGGAGTATGAGCATAAAGGCAAGAACGCGCTTTACCTCGACCCCAAGGAGGCAAAGTGGAACACCCCGGGCGGGCCGAAAGCACCGTCCAGCGCGGGCCGGTTCGACATCGGGCCGGAGTATCTGATCCCCACGCGCAACACGCTCTGGGTCGGCGAATGGCAGGCCGAGGCCATCGGACCGCGCGCCGTGCGGCTGACGAGCAAACCCGACGACGCGACTGGCGTGCAACTAGTCCGCGAGTTCACGCTCGACGCGAAGTCCTCGCATCTCGCCTGCAAACAAGTCATCAAGAACGTTTCATCCGAGACGAAGTTCTGGACGCACTGGAGCCGCACGTTCGGGGTGCATGGTGGCATTGGCGTCATCCCGCAGACGCCGGACACGCGCCGGTTTCCGAACGGCTTCGTGATGTATAACCAAGGCGCGGAGCACTCGATCATCTTGAAGCCCACGGACCCAAACGTGCGGATGCGCGGGAATTTCCTTGAAGTGCTCGGCCCGACGAAGCAGCCCAAGCTCGGCTTCGACTCGAACGCCGGGTGGTTTGCCTACGTGATGCCGCACGACCAGGCGTTCGTGAAGCGCTACCCGTCACCGAAGGACGGCGTGTATCCCGAGATCGCCGGGCTGACGCTGTGCTTCTGGTATCCGCAGGCGAGCTTCGTGCCCGCGTGCGAGCTGGAGCCGCACGGCCCGCGCAAGCCCATCGCGCCCGGCGCGAGCGTGAGCTTCACCGAGGACTGGTATCTGCTCCCGCACAAGTTCCCGGCGGCGGGCGAGCAGATGGATTTGGAAAAGCTCGCAGCGCAGGTCGAGCGGGCAATCAAGTAAACTGAACTTTCTTGCCATGCCCATTCCCGTCGCCGTTCTCACTCACGCCGGTGGTCCGCATCTCGACGCCTATCTCGTCGGTCTTGCAGCCAGCAGCGAAGTGGGCGAAGTTTCCCTTGCTGATCCGAGTGGAGCCACTTTCGCCGCCGCGCAAAAGTCACTCGGGCCGAAGCTGAAGGCCACGGGCAAGGACGTCGCCACTGTGCTGCTCGAGTCGAAGCCGCAGCTCGCGCTCGTCACGATGGAGGCCGTGCTCGCGCCGCCGGCGATCGACGCGGCGCTGGAGCAGGGCTGCCACGTGATGGCCGAGAAGCCCGCGTGCGTGCGCGCGGCGGACTTCGAGCCGCTCGTGCGCAAGGCCGAGGGCAAGCATCTCCATCTCACGCTCGCGTTTGCGAATCGTCTGCTCCCGGAGGCGCGCGAGGCGCGGCGGCTCGTGAGCGAAGGCCGCTTCGGCAAGCTCTACGGCGTCGAGATTCATCTCGTTGCGGACCAGACGCGGCTGAAGAGCGAGAGCTATCGCAAGAACTGGTTCGCGCAGAAGTCGCGCGCGGGCGGCGGACACTTCACGTGGCTGGGCATTCACTGGCTGGACTTGGCGCTCTTCATCACCGGCGCGGAAGTCGAGGCCGTCGCGGGCTTCTCAGGAAACGTCGGTGGGCAGCCGTTGGACGTGGAAGACTCGAACGCCGCGGCGTTGCGATTCAACAACGGTATGTTCGGCATGATGATCAGCGGCTACTACTTGGATCGCGGCTATCATCAGCACATCAAGCTCTGGGGCGCACAGGGCTGGCTGGAGATGAACGAGCAGAGCGAGGTTCCCCTCAAGTGGTATTCCACCGCCGACCCGAAGGTGAGCGGCGTGCAGAGCTTCACGCCGCCAAAGGAGCCGACGGGCTACACGCCGTGGGTCCACGCCTGCACGCGCGCCGCCGCCGGCCTGCAAGCCCCGCCGGTGACGGGTCGCGAAGGTCTGCGCGTGCTCGATACGATCTACGCCTTCTACGACGCGGCGAAGACAGGCCGCACGATGTCGGTGCGGCGCAACTGAGCTGCCCGCCCGGCATCCGGTGCTTGAACCTCCGTCACCTCGCCGCGTATCACTTCACCGTGCCACAGCCCTTGTCAGCCTCAACGCAGGCCCGCGCGCGAGTCCGCCAGCGCGCGTTTGTCATGGCTGTGCTGCTCGTGCCTCTCGTGGTGGTGGCCGCGCCGCCGGTGGACTTCGCGCGCGAGGTGCGTCCGCTGCTGGTGAAGCGCTGCCTCTCGTGCCACGACGCGGAACACGCGAAGGGCGGTCTGCGCCTCGACTCCCGCGAAGCGGCCTTCAAAGGCGGCAAGTCGAAGCAACCCGCGCTCGTCCCCGGCACGCCCGCGAAGAGCGAACTGGTCAAGCGCATCATCACGCCCGACGCGGACGAGCTGATGCCGCCGAAGGGCGGCGCGCTGACTGCGGCGCAGATCGCCTTGCTCACGCGCTGGATCGAGCAGGGTGCGAACTGGCCGGCCGACAGCGCGGCGAGGCACTGGGCCTTCGTGCCGCCCGTTCGCCCGCCTGTCCCAGCGGTGAAAAGCAAGTCATGGCCGCGCAACGCCATTGACCACTTCGTCCTCGCGAAACTGGAGGAGCGCGGCTGGCAGCCGTCAGCCCAGGCCGAGCAGCGCGTGCTGCTCCGGCGCGTGTTCCTCGACCTCACAGGCCTGCCACCAACGCTGGCGGAACAGGACAAGTTCCTCGCCGACAATTCGTCCGACGCCTTCACGCGGCTCGTGGATGAGTTGCTCGCTCGCACAAGCTACGGCGAACGCTGGGGCCGTCACTGGCTCGACCTCGCGCGATACGCGGAGACCAACGGCTACGAGCGCGACGCCATCAAGCCCAGCGTCTGGCGCTACCGAGATTACGTCATCGCCGCCTTCAACTCGGACAAGCCCTACGACCGCTTCATCCGCGAGCAACTCGCCGGCGACGAGTTGCCCGATGCGAACGCCGAGACGCTCATCGCCACCGGCTTCCTCCGCCTCGGCCCGTGGGACGACGAGCCGGCCGACCCCGTGCAGGACCGCGCGGACCAGGTGGACGACATGATCCGCACGACGGCGCAGGCCTTCCTCGGCGTCACGCTCGGCTGCGCGCGCTGCCACGACCACAAGTTCGACCCGCTCACCGCGCGCGATTACTACAGCCTTGCCGCCGTCTTCGCGCCGCTGAAGCGCACGCAGTCCGGCCGCAGCGACCTCGACGCGCCCGCCGGGACGCGCGCGGAACTCAAGGCGCTAGCTGCCTGTGACCAACGCATCGCGGCGCTGACGAAGGAGATTGAGGCCGCTCGCAGTGAGTTTCGTAACGCCTTCCTCTCAGGCGGCAAGTCTGCCTTACCCGCCGACGCGCTCACCGCCTTCCGCACGGATGCGAAGCAACAGTCACCCGCGCAGAAGGAACTCGTGAAACAGTTCACGCCACAGCTAGACGCGGAGCTTGCCAAGGCCCTGCCCGCCGAAGCCCGCACCCGCATCGCCGCCGCCGAAGCCACCATCGCCGAGCTGCGCCGCGCCACACCCGATCTGCCGCGCGGCTACTTCCCCAGCGAGCCGAGCGGCGTGCCACCGAAGAGCTACGTCCTGCTGCGCGGGAGCGCGCACAGCCCCGGCGCGGAGGTCTTCCCCGCTGTCCCGGTCGCGCTGACTGTGAAGCAGCCCGTCTTCCCGTCACCCGATGAGTTCACGATGCACAGACGCTTGGTGCTTGCGAACTGGATTGCCAGCCCCGACAACCCGCTCACCGCGCGCGTGATCGTCAACCGCGTCTGGCAGCACCATTTCGGGGAAGGCCTCGTGCGGACGCCCAGCGACTTCGGCCTCATCGGGGCCGCGCCCACGCACCCGGAGTTGCTCGACTGGCTGGCGGATTGGTTCGTGAAGGAAGGCGGCTGGTCAGTGAAGAAGTTGCACCGGCTGATTCTGGCAAGCGCGACGTGGCAGCAGCGGGGGGCAGTCGAGAGTCGAGAGTCGAGAGTCGAAGGGCCGAAGGCACGAATGTCCGTAGCCCTCGACCCTCGACCTTCGACCCTCGACCCAGAAAACCTTCTGCTCGCCCGCTTCCCCTACCGCCGACTCGAAGTCGAGGCCATCCGGGACTCGATGCTTGCCGTGAGCGGGCGGCTCAACCCCCGCGTCGGCGGGCCGAGCATGTATCCCGAAGTGCCGAAGGAAGCCCTCGCCGGCAGCAGCGACCCGGGCAGCATCTGGAAGCCCTTCGATGAAGCCGACGCCTCGCGTCGCACCGTGTATGCCTTCCTGAAACGCTCGTTCGTCGTGCCGATGCTCGAAGTGCTGGACGTGTGCGACACCACGCAGAGCAGCGACAAACGCGCCGTCACCAGCATCGCCCCGCAGGCGCTCACGCTCTTCAACGGCGAGTTCGTGAACCGCCAGGCCAGCCATTTCGCCGACCGCCTCCGCCGCGAGGCCGGGCCGCTGCCGGCGGACAAAATCCAGCTCGCGTGGCGGCTCGCTCTGTCCCGCCCGCCCAAGCCCGAAGAACTCGCCGCGATGCAACGCTTCCTCGCCGAGGAAACCGCCAGCCAGCTCCGCGAAGCCACCGTCGCAAGTCGCAACATCTCCACCGACGAAGCCGCCCAAGCCGCCCTCACCCAACTATGCCGCGTGGTTCTGAACCTCAACGAGTTTGTCTATCCCGATTGAGGAGCTGAACGAGTGAGCACACTGAAGACTATTTGCAGGGTGGTTTGGTTCGGTATCATCGCCGAGGCAGTTGCACTGTTGGCATCGGTCGCACTCTATTCGTTGAGGCATGGACGGGAGCCGATGCAACCGCCTTTCAATTGGACTGCCACAGTGCTTCAGATGCCGGGGATATTCGTTGCCGAATGGCTGGCTGGGGCATCGACAATCTACTCGGCCTGGATCCAATGGGGTGTGATATTCTGCGTTCAGTCCCTGCTATGGAGCTGTATCGGCCTCGGGTTACTGGCATGGCGGAATAGGAAGGGTCGGAAGGCGAAAACCTAACTACAACTAAACCATGCGCCCACACCACACCTTCCGCCCGCAGCCGACCCCTTGCGGACGCACACGCAGGGAATTCCTCTGGCAGGCTGGCGCGGGGTTCGCCGGACTGGGACTGCTCGACCTTCTCCTGCGCGATGGCTTCTTCTCCACCGCACAGGCGGCGTCGCCCGCCGCCACATCCCCGCTGGCTCCGCGTGTGCCGCACTTCGCGGCGAAGGCCAAGCACGTCATCTTCCTCTTCATGAACGGTGCGCCCAGCCAGGTGGACACCTTTGACCCCAAGCCCGAGCTGGCGAAGCACCACGGGCAACCCTACGCCGGCAAGGTCAAGGCCGTCGGCTCCAATGGCCGTCCCGTGGGCTACCTCATGCAGTCACCCTTCGCCTTTCAGCCCCACGGGCAGAGCGGCCTGCCCATCAGCAGCCTGTTCCCCCACACGTCAAAGTTCGCCGATGACCTCTGCGTGCTCCGCTCCCTCTACACGGACACGGCGGCGCACGCCTCGGGATGCCTTCAGATGAACACAGGCAGCATCTTCATCGGCAAGCCCAGCCTGGGCGCGTGGCTCAGCTATGGCCTTGGCTCCCTGAATGCCGTCCTCCCGAGCTTCGTGGTCATGACGGACCCGCGCGGCGGGCCTATCGGCAGCGCCTCGAACTGGACTGCCGGCTACATGCCCGCTGCCTATCAAGGCACGCTCTTCCGTAGCAAGGGCAGCCCGCTCCTGGACCTCTCGGCCCCGGAGGGTGTCACCCCGCGCGGCCAGCGGCGTTCCCTTGACCTTCTCAGGGAGTTGAACGAGCAGCACCACCGTGACCGTCCGCAGGAGAGCGAGTTATCCGCGCGCATCCTCTCCTATGAGCTGGCGTATCAAATGCAGACCAGTGCGGCGGGCATCGTGGATTTGAAGGACGAACCGGCAGCCACCCGCGAGCTATACGGCCTTGACCAGCCGCTCACCGCCGACTTCGGCGCCAAGTGCCTGCTGGCCAGGCGGCTGGTGGAGAAGGGGGTGCGCTTCGTGCAGCTCTACTCAGGCGGCGGCCATCTGGAGGACACCTGGGACGGCCACAGCGATTGCACGAAGAACCACACCCTCCATGCCGGCGAGACCGACCGCCCCATAGCCGCGCTCATAACGGACCTCAAGCGGACGGGCCTCTGGGGTGAGACGCTGCTCGTGTGGGGCGGGGAGTTCGGCCGAACGCCTACCAGTGAGGGCGTCGGCAAGCCGGGCCGCGACCATAACTGGCACGGTTTCTCAATGTGGCTGGCCGGGGGGGGCGTGCGCGGAGGGCAGGCCATCGGGGCCACGGATGACTTGGGCTTCGAGGCGGTGGATGACCGGCACCACGTCTCCGACCTGCACGCGACCGTCCTGCACCTCATGGGCCTCGACCACGAGAAGCTCACGTATTTCTACCAGGGCCTGGAGCAGCGCATCACCGGCGTGCGCGGGGAAGTCATCAAGCGAGCGCTGGCGTGAGGCGATTTTCCGTGGTGTGGTTCATGCGGGCTAAGGCGGAGGGAAGGTCACCAAAGTGGTGCCCATAGCTCCATGTATGCTTGCACTGGGCCTAACAGGCCGGGTGGCAAATAGTCGAACGGAAGATAAACGAGGTTGAAGGTCTTCCTGCTATCTTGATCATGATTTAGCAGCCACCAGGCAGGCCCGATGCTCAAAACGTAGAGCACGAATGCGAGCACAGCACTCATGATTAGGCGCACGTAGGAATTGCCGGAGCCGCCCGGTGCGGAGGAATCGTCGTCGCGCTCTGGCGGGGTGTGGCTCATGCGGGTTGGCGCTTGAAAATAGTGCGCACGTGGCGTGGGTCAAGGCCACGGGCCGAAAAGTCATTCCCGCACCGTCGCGGAGAGCTTCTGCTTCAGCGCGTCCACGGCCTTCGCGTGTGCTGCGTTCACGTCGGCATCAGTCAGCGTCTTGTCAGCGGCGCGGTAGGTGAAGGCGTAGGCGAGGCTCTTCTGGCCGGCAGGGACGTTCTTGCCACGGAATATGTCGAACAGCTCCACACTCTCCAAGTTCGCGGGCTTGGCTTGCTTCACGGCCATCAAGACGGCGTCGTGCGTCGTTGCCTCTGCTACGAGCATCGCCACGTCGCGACGGCTTGCGGGGAACTGCGGCAGCGGCTTGAAGGACTTGTTTCGGTTGCCGCGCGCGAGGAGTTCGTCGAGGCGAAGTTCCGCGAGGAAGACGGCGTCGCGCAGGTCGTATTGCTTCGCGAGCGTCGGGAGAAGCTGCCCGAGTTCGCCGAGTTGGACCTTGCCGCCGAGCGTGATGGCGGCGGATTCAAGGAAGAGCGCGTTCGGCTCGGCGCGCTTGCCGAACTGCACGCCGCGCAGGCCGAAGTGCTCCAGCACATCCTCGACAAGCCCCTTCAAGTCCATCGCGTCAAACTTCGCATCGCGGTCGTCGCCGCTCCAGAAGGCGGGCGCGCGCTGGCCGGTCAGGGCGATGGCCACGCGGCGCTCCTCCTTCGGCTGGCCGTTCACGCTCGTGAACACGCGGCCCATCTCGAACAGCGCCACATCGTTGTTCTTGCGGTTCAGATTGTGCCGCAGGGAGTGGATGAGTCCCGGCAACAGCGACGGCCGCAGCACGTCCATGTCGGAACTCAGCGGGTTCGAGAGCGCTACGACTTCTTCTGACTTCTGACTTCTGACTTCTGACTTCCCAATCAGCGTCTGCCCCTGTGCCTCGTTCAGCCCGAGGCCGGTGAGCAACCGCCGCACGGCGGCGATTTCGTCATACACGGCATCGAACGCATTAGTGCCAACCGCGCCGCGCGGGGCGGTGCTGGGAATCTTGTCCACGCCGTGCAGCCGGGCGATTTCCTCGATGAGGTCCACCTCGCGCTTGAGGTCCACGCGGAAGGTGGGGATGGAAAAGGTTGCCGATTGCGGATTGCCAGTTGCCGATTGAGTGAGGCCGAGGCTGGTCAAAAACTTCGCCTGCTGCTCCGGCGCGATGGCGAGGCCGAGCAACTCGTCGGTCTTGGCAAACCGCAGGGAAATTTCCTTCGCCTTCGCAGGCTGCGGGAAGGCATCCACCACGCCCGGCACGAGCGTGCCGCCGGCAGTTTCAAGGACGAGCTGCGCCGCGCGCTGGCTCGCGTAGTCCGCGATGCCGACATCGCAGCCGCGCTCGAAGCGGTAGCTGGACTCGCTGCGCAGGCCGAGGGCCTTGCTGGTGCGGCGGATATTCGTCGGCGCGAAGTAGGCGCTCTCGATGAGCACATCCTTCGTGTCGTCGCGAATCTCCGTGTTCACGCCGCCCATCACGCCCGCAAGCGCAATGCCCTTCTGCTCGTCGGCGATGAGGAGCATATCGCCGGTGAGCGCGCGCTCCTGATTGTCGAGCGTCTTGAACTTCTCGTCCGCCGCCGCGCGACGGATGACGATAGTGGGTTTGCCATCCGCGCCCTTGGCGATGAGGTGATAATCGAACGCGTGCAGCGGCTGGCCAGTTTCCAGCATGACGTAGTTCGTCACGTCCACCACGTTGCTGATGCTGCGGATGCCGACCTTCTCCAACGTCTGCCGCAGCCAGTCGGGACTCGGCCCGACCTTCACGCCCGTCACGACGCGCGCGGTGTAGCGCGGGCAAAGCTCAGATTCTTCCAAACGCACTGCGACGTGCTCCTGAATTCCGACTCCTGACTCCTGACTTCTGACTTCAGGCACCTTCAACGGATTCCCCGTCACCGCCGCAATCTCCCGCGCGATGCCGATGACGCTGTTCAAGTCCGGTCGGTTCGGCGTGACTTCGAGGTCATACACCACGTCGCTGCCCGCACGGCCCAGATGCTCCGCGAACGGCTGACCTACTTTCGCGTCCGGCGGCAGGATGATGATGCCGTCGCCGTCCTCGCCGAGGCCGAGTTCCTTCTTCGAGCACATCATGCCCTGGCTCACGACGCCGAAGACTTTGCGCTCCTTGATGACGAACGGCTCCTTCTCACCGGCCTTCAGCGGCAGCGCGAAGTTCGGGAGGATGAGCGCGACCTTGTCGCCCGGCTGATGGTTGGGCGCGCCGCAGATGATGGTGCGCTCGCCGGTGCCGTCGTGGACGCGGTTGACGGAGAGCTTGTCCGAGCCGGCGACCTTGTCCTTCGCGAGCACTTGCGCGACGACGACGCCCTCGAACTCGCCGCCGAGCCGCTGCACGCCCTCGACTTCGAGACCGAGCATCGTGAGCCGCTCCGCGAGTTCCGCTGGCGACCAGTTGAAATCAACGTATTGCTTGAGCCAGTTAAGGGTGACTTTCATTTTAATTTTGAGTCCGCAAGGACGGCTTGGCTTCGGTAGGCGCTTGGATTTTCGCTGAGTCGGCCACGTTGCACTCCAATGACGTATGCTTCGCAACACGCCGCACAAAGCCTCCGCTTGGAATCCCCGGCTCGACGAACGGATACCTGCACCGTCTTGATGGCTTCGCTCTCACAAAACCGGTTGTCGCAGTATTTCGTCTTCATCGCTTTGCAGAGCATCCTTCACGAAAAGCTTCCGAGAAATGCAATGGCTTCGGCACGCTTTGGGAAAGTTGCCTCAATCTTCGCTCCGGTGTTGAACCGCACTTGGATTTCAAACGCCTCGCGTTGTTCGCCGTAGTCACGCAATCGATACGACTTCCCCTCCTTGACCAAATAGGCAATCGCGCTCCGAACATCGGAGCACTCCACCGAGTGTCCGCGCAACACGGTCAGTCGAACCGAAGCCACTTGACGGTTGAGCGCGGCTTCAAGGCGCTGTTTGAAATCCGAAATCTCATGTTGGTGCAACGCATGGAGTTTCGCCAGCAGACGATTGGTCGCCTGTGGTTGTGGCAGCGATTCCCATCTCCCAATCTTTTGCCGAAACTGCCGCTCAGTTGTGCCGCCCGCGCCATCTTCAGAGGAAGCGTCAATGCCGAGTTCCCGAAACGCAGCCAGAATCGAGTCGTAAGGGATATGCAACACGCCAAAACCTTTCGATTCCAACTGATGCAGGGCGCTTCGCGTGAACTCGCCCGCCAACACCGCACCGCAGAACGGTTGATGCCGTGAGAACGTCAATGCGACGGGCATGACCGCCGCTTCGATTTCTTGCACCTTGTTCTTCGAGTGCTTCGTGTATCGTCGCCATGCCGACTCAATGAAAGCGATGGGAACACCAAGCGCCTCTTCGGTTCCACCGCGCTCCAAGACGTAGTCGAGGTCGTGCTTGTTCCCGTAGCCGTCCTGCCAAGTCACTTTGCCTTGGCCATCCCGCGTGGCGCGTGGCCGCTTGAAGTCAAGGTAGAGCCCGTGCCGCTGCGCAACTTCGCCAAGGATGTTACGGACGAGCACTTCCAAGCTGTCGCCGATGATTTGTCCCCAACGATGAGCGAGTGATTCGGCCATGATGTCTCTTGTTAGCCGCAGACCCAAAGATGTCCCTCGCAGAGCGGCACGCGGTGCTTACGGTTCTTCCACTTGTTGTTCCGGTCACGAAGCTTCTCGAATGTCCACGACTCAAAGCCAGCGGCCAACGCCAGCTTGCCGAGCCATTCGACGACCGGCACGTAAACGCCATACGGCGCGGAATCGCCGATGACGAAACACACCTCGGAAGGTGATGCACACACTCGTCGCAGCGCCTTCCACGTCTGCGCCATGTCGAGGAAGTAGCACGCGATCATGTTGTTGTAAGTCTTCTTGCCCCCACGTTCCAACCGCACTGAAGAAAGCTCGCGGCAAACCGGCACGATGTCGTCGCGGATGGGCACGAGTTCTGGCGAGGCAAGAATTTCATCCAAGTTGACGGAGTTTGGCGGGACGTGTTGCGAGCAGGCACGCACAAGATGCCGCCGCACCGTTTCTTGCAAATCCCCCCAGCCCCGGATCTCCCCCATAAAGGCCATCTCCAAACGAGTAGCATCAGCGTAGTCGTAGTTGTTTGCGTAGGGCGGCGAGGTGATGACCATCGTTGCCCATCGATCCGATACAGTCGCGCATTTGCGGGCGTCATCCGCGCGCAACTTCGCAACCGGTTTGGCATGGCGGGCCATGAAACGAATGTCGGCGGCGATCATCTGCACTGTCTTGTGCAAAGCGACCTCAGGAGATGGGGGCACCGTTTTGCGTCGTCCTGGCAGCACGTATTGCCACGGTGCTGTGCCGGCCTCAGACACCACGCGCAGTGAAGATACGAGCGCCATCCAAAGCAGTTCGGCCTCGGGGGTGCCGTCCTGCTCCCGCTCAACAGCTTGTCGGAAGCAATCGAGGTATCTCAATGTCTCCTGCCCATAACACTTCTGGATGATTTCCGGGTAGTGCTCTGTTTCAGATTCTGCCTTCCGAGCTCGTTTGAATGCGCTGTCGGCCTTTGAATTGAAATGCCCGGAATCGGTAGTGTAACTCAACTTGGCCCGTGCAACGCGATGCACGAAGGGATGCGCCTCGATGCCAATGGACGGCACGCCCATTTCATCGCACGCAAGGCACGTTGTGCCCGAGCCGACAAACGGGTCGAGGACGCAAAGATCGCGGCCTTTACGCTCCGCCAACAACCACTTCACCCATTCCGCAGAAAAGCCCGCGCTGTAACGGAACCACCGGTGGACCGGCAGCCGCATATTGTCGAGAAAGTTGGAGGTATGGCCAACGAAGTCCAATTTTGGGCGACCTTCTTTGACCTCGTGATCGGCTTCAAACAAGTCGAGAACGGCTTGTCTGTAATCATCGCGTAGGCGCGGAAGAACCCCATCACCTTCCTTTGGCTCTGGATATTTCATTGAGGAGGCAATATGCCCGTGAGTTTACTTCGCTCGCAAACAAACGCGAGTTTTCAGAACTGCCTCAAAAACCGCACATCATTTTCGTAGAACAGCCGAATGTCCGTGATGCCGTAGCGGAGCGTGGCGTTGGGTTGGTTCATCGGTTCAGAGCGCCCTCGCCAGCGGCATGATGTCATTGAAGTGACCATCTTTGTGCTCCAGTTCGATCTCGTGATGCACCGCGCAGGCGACGATGAGGATGTCCGCCGCCGGGATAGTCTTGCCCTTGTCGCGGCAGCGCACTGCCAATTTGTGTGCCAGTTCCCAGACTACTGATGTGGTTTCGAGGCGGGGCGCAACGGCGGAGAGATCGGCGAGCTTGCGCTTCTCCTCGGCCCCGCGAGCGCCGTTCCAAAGTTCCAGCATGACCATGTCACACCACGCGGCCTCGTCGTCCAAAACAAGCTCCTCGACCCGCTCGCCGACCTCGCTCAGGCCCGGGCGCAGGTATTCCACCCATGCGGAGGTGTCCACGAGTTTCATGTGGTCTTCGCCCACTTGGCATCCTCGCGCATGACCTTGAGGTCATCCTGGGTCATGAAGTCAACGAACGTGCCCTTGATTTTTGCGTTTAACTCCCGGAGCCGCTGAAGCCGGTTAAACTTCTCCAGCGCGGTGACGACGGCGTCCCGCTTGGTCTTGGCGTTGGTCCGCTTGATGGTTTCGCGCAGCAGCTTGTCGGGAATATCAATTGTCGTCTTCATGCATCCAGTATCCGGGACATTGGGATTCCGTCAAACAGCGATTTGGAATCCTTCTTCATCCTCAAAACTGCCTCAAAAACCGCACATCATTCTCGTAGAACAGCCGGATGTCGGTGATGCCGTAGCGGAGCATGGCGATGCGCTCGATGCCGAAGCCGAAGGCCCAGCCGGTCCAGACCTCGGGATCGTAGCCGACGTTCTCGAAGACTTGCGGGTGCACCATGCCGCAGCCGGCGATCTCCAGCCAGTCCTTGCCGAGCTTCTTCACGAGCGCGTTGGTGAAATCAATCTCCAGGCTCGGCTCGGTGTAGCTGAAGTAGTGCGGTCGGAAGCGGAGCTTCACGTCGCTGCCGAGCACGTCCTTGAACACGGCTTCCACAGTGCCTTTGAGGTCGCCGACGGTGACGTTCTTGTCCACATAGAGGCCCTCGATCTGGTGGAAGGTCGGGTTGTGCGTGGCGTCGGCGTTGTCGCGGCGATAAACGCGACCCGGCACGATGATGCGGATGGGCGGCGGCTGCGACTGCATCACGCGGATTTGCACGGAGGAGGTGTGCGTGCGAAGCAGTTGAGAGTTCTTAGTTGAGAGTTGAGAGCCGGAAGCTGGCGCGACGTAGAATGTGTCTTGGCTGTCGCGCGCGGGGTGGTCGGTGGGCGTATTCAGCGCATCGAAGCAGTGATACTCGTCCTCGATCTCCGGGCCGTCGGCGACGGCGAAGCCGACTTTGCGGAACGCGCGGACGATGTCGTCGGTGACTTGCGTGAGCGGATGCAAGCGGCCCACGGCGCGGCGGCGGCCGGGGAGCGTCCAGTCGGTCGGTTCCTTGGGCAGCGCGGCCTTGAGTTCGAGTTCGCTGCGACGCACGGCGAGTGCGGCTTCGAGTTCGACTTTCGCGGCGTTGATGGCTTTGCCGGCGGCGGGGCGATCTTCCTTGGGCAGCGAGCCAAGCTGCTTCATCAGCGCGGTGAACTTGCCATCACCGCCGAGGAACGCGCCTTTGGTCTGCTCCAGCGCGGGCAGGTCGGTGGCGGCGGCGAGGGCGGCGAGCGCCTCAGATTTCAAAGGGTCGAGCTGGGCCAGGAGTGACATGACGTTGCAGGGAGTTTTATAAGAAGGGCAGGAGATAAGGAATCAAAGACTTGCGGCGAAACATCTCTTGCGCTCCTGTTTTCCTCAAAAAAAAACGGGCGGCCCGTCTGCGGGGCCGCCCGTCGCTTGAGGGGTTGGAACTTGGTCAGGCCTTCGCGAGCGTGGCGGCGGGCTTGGCCGCGAGCGCGGTCTTCGCGGCGTTGATCAGCTCGCCAAACGCGGCGGCGTCGGTGGCGGCGAGGTCGGAGAGCACCTTGCGGTCGAGGCCGATCTTGGCGGCCTTGAGACCTTCCATGAAACGGCTGTAGGTCAAACCGGCCTCGCGGACGGCGGCGTTGATGCGGACCTGCCAGAGGCGGCGATAGATGCGCTTCTTGGTCTTGCGGTCGCGGTAGGCGTATTGCCGCGCGTGGTCAACGGCGTCGGAGGCGTAGCGGTAAAGTTTGGAACGCTTGAGACGGAAGCCTTTGGCGGCTGTCAGAATGCGTTTACGACGTTTGCGGGAGGCGGGAGCGTTAGTGACGCGCATGGATCAGTGAGTAGTTGAAAGTTGAACGGCTCAGTGGCTGAAGGGCAGGCTCGACGTGATGCGATAGGCGTCGGTCTTGGACACGAGGGAACGTTTGCCGAGGGAGCGACGACGCTTGGCGCTCTTGCCGGAGAGCAGATGGCGGCGGCCGGCGCGGGACCGGAGAATCTTCCCGGTGCCGGTGATCTTGAACCGTTTGGCGACGGATTTTTTGGTCTTAATGCCTTTGGGACGACGCATAAATTGAACTGGTTCTCAAAAAAGAGGGCGCACTGTAGGCAACGGACACAGGCGGTGCAAGGGGTAATTTCGCCAATGACGAAGGCACGCCTACGCGCTGCCCAGCAGCGCCAGTTCCGCCCGCGTCATCTCCTCGATCAACTGCCGGAACGTGGTTGTCGGCTCCCAGTTCAGGAGGCGGCGGGCCTTGGCGGGGTTGCCTTGCAGGCGCTGCGGCTCGGCGGGACGCAGGAGGCGGTTGTCTTTGCGGACGTGCTGCCGCCAGTCGAGGTTCATCGCGGCGAAGGCCGTCTCCACCACGTCCTGCACGCTGTGGAGCTTGCCGGTGGCGAAGATGTAATCCTCGGCCGTCGCGTGCTGGAGCGAGAGCCACATGCCACGCACGTAATCCTTGGCGAAGCCCCAGTCGCGCTTGGCGGAGGTGTCGCCGAGGAGCAGTTCCTTCTGCTGGCCGAGCTTGATGGCGGCGGCGGCGCGGCAGATTTTCCGCGTCACGAAGTTTTCGCCACGGCGCGGCGACTCATGGTTGAACATGATGCCGTTGACCGCGAAGTGCCCGAAGGTCTTGCGGTAGATCGTGACCATCTGCGCGGCGAAGGCCTTGGCGCAGCCGTAGGGATTCACCGGCGCGAAGGGCGTGTTCTCGTCCTGTGGCATCACGGCGGGCTGGCCGAAGATTTCCGATGACGCGGCGTGGAAGAAGCGCGGCTTGCGCCTCATGTCCTGCACCATCTCCAGCAGGCGCAGCGTGCCCATCGCGGTGAGATCGCACGTGGACTCGGGAATCTCGAAGCTCAGGCCGACGTGCGACTGGCCAGCGAGGTGATACAGCTCGTCTGGCTCCACGGACATGAGCACGCGCCGCATCGTGGTCGGGTCGTCGAGGTCGGCGTAGTGGAGGAAGAGGCGTTGCCCGTAAATCTTCGGGTCGCGATAGAGATGGACGAGGCGCGAGCGTTCGAGCGAGCTGGTGCGGCGCACCATGCCATGGATTTCATAGCCTTTCTCCAGGAGCAATTCGCTGAGGTAGGAGCCGTCCTGGCCGGTGATGCCGGTGATGAGTGCGCGTGGCATGGCAAATCGTGTTTGAACGGTCGCGTCCGCGCCCAAGCTGTCGCGGCTACTCGGAAATTCTCACCTTGCCGGCGAGTTGATCCTGCAAGGCCTGCATGTCCGCGTCCACCATCAGCTTGGTGAGTTCCACGAACGTCGTCTTCGGCGACCAGCCGAGCTTGCGCTTCGCCTTGCCGGGATCGCCGATGAGCAAATCCACTTCCGCCGGCCGGTAATAGCGCGGGTCAATCTCAACGTGCTTCTTCCAGTCCAGCCCCGCGTGGCCGAAGGCGACTTCGAGGAACTCCCGCACCGAATGCGTCTGGCCGGTGGCGATGACATAGTCGTCCGGCTCCTGCTGCTGGAGCATGAGCCACATGGCCTCGACGTATTCCTTCGCGAAGCCCCAGTCGCGCTTCGCGTCGAGATTGCCAAGGAAGACCTTGTCCTGCCGGCCGAGTTTGATCGCCGCGACGGCGCGGGTGATCTTGCGCGTGACGAAAGTCTCGCCACGGCGCGGCGACTCGTGGTTGAAAAGAATGCCGTTGCTGGCGTGCATGCCGTAGGACTCGCGGTAGTTCACCGTGATCCAATAGGAATAAACCTTCGCGCACGCATAGGGACTGCGCGGATAGAAAGGCGTCGTCTCCGTTTGAGGCACCTCCATCACCTTGCCATACATCTCCGAGGACGAGGCCTGGTAAAACTTCGGCTTGATGCCGACTTCGCGGATGGATTCGAGCAGACGGATGGTGCCTGTGCCGACGATGTCCGCCGTGTATTCCGGCGCGTCGAAGCTCACGCGCACGTGGCTCTGCGCGGCAAGGTTGTAAACCTCGTCGGGCTGCGTCTTGGAGATGAGCCGCGCCAGACCGCTGGCATCGCTGAGGTCGCCGTAGTGGAGGAAGAGCTTGTGCTTCGGCGCGTGCGGATCGGAGTAGATGTGGTCGAGCCGATGTGTGTTGAACGTGCTCGCGCGCCGGATGATGCCGTGGACTTCGTATCCTTTGCCAAGCAGCAGTTCCGCGAGATAAGAGCCGTCCTGGCCGGTAATGCCAGTAATCAACGCCTTTTTGGACATATTTGGTGTGCGGACGATGGGCCATCGTTGCACGCCGTGGCAAGAATAGAATCCAGCGGACGCCACCGCAGCGCTACGTCCTCACCCCGACGCGCGGGCAAAGCTCCTTCAACTCACAGCCGTCGCAGTCCGGCTTGCGCGCGTCGCACCGCCGCCGCCCGTGCCAGATCAGCCAGTGGCTGAACTGCGCCCACTGGGCGCGCGGCACGAGTTTCATCAACGCCTGCTCGATTTTTTCCGGCGTCGTCTCCTTCGTCAGCCCGAGCCGCCGCGAGAGCCGCGCGACGTGCGTGTCCACGACGACGCCCACGTTGATGCCAAACGCATTTCCCAACACCACGTTCGCCGTCTTGCGGCCCGCTCCGTCGAGCGCCGTGAGTTCCTCCATCGTGCGCGGCACCTCGCCGCCGTGGCGCTCGACAAGCTTGCGGCAGCAGGCCTGGATGTTCTTCGCCTTGTTCCGGTAAAACCCCGTGCTCCTCACCGCCAGCTCCAAGTCCGCGAGTGGCGCGTCCGCGAAGTCCTGCGCAGTGCGATAGAGCTTGAACAACTCCGCCGTGACCACGTTCACACGCTTGTCCGTGCATTGCGCCGAGAGGATCGTTGCGACCAGCAACTGCACCGGATTCGCGTGGTTCAGCTCACAATAGGCGTCCGGGTAAGTGCGCTGGAGCACGGTGATCACCTGTGCCGCGTGGCGTGCTTTTGCCTCAAATGACAAATGATTCACGTGACATGATTTGGCCGTGCAGAATAGTGTCCGGGGCGTTCGCGTCAATGCAACCACGCCGCACTGAAATCTTCCCGCGCCGGGCTGGTGATGTCCTTGCCGCAGGCCTTTCCCTCGCCCTTCTCGCCGGTTGCGCCACCTACGAGCCGAACCCGCTCGTGCCCACGGAGACGGCGGCGGCTTTCGAGAAGCGCTCGCTTGAATCGCCGGAGCTGCGGAAGTTTATTGAAGAACAATTGGGGCGCGAGTTGAACGCCTGGCCCCCGGACGCGCAAGCACCGGGCTGGACGCTGAACTTGCTGACGCTGGCCGCTTACTACTACCAGCCTTCGCTCGACGTCGCCCGCGCGAACTGGGCGGAAACCCGCGCGGCGCTGATTACCGCCGGCGGCCGGCCAAATCCAATCGTCGGCATTCAGCCCGGATACAATTTCAACCCCGCCGCCGGCGCGCTTTCGCCGTGGATTCCCGGCGCCACGATTGACTTGCCGATTGAAACCGCTGGCAAACGTGGGTATCGCGTGACGCACGCCCGTCAGCTTGCCGCGGCCGCCCGCTGGCAACTCGCTGGCGTCGCGTGGCAGGTGCGCGCAGGCGTCCGCGACGCCTTACTTAATTTCAGCGACGCGATGCGGCGCGAGGAATTGCTGGGCGAACAATTTCGTCTGCAGGAACAGTGGGTCGCGCGCTTGCAGCAGCGCGTCGAGGCGGGCGCGATTCCGCGCGCCGATGTCACGCCCGCGAAGATTACCTTGGAAAAGCTGCGGCTCGAAGTCGCCGGCCTGCGCCAGCTCAAGGGCGAATCCACTGTGCGACTCGCCGAGGCCGTCGGCATTTCTGTCGCCGCTTTGAATCAAGCAAAAGGCATCGCGCTCGCCTGGAACTTCCCTGTGGCGACAAAACTCACCTCCGAGGCCGCGCGCCAGCGTGCCTTAACGCATCGCACCGATGTCGCCGCCACGCTCGCCGAATACGAGGCCGCGCAGACCGCGCTCCAGCTTGAAATCGCCAAGCAATATCCCGACGTGCATCTTGGCACGGGCTACCAGTGGGATCAGGGCGAAAGCAAATGGTCGTTCCCCAACCTCTCCGCCGAGCTGCCCTTGCTCAACCGCAATCAGGGTCCCATCGCCGAAGCGCAAGCGCGCCGCGCCACGGCCGCCGTGCGCGTGGAAGCGGCGCAGGCCAAGGCCATCACGGAAATTGATGCCGCGCTGGCGGCGCACCAAGCCGCGCGTGGACGGCTCGGCACGATGGAGCTTTTGGCCGCCGAGCAGGAAAAACAGGCGGCCGCCATCGAGGCGCAGGCCCGCGCCGGCGCGTTGGACGGACTCGACTTGATCTCCGCGAAGATTGAGCTGGCGCAACTTCATCTCGCACAATGGGACGCCGGGGTGAAGGCGTTGCAAGCGGCGGGCCGCCTCGAGGACGCGCTGCAAACGCCACTCGAATCGGAATCCACCGCCGCGGCACCGGGCAACTTCATCGAGACAAATCCGCGCACCCAAAAGCAGCAGCCATGAACGCGATCAAACTCATCCTGTTCGCAACTTGCCTCGCGCTCGCCGCGTGCAAGCCACCCGAAAACACGCCTGCCGAAAAGAAAGAGCCGGAGAAGTCGTCGCCCGTCTCGCACAACGACAAGGGCGAGACGGTCATCAAACTCGATGCCGAAGCATTGAAGCGCGCCGACGTGAAGACGGAGCCGCTCGCGGCGGCGGACTTCAGCCCGGAGACGAAGGGCTTTGGTCGCGTGCTCGACCCAGCTCCACTCGTCGCGCTCGTGAGCGAACTCGCCGCAGCGCATTTGACCGTCGAAAATTCGCGCCGCGAACTCGAACTCGCGCACAAGCGCCGCGAGAGCGAACTCGCCCTTGCCCGCGCCACGTTGAAACTCGACGAGGACACTGTGCGACTCACCAAAGCGCAGAGCGCGGCAGAACTCGCCGCCGCCGAGGCCGCGGTGAAAGCATCGTCGCTCGAACTCGAACGCACGAGGACGCTCGCCAAGCAGAACAACGTCTCCGAACGCGCGCTTCAAGCCGCCGAAGCCACCGCGACGAAGGACAAGGTGGGCATTGAAACCGCGAAGCTCGGCGGCGCACGTGCGACTGGCGCTGCTGAACTCGCCGCGCAGAAGGACCGCCTGCAGCTCGACCTCGCTGACGCCACGACTGCACGTGTTGTGCAGACTGCGGAAGCCGCGGTTCAGCGCGATGAAGTCGCCGCCGGAGCCACGCGTGCGAAGCTCGCCACGGCTTACGGGCGGATGCTCCTCGACCACCCGAACCTCGTCGAGTTCGCGCACTCGCTCGTCGCCGGCCAGACCGCACTCGTGCGGTTGGACGTGCCCGCCGGCGAACCGCTCAAGGCTGCGCCGCTCGGCGCGAAGCTCATCGCGCCGTCGGACGCAGGCGAAGTCATCGCCGCGCAGTTGCTCGGTCCGGCGACAACCTCGGACGCGCAGACACAAGGACAAGGTTTTCTCCTGCTCGTGAAATCAGAAGCCGCCCGGCTCGCCGCTGGCACGATGATTACGGGCTTTCTCCGATTGCCCGGCGAGCTGGAGCACGGCGTCACCGTGCCGCGCGCGGCGATTGTGCGCCACGAAGGCGAGGCGTTCATCTACATCGCGACCAAGGACGACGAGTTCACGAAGAAAGAAATCGAGCTGGAGCACGCGACCGAGGCCGGATGGTTCGTTCGCGAGGGCTTGAAGGTCGGAGAGAAAATCGTCGTCGTCGGCGCGCAGCAACTGTTGTCTGAGGAATCGAAAGGAAAGGACTAATCAGGAAAGCAGGAAGGCAGGAATGGAAACAGTAACTGAAACGACATGATGCTGGAGCACGAGGAACTGACGGGGAAGATTATTGCGGCGGCGATTCGGGTTCACAAGGAACTCGGACCGGGCTTCGTCGAGTCCATCTACGAGGAGGCGATGGCGATTGAACTAACGGCGTCAGGCATTCCGTTCGAGCGGCAGAAGTTGATTCGCGTGCTCTACAGCGGCCAGCCTGTCGGAGAGCATCGGCTGGACTTGCTCGTGGACAAACTCATCGTAGTCGAGCTGAAAGCCGTGAGTGAACTGCCAGACGTGTTCTTCGCGCGCACTCGTTCCTATCTCAAGGCGTTGGATCTGAACCACGGCCTGATCTTGAACTTCGCCACCATGCCGCTCACAATCAAACGTGTCCACCGCGAGCCATCCCACAACGCCTGAATGAATTCCTTTTCCTGCCTTCCTGCCCTCCTGATTCAGTCCGCATTTGTTCCCGACTTCGCGCCTTCCTGATTCATGCTTTCCCGCATCGTCAGCTTCTCCCTTCGGCATCGCGGCATCGTGGTCGCGCTCGCCTGCTTGCTGCTCGGCTACGGCCTCTACGTCGCGCGGCACGCGAAGCTCGATGTGTTTCCCGATTTCGTGCCGCCGCAGGTCACGGTGCAGGCCGAGGCGCCGGGCATGACGCCCGAGCAGGTCGAGGCGCTCGTCACGCGCCCCATCGAGACCGCTGTCAACGGCCTCGGCTATCTTGAGTCGCTGCGCAGCGAATCCATTCAGGGCGTCTCGGTGGTGACGGTCGTGTTCAAGGAAGGCACGGACATCCTTCCCGCGCGGCAGTTGCTCGCGGAGAAGCTCGGCACGGTGGCGGCGCAACTGCCCGCCGGCGTTACCGCGCCGACGATGTCGCCGCTCGTGTCGTCCACGATGGATTTGCTCAAGGTCGGCCTCGTCTCGGAAAAACTTTCGCCGATGGAACTGCGCACGTTTGCGGACTGGACGCTCAAGCCGCGCCTGCTCTCGGTGCCGGGCGTCACGCGCTGCATCACGTTCGGCGGCGAAGTGCGGCAGTTGCAAGTGCAGGTGAAGCCCGACCGGCTCATCGCGCATGACCTCGGCTTGCAGGACGTTCTCGCCGCCGCGCGGCTCGCGACGGGCGTGCGCGGCGCGGGCTTCGTCGAGACGCAGAACCAGCGCATCCTCATCCAGACCGAGGGGCAGGCGCTCACGCCGGTGGTGCTCAGCGAAGTTGTCGTCACGCACAAGGACGGCGTGCCCGTGCGGCTCAAGGACGTGGCGAACGTCGTCGAGGGCGCGGAGCCGAAATTCGGCGACTTCATCGTGCAGGGCAAACCCGGCGTGCTGCTCGCGCTGGCGAGCCAGTTCGGCGCGAACACGCTCGACGCGACGCACGAACTCGAAGCTGCGCTCGAAGAAATGAAGCCCGTCTTCGAGCGCGAAGGCATCACGGTATTCCCCGCGCTGCACCGGCCCGCGACGTTCATCGAGGAGTCGCTCAAGAGCATTAAGCACTCGCTCCTGCTTGGCGGCGTGCTCGTGGCAGTCGTGCTGTTCGTCTTCCTCGGCCACTTCCGCACGGCGTTCATCTCGGTCACGGCGATTCCGCTGTCGCTGCTTGGAGCCATCGTGGTGCTCGACAAGTTCGGCGTGACACTCAACACCATCACGCTCGGCGGCCTCGCCATCGCCATCGGCGAAGTCGTGGATGACGCGATCATTGACGTGGAAAACATCTTCCGCCGGCTGCGGGAGAACCAGCTCGCCGCCGCGCCGCGCCCGATGTTCGCGGTCATCCTCGGCGCCTCGCTCGAAGTCCGCACCGCCGTGGTCTATGCCACGTTCGTCGTCGCGCTCGTGTTCGTGCCGGTGCTCACGCTTACGGGATTGCAGGGGAAATTCTTCGCGCCACTCGCGCTCGCCTACATCATCGCCATCATGGCGTCGTTGCTGGTCGCGCTCACGCTCACGCCGGCGCTGGCGTTCCTCATGTTCGGACGCGGCGTGCGCGAGGCGAAGGAGCCTTGGCTGCAGGCGCGGCTCAAGCGCCTCTACCTCGCGGCGCTCGGGCGCATCGCGAAATCACCGGGCGTCGTCATCGCACTGGTCGTGCTCGTGGTCGCGGCGGCGGCGTTCAAGCTGCCGGGCATGGGCAAGGAATTTCTGCCCGAGTTCCGCGAAGGCCATTTCGTGCTGCAAGTTTCCGCCGCGCCCGGCACGTCGCTCGCGGAAATGCTGCGCATCGGCAAAAACATCTCCGAGGAACTGCTCAAGGACGCGCACATCGCGACGGTCGAGCAGCAGGTCGGCCGCGCGTCGCAGGGTGAAGACACGTGGAGTCCGCACCGCTGCGAGTTCCACGTCGAGCTGAAGCCCGGCACGCCCGGCGAGGAGCAGGAAGTTTTGATGAAGGAGATTCGTGAGCTGCTGGGCAAGTATCCTGGCATCCAGTTCGAGGTGCTGACCTTCCTCGGCGACCGCATCAGCGAAAGCATCTCCGGCGAGACCGCCGCCGTGGTGGTGAACGTCTTCGGCGATGACCTCGAGGCGATTGACAAGGGCGCGGGCGACATCGCGAAGCTGCTGGAGAAAATTCCTGGCGCGAAGGACGTGCAGATGAAGTCCCCGCCCGGCGGCCCGCGCCTCGCGGTGAAGCTCCTGCCCGAGCGGCTCACGCGCTACGGCTTCCGGCCCCTCGAGGTGCTCGAAGGCGTGCAGGCGGCGTATCAGGGCGTCGTCGTCGCGCAGTCGTATCGCGGCAACCAGGTCGCGGACGTCGCGGTGATTCTCGCGGGCGCGGCGCAGACGGAGCCGGAGTTGGTGGGCGGCCTGATGCTCCGCAACTCCGCCGGCCTGCGCCTGCCGCTGCGCGAACTCGCCGAGGTCCGTTCCGCGACCGGCCGCGCGCTCATCTCGCACGAGGGCGCGCGCCGCCGCCAGACCGTGACCTGCAACGTCGCGCGGCCTGACCAAGACCCGCACGGCCGCGATGTCGCGAGCTTCGTCGCCGACGCCAAGCGTCAGGTGGAGGCCAAGGTGAAGTTCCCGCGTGGCGTGTATCCGCAATTCGCCGGCGAGGCCGAGGCGCGCGAGAAGGCCCAGCAACAAATCCTCCTGCACTCCGCCATCGCCGCCGTGGGCATCCTGCTGCTGCTCTCCGTCGTCTTCAAGACCGCCCGCAACCTCCTGCTCGTGCTGGCCAACGTCCCCTTCGCCCTCGTCGGCGGCGCCCTGTTCGTCGTGCTCGCCGGGCTGTTCGACGCCGATGCGGGCGCGTTGAACATCGGCTCGCTCGTCGGCTTCGTCACCCTCTTCGGCATCACCATGCGCAACAGCATCATGATGATCTCGCACTACGAACACCTCGTGGTGGAGGAAGGCATGCCGTGGGGTCTGGACTGCGCGCTGCGCGGCGCGGGCGAACGCCTCGTGCCCATCCTGATGACCGCGCTCGTCACCGGCCTCGGCCTGCTGCCGCTCGCGATCCACAGCGGCGAGGCCGGCGCGGAAATCGAAGGCCCGATGGCCATCGTCATCCTCGGCGGCCTCGTCACCTCCACGGCGCTTAACCTCCTCGTCCTCCCGACGCTGGCGCTCAAGTTCGGGCGCTTCGCGAAGCCTGCTTAGGACGGCTGCGTTTGAAACGGCGCACCGCATGAGCCACACCCCGCCAGAGCGCGACGCCGACTCCCCCGCACCGGGCGGCGCTGGCAAAGCCTTCGTGCGCCTCCTCGCCTGGCCATGCTCGCGCTCGTGCTGTATGTGATGAGCATCGGCCCGGCGATGTTGCTGATCAGGCACGGTTATCTGCGGGAAGAGACGTTAGAACCCCTTTACCACCCGCTATGGTTTCTGCCAGACGGCCTGACACGAATGATAGCAGCCTACGCCAACCTTTGGGCACCTTTTCCTCCCTGACCCTCGGACGCAGCTCACTGGCTTGCCGGGGCAACTCTGGTTGGCGTTCCCGTTCCAGCGTCGGAGGCGCGTCAGATAGTAGCCCCGGGCGTAAGCCCGGGGTAACCGATGGAAACCAGCCAGCCCCAGCGGGGCGATAGAACCCTCTGCCGCCCCGCTGGGGCTGGGTTGGGCAACGCAGCCCACCCACGGCTCACGCCGTGGGCTACTTTCTACCGGTGCTCCGCACCTGTGCCCGCCCGGACCACGACTGGCCTTTGTGACATCTGTGACCTACCCTCCGTGCGGCGGAGGGTCACCCACCGTCCATCGCTGCCCCACCCACACGCGGTCTGTGCCATACCCTCGTCTGTGCTGAGACTCACCCTCAGCCGCACTGAATGCCTCAGTTGCCGTGGCTTCGCCTGCCAGCCAATGCCACCGGGCGACGCCGATGAGGTCGTAATGGTGGTGGCGCGAGGCGCAGCATGACCGGAAGGTCTGGCGGAGAAACTCAGGGCAGCGAAAAATAATCCACCGCCTGGTAGCGCCCGTCCACGAGCTTGGCGATTTGCATGAGCACGTCGTTGACGAGCGTGCTCGCGCCGAAGCGGAAGAGGTCGGGCGTGAGCCAGTCGTCGCCGAGGGTTTCCTTCACCATCACGAGATAGGCGAGGGCTTGCTTGCTGGTGCGGATGCCGCCGGCGGGCTTCATGCCGATGCGCACGCCGGTGGCGAAGAAGTGGTCGCGGATGGCCTCCAGCATCACGAGCGTGACGGGCATGGTGGCGGCGGGCGTGACCTTGCCGGTGCTGGTCTTGATGAAGTCCGCGCCAGCCTCCATCGCGATCTGGCTCGCGAGGCGGACGTTGTCGTAGGTGACGAGTTCGCCGGTCTCGAAGATGACCTTCAGGTGAGCGGGGCCGCAGGCTTCTTTCGTCGCGGCGATTTCGTCGTGGACCCGCGCGTGATCGCCGGTGAGGAAGGCGCAGCGGTCAATGACCATGTCGATTTCATCCGCGCCATCGGCCACGGCGCGGCGGACTTCGGCGAGCTTCGTGGGCAGAGGATACTGGCCGCTGGGGAAGCCAGTGGCGACGGCGGCGACTTTCACCGGCGAGTTCACGCCGAGGAATTTGTGCGCGTGCTTCACCATGTTCGGATACACGCACACGGCGGCGCAGGACGGCACGTCGAGGCGCGGCTCGGCGGGCGCGAGGGCCTTGCGGCAGAGGAAGGCAACTTTGCCCGGCGTGTCTTTGCCTTCGAGCGTCGTGAGGTCCATCATGCTGACAGCCATTTTGAGGCCGGCGAGCTTGGCGGAGGTCTTGATGCTGCGCTTGGCAAAGCTGGCCGCGCGCTCCTCGGCCATGATCTGGTCCACTGTCGGCACGACAGGGACGCGGAACGTGGAACGCGGCGCGCGGAACGGGATGGTGAGCGCTTTCATGTCGGTAGAATAACGACGGCGCGGAACCAGCCCAAGCTCAAATCCCATTTTGAACCCAAAGCCACCGTGCCACCGCAGGAACTGCTGGACGATTCGCTCGCGCTTCTCTCCAATCCCGCCATGCACAAGCAACTCTTCGCCTTCATCGCCGCCACGTTGCTCGCCGCGTTGCCGGCGCGGGCGGGCGGCAAGTATTTTGAGATCACTTATCCGCCGTCCACGAAGGAGGGCGAGCTGTCGCTCGGCGTGACTTACACGCTCTGGCTGCCGGATCACGTGCAGAAGGTGCGCGGCGTCATCGTGCATCAGCACGGCTGCGGCGAGGGCGCGTGCAAGGGCGGCGCGACCGCCGCCTACGACCTGCACTGGCAGGCGCTGGCGAAGAAGTGGGATTGCGCGCTGCTCGGGCCGTCGTATCACCAGAGCGAGAAGGACAACTGCCGCCTCTGGTGCGACCCGCGGAACGGCTCGCACAAGACGTTCCTCAAGTCGCTCGACGAGTTCGCTGCGAAGTCGGGACACGCGGAAATCGCGCAGGCGCCGTGGTGCCTTTGGGGCCACAGCGGCGGCGGCTTCTGGGCGAGCCTGATGCAGACGATGTATCCCGAGCGCATCGTGGCGATTTGGTTCCGCTCCGGCACGGCGTTCGCGACGTGGGAGAAGGGCGAGATTCCCAAGCCGGAAATCCCCGCCGCTGCCTACGGCATCCCAATGATGATGAACCCCGGCGCGAAGGAGAAGGGAGACAAACGCTTTGATGGGGCGTGGACCGGCTCGATGGCAATGTTCAAAGCTTTCAGCGCCAAGGATGCACCTGTGAGTTTTGCGCCAGACCCACGCACCAGCCATGAATGCGGTGATTCACGCTACTTGGCGATTCCGTTCTTCGACGCGTGCCTTGCATTGCGGTTGCCAGCGAAAAATGCAATCGGGCAGTCGCTCAAGCCCATCAAGAAGCAGAAGGAATTTGACCCGAACACCCTACATCTGAGCTTTGATGTTCTTTTGGAACTGGCCGGTGAACAACCCACGCCGGAGTATTTGTCATGCTGGAACCCGAATGGGGCCTTTGTGACAACATGGGGCGAGTATCTAAAGACCGGCGCTACCAGCGACACCACGCCGCCGCCCGCGCCGTTCAACCTGCGGGTCGCCGCCAAGCCCGCCGGAGCGGAGCTGACGTGGGATGCGGAGGCAGATTTCGAGAGTGGCCTCGCGGGCTTCGTCATCGAACGCGATGGCGTGGAGTTTGCGAAGCTGCCCGAGAAACCCGTGGGCCGTTTCGGTCGCGCGCTGTTTCAGACGATGTCGTATCACGACACGCCAGAGAAATCGAAGGACGGGACGTTGCCCGCGATGCGCTTCGTGGACGCGACGGCGAAAGCGGGCGAGAAGCACGTGTATCGCGTCGCGGCGTTGAACAGCGTCGGCCTCAAGTCCGCAGCGGCGGCGGACAATGCGGCGAACGCGAAGCGTTTCCTCTGCTGCGATTACAACGGCGGCCAGATCTGCATCGTGTCGGCGAAGGGCGAGATCGAGTGGCGTGCGACGGCGAAGAACCCACAGGACTGCTGGCTGCAGCCCGACGGAAACGTGTTGTTCTGCCACGTCGGCGGCGCGATTGAGATGACGCGCGACAATCGCATCGCGTGGGAATACAAGGCTCCGGAGAAGATCGAGTGCCATGCGTGCCAGCCTTTGCCAGACGGACGTGTGCTGGTCGTCGAGGGCGGCACGGCGCGCATCATCGAGGTGGGCCGCGACGGCAAGATCGCGAAGGAAGTGAAGCTGCCGACGACAGTGGCGAATATGCACAACCAGTTTCGTGGCACGCGCAAATTGCCCAACGGCCACTACCTCGTCTGCGCGAAAGGCGAGAGCAAGGTCATCGAAGTGGATGATTCTGGGAAAGTCGTGCGCAGCGTAGGTGTCGCCGGCGACCCGCACGAGGTGCTCGCGTTGCCGAACGGCAACCTCCTTATCACCTGCGGCGACGGCCACAAAGTCGTCGAGGTGAATCCCGCCGGCAAAACCGTCTGGGAGCTGAACGAGAACGACGTGCCCGGCAACCCGCTCCGCCTCATGGCTGGCGCGCAGCGTTTGCCGAATGGCAACACGGTGTTCTGCAATTATCTCGGCCACGGCCATCTCGGCGAGCAGCCGATGTTCTTCGAGCTGACGCCGGACAAGAAAGTTGTGTGGCAGTTCGATGACCACGCGCGCTTCCGCACGATCAACCAGATTCAGGTGCTGGACGTGGCCGGCGCGTCCGTGCGCTAGCACAACGCCGCGACAACCTCACTGGGCACGCACCTGTTTCCGCAGGGGTCGTGCTTTTTTTGGTGGATTTGAAATATCGGCTGGTGCGGTGGGTGAGCGCGTGGCCGTTGCTTTCCTTTTCCCCGGTCTGTTTAATGTCGCGGCTTAACCGACACGACTTGATATGAAGCATCATCTCTTCTCCTCACTGGCGCGCGTTGCCTGTGCGCTGTTCTTCGCCGCCGCCTCGCTCACCGCCGCCGAGCCGTTGCGTGTGTTCATTCGTGGCGGGCAATCCAATCGCGGCCAGGAAGTCCACGCGCACCCGCGCTTCCTCGCCGAATGGACGAAGCTCCTCACCGAGCGCGGCATGAAGGTGGATGGCGGCCTCGAACTCCCCACCGCCGCGCAGCTCGCGCAGACCGATGTGCTCGTGATGTATGCGCAGGACGGCGGCGGCTTCCCCGTCGAGCAGCGCGCGGGGCTAGACGCGTTTCTCAAGCGCGGCGGCGGTCTCGTGGTGATCCACACCGCGACGGTGCCGACGCGCTCGATCCCCGACGGCTCGGCGCACTGGAAATCCATCCTCGGCGGCTCATGGGTCAACGGCACGACGAAATGGCTCGAAGGAAAGATGAACCTTTACTACGTGGATCGCACGCATCCGATCACGACGGGCGTTGCGAACTTCGACCTCGACGACGAGATTTACTACGACATGGACATCTCGCCCGACGCGCGCGTGCTCGCGGCGGCTTACACGCCGAACGTCTCCGCCGCGCGCCGCAACCAGAAAAACGGCCAGCCTGCGTCCGGCAAAATCACCGTCTATGACCTCGCGCCGCAGATGTGGACTTACGAGCGCACGCTCGAAGGCGGCCAGCCGTATCGCGCGTTCGTCAGCATTCCGGGGCACAAGTTCGCGACGTTCGCGATGCCGCAATACCGCGCGGTGCTGCTGCGCGGCATCGCGTGGGCCGCGAAGCGGGCGAACGTGGACGAGTTTTGCAAACCCGAAGAACTCGACTCGCTGCTCTATCCCGCAGGCGGGCCGTCGCGCCCGGCGGATTCGCTGAAACAACTCGTCATTCATCCTGAATTCAACGTGTCCCTCGTCGCGAGCGAACCGCTGATCAACAAAGTGATGAACGTGGATTGGGACGCCGCCGGTCGCCTGTGGGTCGCCGAGACGCCCGAGTATCCCGACGGCCGCTCGGTGAATCCGCGCACCGATTACGTCCAGCGCTGGCAGAAGGACGACAAGCTCACCGACGACGGGAAAAATTACGACCGGCCCGCGTATGACCGCATTTCGATTCTGACTTCCTCGAAGGGCGACGGCATGATGGACACGAAAAAAGTTTTCGCCGACTTCGCGCACGGCGTGCCCGGCGGTTTGGAGCGCGTGACGAGTTTTGTGTTTCACAAATCCGGTGTCATCGCCGCTGCCGCGCCAGATGTGTGGCTGCTCGAGGACGCGAGCGGCGCGGGCGTGTGCAACAAGGCCACCAAGCTCTACACCAACCTCGGCTACGGCGACACGCACGCGGTGATTAACAATTTGCGCTGGGGCTTCGACGGCTGGATTTACGCGACGCACGGCTACAGCGGCACACGCGACGCGACGAGCGGAGACGGCTCGAAACACTTCGGCCCCATAGGCAGCGGCGTGGTGCGCTTCAAGCCCGACGGCTCGGCATTTGAGCAATTCTCCTCGAAGGGCGGCAACACGTGGGGCCTGCAAATCGCGTGGGACAACGAAGTTTTTTGGACGCAGCCCACGAGCGGCGACCTGCTCATGCACACCGTGATGAGCGAGGAACAGCTCTCTCGCGGCAAGCTGCCCGGCACGCCCAGCTTCGTCGTGTGTGAGAAAAGTTTGAAGACCTTCCCGCTGATTCCCTACGACCGCCTGCCGTATGTGCAGATTGACTGGGTCGGATTCTTCACCGCCGCGGCGGGCTGCGTGATTTACGACGGCGGCGCGTGGCCGTCCCCGTGGAACAATCGCTATTTCACGACCGAGCCGACCATCAACATCGTCCACGACGCCATCGTCACGCGCAACGGCGTGAGCTACGCCGCCGCGCGCGCGCCGGGCCGCGAGGAAATCGAATTCATCGCGGGCCGCGATTACTGGTTCCGTCCCATCGAAGTGCGCACCGGCCCGGATGGCGCGGTGTATGTCGTGGATTTTTACAACCAAGCCGTCATCCACAACGACACGCGCGGCCCCAAGCACGGCCCGCGCAACGCCGCCATTCGCCCCGACCGCGATCACTACTACGCCCGCATCTGGCGCGTGGACCACAAGGATGCGAAGAAACTCACGGTGCCGAATCTAGCAAAGGCAACGTCCGCCGAACTCGTCGCCGCGCTGGAGAACGTCAATCTGCACGTGCGCCAAAATGCCGTTCGCTTGCTTGCGGAGAACAACGCAACTGACGCCGCGCCCGCGTTGAAGCAACTCGTCGCGTCGGCGAAACCGCCGCAGAGCCGTGTCGCCGCGCTGTGGGCGCTCAATCGCCTCGGTCGCCTCGACGACGCCACGCTAAACGTCGCGGCGAATGACAAGGACGCGTCGCTCCGCAAGAGCGCGATAAAAGTTGCTGCCGCCGCGCCCGCGACGAGCAAAGCCGCTGCACTGAAACTCGTGAAAGACGGCGACGCGACGGTGCGCCTCGACGCGCTGCTCGCGCTTGCATCGCAGGAAGTCTCCGCGAGCGAAGCGGGGGAACTCGTTGCCATTTATCCTGCGCTCGATGAAAAGTGGTCGCAGTCCGCGTTCCTCGGCGTCGCGGCGAAGTCGCCCGCCGCGTTTCTCGACGCCGCGTTCGCGAGCGGCCGGCCCGAACTGGTTTCGCTCGTCACGTCGTTAAGTGGCGCGGTCGCGAATTCCGCCGCGCAATCCGGCGCGCTCGTCGTCTCGCTCGCGGGCAAACCCGATTCCGCGAACGCGCTCAAGGCCGGTTTGCTCGAAAGTCTTTCGCCCGCGTTGAAGCTCGCCGATTCGCCCGCGTGGAGCGCGGAACTCGAGGCCGCGCTGCGCAAGCTCGCCGCGTCCAGCGATGCGCGCGTCGCTGGCGACGTGCTGCCGTTCATCGCGAAGTGGGACACGAAGGGCGCGATGAAAACCATCGTGAATGCGCAAGTCACCGCGCTGCTCGCGAAGCTCGCGGACACCGCGCAGCCCGAGGCCACGCGCGCCGCGCTCGTGCAAAACCTGCTCGGCCTGCGTTCGGCCAGCGCGGAGATTTTGCCCGCCGTGGTGAAATTGCTCGGCGGCAAAACGCCGACGGGCCTGCAGCAGCGCGTCGTCGAGGCACTCGCGGAATTGAGCGAGGCGAACGTCGGCGCGAGCCTCGCCACGGCGTATCCGCAGCTTCCCGGCGAGTTGCAGCCGCTCGCGTTCAACACGCTGCTGCGCCGCAACGACTGGGCGACGGCGCTTCTCAACGCGCTCGAAAGCGGCGCGTTGAAGGCCGAGTCGCTCGGTCCGGCGAACTTGCACCGGCTCCGTTATTTCCCGAACGCCGACATCGCGAAGCGCGCGGCCGCGTTGATCGAAAAACTGCGCGGCCCCGAGGCGAAGCAGAAGGATGAGTTGATCGCGAAGTTCACGCCGGAAGTGACGAAGCCCGGCAACGTCGCGAAGGGCAAGGAGCTGTTCACCGTGAACTGCGCCGTGTGCCACATGCTCGGCGACCTCGGCAAGCGCGTCGGCCCGCCGCTCACCGGCATGGGCGCGCACGGCCCGGCGGAGCTGCTCGTCTCCATCCTCGACCCGAACCGCGAGGTGGACGCGAGCTTCGTCGCCGTCAGCATCGAAACGAAGGATGGCGAACTGCACGACGGCGTGGTGACGCGCGAAAACAACCAGCTCGTCGCGCTCGCGAATGCCGCGGGCGAACAGGAAATCAAGAAGAACGACATCAAGAAGCGCACCAGCACGGGCCGTTCGCTGATGCCGGAGGGTTTCGAGGCGCTCGGTGGCGACGCGTTGCGCGACATCCTCGCGTTCATGTGCGAGAGCGATTCGCGTTTCCGTTTCCTTGATCTCACCGCGGCGTTCACCGCGAACACGCGCGACGGCCTCTACATGACGAAGGAGCCGAACGGCGGCGCGTTGCCGCTTGCGAAGACCGGCATCATCACGGCCTACGGCGTGCCGTTCAACGTCGTTGCGCCGGAGAAATCGCCGACGGGCAAAAACGTGATGGTGCTCAAGGGCGGCGACCCGCGCGGCTACTCGCGGCGCGAGATGCCGAGGCAGGTCGAGGTGAAGGCGGGCTTCGCGGCGAAGCAACTGCACTTCCTCGGCAACGTCGGCGGCTGGGCCGCGCCCGTCGGCGAAATCGGCGAGCCGTCGCTGAAAGTCACCGTGCATTACGCGGGCGGCAAGGCCGAGGATCTCGTCTTCAAGAACGGCGACGAAATCGCCGACTACATCCGCGAGGTGGACGTGCCGAAATCCAAGCTCGTGCGCGGCATCGCCGAGCGCGGCCAGGTGCGCTACGCCAGCCGCAAGCTCACCGGCACCGGCGTCATCGAGCGGATCATCTTCGAGAGCGCCGACGGCACGGTCGCGCCGACGACGCTCGCCGTCACGGCGGATTTCAGCGACGCGCCCATCGCCGGTGGTGACGCGCCCGCGCCGGCTGCGAAGGCCGCTGCGCCGAAGAAGGAAGCGCCGAAGGCACCGGCCCTTCCGCCGCGCGCCGCGAAGATCGAATGGGGCGCGGGCACGAAGGTCTTCCTCATCGGCGGCGGCAGCTCGCACGACTTCAACAAATTCTTCAACCTCGCCGACGTCGCGATGCTCAAGGCGACCGGCAAGTTCTCCGTGAATTACACGGAAAGCCCGCTCGACTTCGTGGAGCACGTGAAGACCGCCGACGTGCTCGTGCTCAGCGTGAACACGCCCGCCTTCACCACGCCCGCCGCGCGCAAGGCGCTCTTCGACCACGTCGCCGCCGGCAAGGGCGTCGTGCTGCTGCACGCGGGCGTCTGGTATAACTACGCCGACTGGCCCGAATACAACCGCGAGCTGGCCGGCGGCGGCTCGCGCGGTCACGACCGCCTCGGCGAATACGAGGTGAAGGCGACCGGCACCGCGCACCCCATCATGAAAGGCGTCCCCGCCAGCTTCCGCATCACGGACGAGCTTTATTACTTCCAGCCCGACGCCAGCGGCACGCCCATCGAAGTCCTCGCCACCGCGACTTCCACGCTGAAGCCCGGCACCTATCCGCAAGTCTTCGTGGTGAAGCATCCCAAGGCCCGCATCGCCGGCCTCACCCTCGGCCACGACGCCCGCGCCCATGACCTGCCGGAGTTCAAGACCCTGCTCGTGAATGCGATTGAGTGGGTGAAGAAATGACCCGTGGTTGGACGCGTCACCCTCGCCGCGCCCTACCAGTGCATTGAACATCGGGGCGTTGCCTGCAAAAGTGCGTCCCGACATATGCGCTTCCTTCCCGATAAACCTCGTCGCCTGCTGACTCTTGTCGGCGTGCTGGCACATTCTTCGAGCATGAATTTCCGGTGCGCGCTTCTCCTCGCTGCCATCACCGTTTCGCTTTGCCTCGGCGGCTGCGCTTCGGTGTCATCGGGACGGATGCGGACGCTGGATTCCTTTGTGCTCGATTACGACACGTCGTGTGATGCGGCGTTGCAGGCGCGGGTGGAGGCGGTTGACGCGTCGCTGCGCGCGCGGCTGGGCATGACGGAGGAACAGACCGCTGTGGGCGTGCTGGACCTGCGCGGGCTGCGGCTGGCGATGGTGCGACCCGACCGGATTGATTACGCGGCCAGCGTGCCGAAGATCGGGATTCTCCTCGCGTGGTTTCAGGCGCATCCCGAGGCGGTCACGAACTTGTCCGCCCAGACGCGGCATGAGCTGGGCCTGATGGTGAAGGTGTCGAGCAACGAGCTGGCGACGAAGTTTTCGCGCGAGCTGGGCCTGAAGGAGATTCAACAGGTCATCAACCGCCACGGTCTCTACGACGCGTCGCGCGGCGGCGGCCTGTGGCTGGGCAAGCACTACGGCGCGGGCGGCGAGCGGCTCGGCGATCCGGTGGCGAACCATTCGCACGCGGCGACCGTGCGGCAGTTGCTGCGCTTTTACCTGCTGCTGGAGCAGGGGCGGCTGGTGTCGCCGGAAGCGTCGCGCGTGATGCGGGAGATTTTCGCATCGCCAGACATCGCGCCCGTGGACGACAAGTTCGTGAAAGGGCTTGCGGGCCGGGACGTGCAGGTGTTGCGCAAGGCCGGCTGGTGGGAGAACTGGTTCCTCGACTCGGCCATCGTCACTGGCGCGGGCCGGCACTACATCGTCGTGACGATGACGCATCATCCCAAGGGTGACGCGTATCTGGAGGCGTTCGCGCGGGCGGTGGATGAGGTGATGGTGGGAAAGTGATCAGTGCCGGAACTGCGCCTGCTTGCTCACCTTCCCGAGCTGCTGCTCCCACTTGCCCTTGTGTGCGAGCGGGTCGGCGTCGGTGCCCCAGAGCTTCTTCACCATCTCGCGCTGCGGGACGAACGGGCACTTTGACTTCGGCTGCTTGTGCGCGTCGTCCACCTGACGCAGCGCGAGCTGCGCGCCGGTCATCAGCGCGGGCTTGTCCGGCTGGCCGAACTGCGTGTTCAGCTTGTGCGCCGCCTCGTCCAGCGCGCCCCAACGCTCGGCGTGCGTCGTTCCCCAGAGCGTCGGCTGCGTGTCCAGCCGCGCGAGGTTCCAGAACGCGAGGCGGATCTGCCGCACCGGCTTCCACTCGCGGTTCATCAGGTCGCGGAACATTTCTTCCACCACGCGGTTCATCACCGAGTTTTGAAACTGCGGATGCCGGAAGCGATGGCTGCTGCCCGTCTCAGTGAAATCACTGAAACGAACCGTCAGCGACAGTTCGCGCGCCTGCAACTGCTCGCGCCGGAGCTGGCCGACCAGCCGCGTCGCCTCGCTCAACACGAACGTCAGCGCCGCTTCGTAGTCCGGCTCGTCGTAGGGCAGCGTGGTGTTGCTGGAAATCGTCGTGCGGTCCTTCACTTCGAGCAGCAGCGGCTCGTTCCACTGGCCGTTCGAGAACAGCCAGAGCTGCTGGCCCCAGATGCCGAACTTTTGCTTGAGCAGCATTGAGGGCAGTTTCGCCACGTCGCCGAAGGTCTTCGCGCCCAGCGCGGACAACGCGCGCTCGCGCCGCTTCGCGATGCCCGACATCTCGCGCACGGGGCGGGTGCGGAGAAATTCCTTTTCCGTGCCGGGCGCGACTTCGAGGAAGCCCGGCTTGCCCGCGTCCGTTGCGAGCTTCGCCAGCCGCGCGGAATTCGCCAGCCCGCCGGACACCGGCAGCCTCACCTCGCGCCGGATGCGCTCGCCGATGCTGCGGATGTAATCCAGTGGCGTCGTGTCGCGCCAGACGTGCTGGTCCATCGTGGTGAAGTCGAGGAAGCCCTCGTCAATCGAGACCGGCACCAGCGTCGGCGCATACTGATCGAGGATGTGAAACATCTCGCTGGAGAGCCGCCGATACTCGTCGTAATGCGGCCGGCACAGCACGCCTTTCGGACAGCGCTGCTTCGCCTCGAAGCACGCCATGCCCGTCTCGATGCCGAACTTTTTCGCCAGCCGGTTCGCCGCGATCACGATGCCATCGCCGCGCCGCCCGCCGCCCACCCACACGGGCCGCCCCTCCAGCTTCGAGTCCAGCGCGATTTCGCAACTGGCGAAGAAACTGTCGCCGTCCACATGCAGGATGCGGTTGAGCCGGTTCATCTGGCATCGGCCAGCGTAACGCGCCGCGCGCCGGCTCCAAGCGACAAAGTTGGGAAAAGGTTTGGGCTAGGACCACCGTTGTCCGATGGAGCGTTTGAAAACCAAGCAGCGACCTGCAGATAACGCGGATGACGCGGACTAAAAATGCCCTGACTGTGGCGGCGGTCCGTGACCGCCGTCGGTGCGCCGCATCAGCAACGCAACTCGGCGCTCACAGAGCGCCGTTGCAGATTGAACGAGACGCTCAGTCCTTCTTTGCGTCCGGCCACAGCTCGGCGCTCAAGCGGTCGCAGGCGCGGAGGAGTTCCCGCTGTTCGGGCGTGTCCGGACAGTCGGGCTGGAAGAAGGCGACGCCGGGCATCGTGGGGAAGCGACGCTTGAGTTCCTCGGCGTGTTCGCGGAGCCATTTCGTCTTGAGGTGATCGCCGCGATGGCTTTTCTCGGCGGTGATGTGGCCGAAGCTGAAGATGGTTTTCTCCAGCACCTTCGCCTCCGCGAACTTTTCGAGACGCCGCAGCGCACCGTCCCACGTCATGCTGTGGCCGGGCTTCACGCTGTGCGTGTAGCCCTCGACGATGAGCAGGTCCGCCGTGCCGTCGCGGGCGAACTCGAAGAGCGCGGGCGTCGGCTCGGTGCTCCAGATGGCGATGAAGACCTCGGGGTTCTCCTTGCGCCCGGCGCGCAGGCCCTCGGCGAGCCAACGCTCGTTGTCGGGCTGCGCGGGCGGCACCCACTCGTCCAGCGCGAGGCCGGCGGAGATGCATTGCGGCGCGGCGGTTTTGCGCGGATGCGCACGGCCGGCGCGCGAGCACGCGCGCGACCAGTAATCCGGGCCTTTGGCGTCGGGATGATTGAGGCCGTAAGCCCAGTCCAGCGCGGTGACGCCGGCGCGCTCGGCAAGTTGCGGGTCGAGCCAGCCGCTGGCGTCCACGGTCATGTGTGCGTAAAGGCTCGTGTCGCGGTGCCACAGGCGCGGCTGGAACCACACGCGATACGGCGGCTGCGGACGACGGGCGAGCTTGGGCGGTGCAGGCGCGTCGGTGGGAGGAGAGTCCGCCGCGCGGGCTGTCGCGCCAACGAGGACACCTAGGCCAAGGAATGTCCGACGAGAAAGCGGCTCTAGCGTGGTGCGAATCACGGCTGCGGCACCGCTGGCCTGGCCTTGGGCGGCTGGAACTTTTTCAACTGTTGCTGCTCGATAAGCTTCAGCTCGCGTTTGAGGCTGTGGAGCACAAGTTGGTTGCCAGCCATGATCGCGCAAAGGATTACCACGAGAGCGAACACCAGCACGGTGGCGGAACCGCGCTCGCGCGTTCGTTTCGCGTCCTGGGTTTTGCGCTTCGAGTTTGGGTTCAGGTTCATGGCTTGGTCTCCGGCGGGGCGGCGGCGAGGAAGGTGAAGAGCGGGGTGACGCGCTTCTTCGGGTCTTTGGTCTGCAACTCCACTTCCCAGCGCCAGGCGGTGACGTGCTGGCGGGCGTCGGCGTCCATGTGTGAGGACTTCACACGGGCAAGGGCGGGCTGCCACGCGGTGTTCGTGCTCTCCTGCCGCCAGATGGTGTCCTTGAAGTGGATATAGACCGTCAGGTTCGTGCCGTGCGGGATGGCGAGCCAGTGCTGGCCGTCCTTCTCGACCGCGCGCGGCGGGGCGGTGGCGGTGCGCACGTCCTCGCGCCAGCGTTCGCCCGCGTGGAGCGCGCGCGTGATGTCGTCGGCGTTGCGGCGGAGCGCGTCCGCGCCGGCGCGTCCGGAGAAGAAGAGCTGCAGGACGAAGCCGAACATGATGGCGAGCATCGCGATCCAGACGAGGCACTCGATGAGTGTGAAAGCGGGAGAGCGATTAGTGATGAGTGAATGGGGATTCGTGGAGCGCGAGCGCCCAACTCGAAACCCAAAACTCGGAACTCGGAACTTCATTTGACCTCCACCTCCCGCACAACAGGCCCGCCCGTGCCGCGTTTCTCGGGAATCCACTCCAGCCGCACGGTCTGGCCGGTGCGTGTCAGCGTGAACTGGCCGGGCGGCAGGCTCTTCGCGGCGGCGGCCTTGATGGGATAGGCGTGCGTGCCTTCCCGCCACGCGCGCCACTCGCCGGCGCGCAGGATTTCCATTTCGCCGTCCACAATCTCCATCGCGACGGCGTGCTGATAATGGGTGCGAAGAACTTTCTGCTCGGAGAGGAAACTGACACTCAGGGGAATGAGCGCCGCCGCCAGCAGGCCGAGCGCGCAGAGCATGTCGGCCATCGCGGAGCCGCGCCGCGAGCGGAACGAGCCGGGACGGAGCGTCACCATAACATCACTCCTTCCATGAGGCTGATGAGCAGGTTGAAGATGGTGACGCACACGAGGCCGACGCCCGCGCCACAGCCGAGGATGAGGAGCAAGTTCGTGCCGTCGCAGGCCATGCGTTCCAGCCGGAAGGCCTGCCCCTCCAGTGATTCGTGCCAGCCGGCCAGCGCGGGCAGCAGGGGTTTGAGGCCGGCACGCGCGAACTGCGTGCGCCACTGCATCTCGCCGGAGTCGTCGAGATGGCGCACGGCCTCGGGCAGCCAGATGCCTTCGCGCAAGTCGGCCACGACGAGGTCGGCGCGGGGCCGCCAGAAGGCATTTCCACTCAGGCTGGCCGCCGTGCTGACCGCCGTTTCCTCGGGCACCTTCGCGTCGAGCAGCAGGGCGAGCATGAGCGAATAGTCCCGTTGCATCCGGCGGCGCTGCCACGGCAGGCGAGTCGTCACCCAACGCGTGAGCCAGGGGAAACGGCTGTCCAACCAGGCCGCGCTCTGCGGCCCGCTGAGGTAGAGGCAGCTTGCCGCCGTGATGAAGGCCAGCCACAGGAACAGCCCGATGAACCAAGCGTCGTGATGCGCCAGGAAAAAGTTGGCCAGTGCCGGAAGCGGTATCGCGATTTCGTAGTCCTTGAAGATTTCCTCGAACTTCGGCAACACCGCCACGGACAGCAGCCATGAGATGCAGATCAGCACCAGCGTCGTGGCCACCGCCATGAAGCTCATGTCCCCGGCGGACTCGCGTTGCGCGCGCGAGGCCTCGTCCAACAGCCGGCGCGCGGCTGGCATCACGCGCGGGAGGTCGCGGATGCGGAGGCCGGTCTTGAGCACGCCGAGGATGTTCGCGGGCAGCAGGCCGGGCACCTGATCCAGCGCCTCGCCGAGCGGCAGGCCCTTTTCCAAGTGCGCGGCCAGCCGGTGGAATTCCACGCCGAGCGACTGTTCGCGGCGGCGGCTGAGTTCGATGATGGCGCGCTCCGCTCCGCCGCCCCGCTGCAAGCCGGCCTCCATGACCGTGAGCAGCATCCGCGCGCGCTCCAGCCAGCGATAGGGCTGGGACGCGAAGCGCTGCGCGCCAGCGATGAGGAACCCCAGCCCGGCCAGGAAGCCCGCCGCAAACATCACACCGAAGACGCTGTCAGGGAGGAAGCTCATAGGAGGTCACCACCCATCCGAACCCAGCCACCAGCTCATGGTGCGGAACACAGGGACGACCTGACAGATGATGATGAAGCCCAACGCCAGAATCGCCGTCGGCAGCGCGGCGTGGACAAGCTGGTCGCGCGCACGGTGCGAGCGGCTGAGGAACAGCTCTGAGACGCGCTCGAAGCCGCGCGATAAACTGTCGCTGTCCTGCTCTGCCAACCAGACAAACATCGGCGGCACAAGCACGCTGCCGGCGGTGACTTCGCTCAACTTGCCCTCGCCGGAAGCAAGCTTCGCCAGCCAGCGTTCCAGTTCGCTGCCGAGCGGGGTCGCGCCTTCGTTCCGCCGCAAGAAATCCAGCGACTCACGCAGCGAACAGCCGTGCTTGAGCAGCATCGCCAACGAGCCAGCGAGTTGCGCCAGCGCGGCGTCGCGGAACGCCGGCACGCGCCAACGGAACGACTGGCGCACGCCCGGCAAGGCCAGCGCCACGAAGAGGACAACCGCACTTGCCCCGAGCACGAAGACGGGGAACCAGCGGAGGAAGAGCCAGTTCGCGGCTGGGTTGACCTGTTCGCCGACCGTCCACCAGCGGAACTCGTCGCCACCGAGACCGCGCATCACCTGCTCCAGCACAAACGCCAGGATGCCCGAGACCGCCGCCGCCGTAAGCAGGAGAAAGAAAGGATACACCATCAGCCCCTTGAGCCGCGCCCAGAGCGCGTCTAGCCGGGCGTAGTGGTCGGCCAGCATGAGCAGCACGCCGGGCAGGTCGTTGGCCTGCGCGCCGATGAGCAGCATGCGCTTGTAGAACTCCGGGAGCCGGCGCGGTGGCAGGGCGTCGCGGAGCGGCGTGCCCTTGGCAAGGTCGGCTTCGAGGGCGGTGAGTTCGGCCTTGAGGTCGCCGTGCGCGAGGCCGACGGAGAGCTGGCGCAGCGCGCCTTCGAGCGGAAGGCCGCTCTTGAGCATCCCGGCGAGCTGCTGGTTCACGAAGGCGAATTCGTCGAGCTTCATGGGTGGATGGGGTTATGTGCCGAGAGCGCGGTGGAATTCTGCTTCCAGTGTAAGCTTCCCAGCCACGAGCGCAAGCGCGCGTTCGCGCAAGCTTTCGCCAGTGGGGACGATGGCTGCCGGACCCTGCTCGCGGAGCGCGGCACGGAGGGCGTCGGTGAGGCGGATGTGTTCCGCCACCGGCAGGCGACCACGATAGCCGGTGTGGAGGCAGGCATCGCAACCAGCCCCGGCGCACGCGGCGCAGATGCGGCGGAGCAGGCGCTGGTTCAGCACGAGTGACACGGCGGCGAGCACGGCGGAGCGATCCGGCACCATCACGAACAGCCGCTCGAACACGCCGCGACACGAACCGGCGTGCAGCGTGGAGATGACTTGATGCCCGGTCAGCGCGGTGCGGACGGCGAGCGCGGCGGTCTCGTCGTCGCGGATTTCGCCGAGCACGAGGACTTGCGGGTCCTGCCGGAGCAGGTGCCGCGCGGCTGTCGCGTAGCCGAGGCCGCGCGCGTCGTTGACTTCGGTCTGCATCACGCCGGGGAGGATTTGCTCGACCGGATCCTCGACGGTGATGATGTGGCGTCCGGCGGTGGCGTTGAGGAAACGCAGGCAGGCGTAAATCGTCGTGGTTTTGCCGCTTCCTGCCGGGCCGGTGAGCAGGAGCATGCCGGCGGGCTGGCGAAGAAAATGTTCCAGCTCCGCGAGCACGTCGGCGGGCAGGCCGAGTTCCGCGAGCGCAGGCGGCGTGACTTGCGTGAAGAGGCGGAGAACGATTTTTTCTCCGGTGACGGTCGGGTAGGTCGCGACACGCACGTCGTTCTGTGAACCGAGTTCCTTGCGTTCGATGCGGCCATCCTGCGGCACGGAGTCCTGCCACGTCTGGAGCCGGGAGAGATATTTGATGCGACCAAGGGCGCGCTCGGCGAGTCCGGCGGGCAGCGTGAGCACTGGCGCGAGCAAACCGTCGAGCCGGAAGCTCACCTGCGCGCTGCGATCGGCGGCAGTCTGGAGATGAATGTCGCTCGCGCCCGCCGCCTCCGCGCGGCGCACGAGGTCGGCCACGACCGAGGGCGCATCGGCGTCTGGGGCGGGGGAAGTCATCGGGTGCCGGCAAGCTGCCAGAAACAAAAGCGGGTGGCAATCCAACAGGAGCACTTCATTCCGAGCAAGGCCGTCTGTCCTACTCCCGCAGCCAAGCTAGGAGATCCGCCATCGCCTGCGGTGGCAGCGCGGCTTCGAGGCCCTCGGGCATGAGGCTGAGTGGCGACGGGCGAATGGATTTCACCGCGGAGCGCAGCAGCTTGTCCTTCACGCCATTGGGCTGCGCGAGCGTGAAGCCCGTCGCGGTCTCATCCACGACGAGGCCGGTCAGCGCCCGGTCGTCCTTGGTGTCCACGTTGTAGGCGATGAACTTCGGCTCGATGGCGGCGTTCGGGTCAAGGATGGCAATGAGAAAATCGCCGACGGGCTTCGTGCGGAACGTCGCCAGGTCCGGGCCGAGCGCGTTGCCTAAGCCACGATACGCATGGCACGCGGCGCAGCTCGTGATGAAAAGCTCGCGGCCTTTCGCCGCTTCGCCCTTGAGCGAAGCCACGTTCGCGTAGCCCGCGATGACAGCCGCACGGGAAGCCGTTTGCTCGGGGAAAAGTTTTGCGACCCGGGCCTTCGTCGTGTCGCTGCCGTGCCAGCGAAGGCGGTTGCGCGTGACGGGTGAAACCTCCGCCGAGCCAATCACCCCGCGCTCGACGGCGTTGAGGAGCGACTGCGTCCACGGCTCCTGGCTCGAGAGCGTGTCCGCGACGGCGGACCGCGCCGCGACTGGCAGCGCGGCCCACTCCGCGAGGATGAGATCGTCGGTCTTCGGCCAACGGCGCGTGCGCAGCGTGGTGAGCGCGAGCTGTTGCAGCGCCGCGCTCGCGGGCGGCACGAGCAGGCCGGCGACG
>CAYZJP010000005.1:0-35626 GCA_964478755.1 uncultured Klebsiella sp.
CCTACGCGAACGGCACGCTCGAAGCCGTCGCGAACCCGCTCGTGGCCACGCTCTTTCCGCACAACCGCACGCATTACCTCAACATTCTTCACGCATCGTGGCCGGCGGGCCTCATCATCGGCGGCGTCCTCGGCTGGATTCTCGGCGACAAAATGGAGTTGAACTGGAAGTTGCAACTCTCGCTCTACCTCGTGCCGACGGTTGCTTACGGCGTGATGTTCTTCGGCCAGCACTTCCCGAAATCGGAAGCGTCGGAGAAGGGCTTGAGCGTTGGTGAAATGTTCAAGGACGTTGGCGTGCTTGGCGCGCTGGTCGTCTGCTATCTTCTGGCGCTTTTCTTCCAAGGCGCCTTGCAACTGCCGCAGGCGACCGCTTACAGCATTGGCGGCGGGCTGATGATCATTGTCATGCTGATCAGCCACTCGCACGGCTCGCGCGGCGAAGCGATCATTCCGGCGGGTGCCTGGCTGCTCTTCGTGCTGTTCATCATCCACGCGCTCGTCGGCGCGGTCGAGCTGGGCACGGACGGCTGGATTCAGAACATCACCGGCAACATCCTGACATCCGAGCAGGGAAAAATCCTCTTCGTCTACACCTCGGCGCTGATGTTCCTGCTGCGCTTCTGCGCGGATTTCATCGAAAAGAAAATCGGCCTTTCACCCGTAGGCATCCTGCTCGTGTGCGCCACGCTCGCGTGCGTCGGCCTGAATCTCGTCAGCGGCATCACGACATTCGTCGGCGCACTGCTCGCTCTCACCGTCTATGGCGTCGGCAAGACCTTCTTCTGGCCGACGATGCTCGCCGTCGCCTCGGACCGCTTCCCGCGCACCGGTGCCGTCGCGATCTCGATCATGGGCGGCATCGGCATGATGTCCGCGGGCATGATTGGTTCGCCGGGGCTTGGCTACGCTAAAGACCGCTTTGCAGGCGAGGCATTGAGCGCCGACAAGGCCGTTTACAGCGAATACAAGGCAGGCCAGTCCAGCAAGTTCCTGACGTTCGCAGAGGCAAACGGCATTGACGGCTCCAAGCTCGGCGCCATCCAGGACAAGCTCAACAGCGCGCGCAAGATCGTGGAAAAGGGCAAGGTGGAGGACTTGGATCCGGCCAAGTTATCGAAACTGACCGATGACAAGCGCAAGGAAGCCGAGGAAAAGCAGAAGAAACTGAAGGACCTCGAAGCTGTCCTGCAAAAGGCGGGCGCGCTCAAGGAAGGCGGCAATTCCGACCTTTCCGGCGCGATGGCCGTGCTCTCTGAAACCGAGAAGAAAGTTCATGAAGCCAGCATTTCCGGCGACCGCAGGACACTCAAAGCCGATTCGGCAATTCCCGCCATGATGGCCCTGCTCTATCTGCTGCTCCTCGTGTATTTCAAATCCATCGGCGGCTACAAGGCCGTGCACCTCGAAGGCACGAGCGGCGAGGGCCACGCGCCCAAAGCCTGAACTGAAAGCAATTCATTCCACGGGCGGCCTCGCACGAGGCCGCCCTTTTTCTTGTTCCAGCGAACTCGGAAAGACGCTCATTCCTCACGCAAAGGACGCGAAGGGCGCAAAGGTGGGTGATTCTGAGAAATTCTCGAGGGAAGCAAATAGTTCAGACCGAAGCCGCTCGGATTCATCCTTTCCATTGCGGCCTTGGCGACCTTTAAGTGATGCAGCCGGGCTTCGGCTCACCACACCTCGACCTGGCCCTTGGGCACCGGCAGGCCCTGCCGCTGCGCGGACGCGGGGTCTTGCATGAAGCTCGCCACCATAGGGGGCATCGCGTAGCGCGGCAGCAGGTGGCCATCGCTGTCGCAGAACTGCCGCCGCCAGCGCAGGTAGCGCTCCAGCACGTCGTGGAATTCCGCGCGGCTGCTGATGGCCACGACCTGCTTGTTGAACTCATTCGCCGGCCCGAACCGCTTCGCATACCACGGCGCGACCTTGCGGAACATCCGGCAGCCGTGCTCCTCGCCGAACACCTCGACCATCAGGTCCAGATGCCGGCACATCACGCGCACGCGCTCCTCAAACTTCGGCTCCGGCAGCAGCTCGCCCGTCGCGAGCAAGTGCCGCGTCTGTTGGAAAATCCACGGGTTGTAAAACGCCCCGCGCCCCACGCTCACGCCCGCGCAGCCGGTGTCCTCAAGCATCTTCTTCGCGGCCTCCGGCGTCGTCACGTCGCCGTTGCCGATGACCGGAATACGCACGGCCTCGACGACCTTGCGGATGCCAGTCAAGTTCACCGTCCCGCTGAAACCCTGCTCGCGCGTGCGCCCGTGGACGAAGATCGCCGCCACGCCCGCGTCCTCCAGCACGCGCGCCAAGTCCGGCGCGGTGAGGTTGTCGTCGTCCCAGCCCAGGCGCATCTTCGCGGTCACGGGGATTTTCACCGCCTCCACCATGCCCTGCACGAGCGCGGCGGTCTTCGCGTGCTCCGTCATCATCGCCGAGCCGCCGCCCACGCGGCAGACCTTGCGCACGGGGCAGCCCATGTTGATGTCCACGCTCGCGATGCCCCGCCGCTCCAAGTCCGCCGCCGCGTTGCGCATCTCCTCCGGCACGGAGCCGAAGAGCTGCACCGCGAGCGGACGGTCGCGCTCGTTGGTCTCGATGAGCTTCAACGCCTTCTTGTTCCGCTCCAGCAGCGAGCGCGCGTTGACGAGGTCCGTCGTGCACAGGTCCACGCCGCCGACCTCACGGATCACGAGCCGAAACGGCAGGTTCGTGTAGCCCGCCAGCGGCGAGAGGAACAAGTTGGACTGAAGCTCAAGCGGCCCGAGCCGGAACATAGGCAAAGATTGAGCAGGCGGGCGGGCGAGGCAAAACTTTAACGCAAGGACGCAAAGACGCGGAGAAACGGGAGGAAGACCTGTTCTCAAGTCGGAACGACACTGACGAGGTTGCAATTCTCATCAACGCAGAGACGCAGAGTGCGCGGAGGATCGCAGAGACAACCATCCTTCACCATTTGGTCGCTCAGGGTCTTACTCTCCGCGCTTCTTTGCGCCCTCTGCGTCTCTGCGTTGAAGACTGGCTCACCCCTCGTAGCGTCGGCGCAACTCCTCCAACGGCACGCCCCGGTAGTAACCCAGCGTCACCCGCCACATCAGCGCGTAGGTGCGCAGGACGCCGAGCCGGGCGAACTTCCGCGCGGAGGTCCGCACCGTCGCGTCCGCCAGGGCGAGTCGGCCCAGCGGACGCAGCCGTTGGCACAGCTCGAACTCTTCCATGAGCGGCACGTCCGGCACGCCGCCGATGCGCGTGAGCGTCTCACGTCGCAGGAAAATCCCCTGATCCGCCATCACGCGCCGCGCGACGAGCAGCCGCCACCGGCACTTGAACCGCGCCCCGCGCACCAGCCAGCTCGGCGGGTCGCGGAAGACCTTGTGGAAACCGCCGGCCACCACGCCGGGCCGCGCCAGGCAAGCGAGCAGCGCCCGCCCCGCCTCCGGCGGAACCCACGTGTCCGCATGCAGGAACAAGAGGACTTCGCCCGTCGCCCGCTCCGCGCCCGCGCGCAACTGCCGCCCGCGTCCGGCGGCGCAGTTCACCACGAGGCAGCCCGCCGCCGCTGCGAGTGGAAGCGTCTCATCGCCACTTCCGCCATCTGCCACGATGATTTCATGCACTTCCGGCACGCGCCGCAGCCGCCGCAACGTCTCCGGCAGCTCCGCCGCCTCGTTCAGCGTCGGGATGACGACGGAGATGTTGGCCGCAGCGATCACGCCCGCAGTGTAGGACACAGCGCAAGCGTTTGGCAGGCAGGAGCGGCGGCAAATCCCCGCTGTTCACCACACTCCCAAGTGCTACTCTCCGTTCACTGACTTGCCATGCATCGCGGACGACTCTTTCTGTATCTCTCCCTGGCTGCGAATGTCATGCTCGGCGTCTGCCTTTACAACCTCCGCTACGATTACCGCCAACTGGGAATTGCGTTTGCGGACGCAGATCGCGACTACACGCACTCACGCCGCAGGCTGGAGGAATTGGAACTCGCCGCCAAGTCCCGTGCCACGAATAACCCTGCCCTCGCCGAGGCCGAGACGCTCGAACTCGCCCGGCTCCGTAATGAAGTCACGCGCCTGCGCAACGAGCAGCGCGGCGCTTCATCGAAGTCTGCGCCAAACCCAAGCGCGACGACCAGCGCGCCGGAACAAGCTGCTGCGCCCAGAGTCATTTCTCACAGGACCACGTCCTCGGCGAACATCTTCTTGGGCCACACCCTTGCTCTCGGCGCGTGGCAATCGGCCACGCCCGGCAAGCAAATCCTGGGTTTCATGACGCCTGAGATTTCCGGCGACAGCGTCATGGTGGCGGCCCGAATCATTGAGATGTCCAAGTCCCAGTTGGAGCAGCTCGGCTTCAGCCAGTTTCAAAACGGTGGGACTTTTACGCCTGACCAGTTCAAGGCAATTCTTCAACGGGCCGAGCAAGCTGATGGCACTGATGTGTTGGCCATGCCACGCGTGATCACCGTCAGCGGACGCGAAGCGGAGGTCTCGATCCGGGATCGTCAGCCTGACGGCACTGAGACCGGACCTGTCATCAAAGTCACGCCGACCATTGACGCAACGCGCACCAGCGTGCGGTTGGACTTCAAGTTCGAACTCCATCAACCGGCAGCCACTCCACCAGCGCCATGACCCGTGTCGGCGACTTGCAGTCGCCGTCCGGCCCGCCCGTCGCCCACCAACGGCGGTTGCCAACCGCCGGCACGCCGCGCTTCCGCCCCGCCCCGCCGCGTGCTACGGTGCGCCCCGAACTGCTTTGAAAGCCCTCATCGCCAATCCCAAGCACCGCGCCCAGCGCGTCTTCCTCGTCGGCGTGGAGCTGAAGGCCGGCGCGCCGTGGGAGACGGCGGACGCCATAGCCGAACTGGCCGAGCTCGCGCGCACTGCCGGCTCGAAAATCGTCGGCGAAGGCACGCAGAAGCTGGAGTCCATCAACCCCGCGACCTTCATCGGCACCGGCAAGGCCGAGGAGTTCGCCCGGACCTGCCGCGAGTTGAAGGTGGACACGATCATCTTCGACGACGAGCTTTCGCCCGCGCAGACGCGCAACCTCGAAAAGGTTTTCGACGGCACCGTGATGGACCGCACCGCGCTGATCCTCGATATTTTCGCACAGCGCGCCCGCACTCGTGAGGGCAAGCTCCAAGTCGAGCTGGCGCAGCTCCAGTATCTGCTCCCGCGCCTCACGCGTTACTGGACGCACCTTTCGCGTCAGCGCGGCGGCGTGGGCGCAATCGGCGGCGAGGGCGAATCCCAGCTCGAGGCTGACCGCCGCAAAATCTCCGAGCGCATCGAGAAGCTCGACGAGGAACTCGACACCGTCCGCCGCCAGCGCACCACGCAGCGCGCGGGCCGTCAACGCAACCAGTGGCCGCTCGCGTCCATCGTCGGCTACACCAACGCCGGCAAGTCCACGCTCTTCAACCAGCTCACCGGCGCGACGGTGCTCGCCGAGGACAAGCTCTTCGCCACGCTCGACCCGACGACGCGCCGCCTGCGCTTGCCGACGAACCAAAACGTGTTGCTCTCCGACACCGTGGGCTTCATCCGCAAGCTCCCGCACCGGCTCGTCGAGGCGTTCAAGGCCACGCTCGAGGAGGTCGTCGAGGCCGACCTGTTGCTGCACGTCGTGGATTGCTCGCACCCGCAGGCCGAGGACCACATCCGCGCCGTCAACGACGTGCTGGCGGAAATCCATGCCGCCGACAAGCCGACGATGCTCGTGCTGAACAAGATTGACCGCGCCGAGCCGGATCTGGTCGCGCGCTGGCTGATGGCTCATCCGCGCGCCGTCGCCGTCTCGGCGCGCACCGGCGAGGGTTTCGAGGCGTTTATGAGTGAACTGGGCACCGCGCTGCGGCCCGTTCGGGAGTTCGTCGAGCTGTCCATCCCACACGCGGAGGCCGGCGTGGTCGCGAAGCTGCACGAGGTCGCGCAAGTCGTCGCGCGCAACTACAATGGCAAGACCGCGCGTTTCAAGGCACGCATCCCGCCGCACCTGCACGCGGAGTTCGCGGAGTTTGTGGTCAAGGAACTGTGAGCAGCCCGCGCATCAAGGACATTCCCGCCAGCGAGCGCCCGCGCGAGCGGCTCGCGGCCAACGGCGCTGACTCGCTGGCCAACTCCGACCTCATCGCCATCCTGCTGCGCACGGGCTTGCAGGGAAAATCCGCGCTGGTCATCGGGCAGGAATTGCTGGCGAAGTTCCAAACGCTCGACCGGTTGTCGCAGGCGTCGGTGGACGAGCTGTGCGCCGTGAAGGGCATCGGGCGCGACAAGGCGGTGACGCTCCAGGCCGCGTTCACGCTCGCCCGCCGCATGGCAGCCGAGCTGCGCGCCGAGTCGCCGCTGCTCGACACGCCCGACCGCATCGCCGATCTGCTGCGTGAGGATGCGCGCGGTTATGAGGTGGAGCACTTCCTTGTGCTGCTGTTGAACACGCGCCGCCGGCTCATCCGTTTGGAACGCATCTCGCAGGGCACGCTTGATGCCATCCACGTCCATGCGCGCGAGGTCTTCAAGCACGCCATCGCCGCGAACGCAGCCGCCATCGTGCTGGTCCACAACCACCCCAGCGGTGACCCAACGCCGAGCGAGGCGGACATCAAGGTCACGCGCGATCTCATCCGCGCCGGGCAGTTGCTCAAGATTGACGTGCTTGACCACGTCATCCTCGGCCGGCGGACAACGGAGCGCGCGAAGGATTTTGTCTCATTGCGCGAACTTGGGTATTTCTACGCCTGAAATGATTCACACGACGGCCATCATCGCCCCGACCGCGCATCTCGCCGCTGACGTGAGCGTCGGCCCCTACGCCGTGATTGACGCGCATGTGACGCTTGGCGCGGGCTGTGTGGTCGGGCCGCACGTGCATCTCACCGGAAACACGAGCATCGGCGCGCGGAACCGTTTCCACGCCGGATGCGTCATCGGCGACGCGCCGCAGGACTTGAAATACAAGGACGAACCGACGCGCCTCGTCATCGGCGACGACAATGTCTTCCGCGAGCATGTCACGGTGCATCGTTCGAACAAGCTCACGGAGAACACTCTCATTGGCTCGCACAATTGTCTCATGGCGCACAGCCATGTCGGGCACAACACGCGCCTCGGCGACCACGTCATCCTCGCCAACGGCGTGCTGCTCGCGGGCCACGTCGAGATTGGCGACCGGGCGTTTCTCTCCGGCAACTGCCTCGTGCACCAGTTCACGCGCGTCGGCACGCTTGCGCTGATGCAGGGCGGCGCCGGCATCAGCCAGGACTTGCCGCCGTTCTGCATCGCGACCGGCGACAACGGCATCTGCGGGCTGAACGTCATCGGCCTGCGGCGCAACGGTTGCGCGCCGGAGCAACGGCTTGAGCTGCGCCACCTCTACCACCTGTTGTTCCTAAGCGAAAAACCTTGGCGCGACGCGCTGGCCGAGGCGCAGGCTTCCGCGCGCGGCGATGCGGCCAAGTTGCTCATCAATTTCGTGGCGGCCAGCAAACGCGGCGTCTGCCGCCACGTGGGCGACCGGAAGCCGGAAGAATAGGGCTGTTTTTCCTGTTGAACCCACATTGAGCCAGTGTAGCCTGCCACCATGAAAACCACCGTTTCACCCGTTCGTTTCCTCGTGTTTCCATGCCTGTTCGCCCTTTGCACCGCGCTCGCCTTGCCCGCGCTGGCACAAAAGGAAAAGAACACCGACCTCGGCGGGTTCCCGCTTTGGTCGGCGAAAAAGAACCCGCTCACCGGGCCGTTCATCCCGGGTTTGAACGCCGCACTCCTGCTAACCCCGGAGCAACGCGACAAGCTCGTCGCCGCGCGGGAGGAAATCATGGGCAACGAAAAACTTCAAAAGCTCGGCGTGGCCATCAAGCAGAACCCCAATGCCTCCGAAGCGGACCGCGACGCCGCGCGCAAGGCGCACGAGGAGGCGCGCGACCAGTTCAAGGACCGCGTGGACACGATCCTCACCGCCGAACAGCGCAAGCTCGTAGCGGCGATTAACGGCGTCTTCGACGAGGTGCTCACGGCCACGCACGAGGCGTATCAGGATCGCTTCGGCCAGTTGAAGGGCGACAAGGCCGGCACGGAGGAGTTGAGGAAAGAGGCGCAGGAGAAGGGCCTGAAGGACTTCAAGGGCCGCCTCGAAGGCTTGCTGTCGAAGGAGCAGTGGGCCGCGCTCACCAAGGCCGCCGAAGCCGAGGAAGCCGTCGCGAAGAATTCGGTGAAAGTGAAGAAGAACTGACGGCTGCGCGTTTTCGCACGAAGCATCGGGCTAGTTCTTCTTGGCTTTTTTCTTACCGTCGCCGGGCGCGGGCCACGGCTGCGTCGGATCCATGCGCTTGTAATCCGCCTCGGTGGGGCCGCCGCCAAACTGCTTCCAGTAGAGTTCGGCGAAGGGATTGAGCCTCGGGCCGACGACCTTTTCGTTCACCAGCATCGGCTGCACGTCGGTCCACCACTGGTCGTAGGCGGCGGCGAGGTGTTTCACCACTTCGGGATGTTGCGCGGACACGTCCGTCTTCTCGCCGTAGTCAGCCTGCACGTCGAAGAGCTGCCACTTCGGCTCCGCGCCGCCGTTCGGCGAGACGAGATGCCAGCGGGTGTTGCGCACGCTGCACATCGCGAACTTCGCGAGGTTCGGGTCTGAAAATTTCGGCCAGCGTCCCGCGTGCGTGAATTGGATGCGGTCAGGCAAAGCACCGTCGGGCTTCTCCAGCAACGAGATGAGACTGCGACCCTCGACTTGTTGCTTCACCGCGTCGGAGAGTTTCGCGCCGGTGATCTCGGCGATGGTCGGGAAGAAATCAATGTGCGCCGCGAGCACGCCGCAGTCGGCGGGTTGGAGCGTGCCGGGCCAGCGCCAGAAGGAACAGGCGCGTGTGCCACCGAGCCACGCGGTGCCTTTCGCGCCGCGCATCCCGGCGTTGAAGACCGAGACGCCGCCGGTGCCGCCGTTGTCGTTCATGAAGACGACGAGCGTGTCCTTGGCGATGCCCCACTCGTCGAGCTTGGCCAGCAGCTTGCCGATGTTCTGGTCAATGTTGTGCAGCATGCCGAAGAAGCTTGCGGCTGGCTCGGCGACCTTGTCGGCGTAAAGTGCCTTGTCCTCGGGGCGTGCGTTGTAGGGCGCGTGCGGCGCGTTGGACGGAATGTAGGCGAAGAAGGGTTTGCCGCTCTTGCGCGCCGTGTCCATCCACGTCGTCGCCTGCGCGTAGAGAACGTCGGTGCAGTAGCCTTTGGTCTTCTCGAACTTGCCGTTGTGCAGAATCGCCGGGTCGAAATACTTGTTGCCCGGCGCGTCGCCGCAACTGCCGGGATACGACTGGCCGATGCCGCCCGCACCGTGGATGAAGACCTCGTCGAAGCCGCGATGGTTGGGCTGATACTCGGCCTCGTCGCCGAGGTGCCACTTGCCAAAAATGCCGGTGGTGTAGCCGGTGGACTTGAGGACTTGAGCGAGCGTTGTGGCCTTGAGCGTGAGCCGCTCGCGTTCGAGGATCGTGTGCGTGATGCCGTTCTTGAACTCGTGCCGGCCGGTCAAAAGCGCGCTGCGCGTGGGTGCGCAGGTGGGGCTGACGTGAAAGTCCGTGAAACGCACGCCCTCGGCGCGCAGGCGGTCCATGTTGGGAGTCTTGAGCACCGGGTTGCCGTGCGCGGAGATGTCCCCGTAGCCTTGGTCATCGGTGAGAATGAAGAGGATGTTCGGTCGTCTGCCAGCGATCGCGGCGGAGGCTTGGCCGCAAAAAACACAAAGGAGCGCAAAGAGAATGACGCGGACGGACGAGGCTTTCATGTGAGGACGATTCTTGCCTGAGCAGACGCGCGAAGGCGAGCGGAAGTCACTGCGAGACCCGCACAGGCAAGACAGAAGTCAGTCCCGTTTCTGCAACTTCAAAAAGTTCGCCATGAGCTGGCGGCCGTTTTCCGTGAGGATGCTCTCCGGGTGGAACTGCACGCCCCAAATCGGCAGCTCGCGATGGCGCACACCCATGATCTCGCCCTCGGCCGTCTCGGCGGTGATCTCGAGACAGGCGGGCAGCGTGTCGCGCTTGATGACGAGCGAGTGGTAGCGCGTGGCATTGAATGGATTTGGCATTCCAGCGAAGAGGTCCTCGCCGTTGTGCCGGATGGGCGACGTTTTGCCGTGCATCATCCGGTAATTCACCACCACCTCGCCGCCGAACGTGTGCCCGATGCACTGGTGGCCGAGGCAGACTCCAAAGAGCGGGAGCTGCGGGCCGAACGTGCGGATGATGTCGTTGGACAGGCCGGCCTCGCGCGGCGAGCACGGACCAGGCGAGACGAGGATGCGCTCAGGCTTAAGTTCGCGGATTTGGTCGAGCGTGACCTCGTCGTTGCGCACGACGCGCAGGTCCGCCTTCAACTCGCCGAGATACTGCACGAGGTTGAAGGTGAACGAGTCGTAGTTGTCTATGACGAGGATCATCTTCGGGCGCGCGGAAACTAGCGGTGGCGCGGAGATTTGGAAACTTCAAATCCGGCGCACATTTCTAAGCTTTCCTGCCGCCTGCCTCTGGCGTAACACTCCGGCAAAAGCGTGTATCTGAATTACTACGGGTTGCGCGAGCCGCCGTTCAACATCAACCCGAACCCGCGGCTCCTGTTCTACAGCGCGAAGCATCGCGAGGCGCTGAACCATCTCCTCTACGGCATCCGCGAGCGCAAGGGCTTCGTGCAGCTCACCGGCGAGGTCGGCGCGGGCAAGACCACCATCTGCCGCGCCTTGCTCGAGCATCTCGGCCCCAACTACGCGACCGCGCTCATCCTCAATCCGGTGCTCAACTCCGACCAGTTGATGAAGGCCATCGCGATGGAGTTCGGCCTGCAAGTCAAAGGCATGGACCGGCTCGAGACCGTCGCGGCGCTCAACCAGTTCCTCCTCGACCAGGTGATGAAGGGCCACGACGCCGTGCTCATCATTGACGAGGCGCAGGACCTCACGCCGGAGTTGTTGGAGCAAGTGCGGCTGCTCTCCAACCTCGAAACCGACGACCGCAAACTTCTGCAAATCATCATGCTCGGCCAGCCGGAGCTGCGTGACCGGCTGAACAAACACGAGCTGCGGCAGCTCCGCCAGCGCATCACGGTCCGCTACCATCTCGCCCCGCTCACGCCGCGCGAGGTCAGCCAATACATCCAGCACCGCCTCGCCGCGTGCGGCGCGAACGGCTCGCCCTACTTCAGCGCGCCCGCCGTCTGGCGCATTCACCGCTACAGCGGCGGCATCCCGCGCCTCGTCAACGCCCTGGCGGACAAGTGCCTGCTCGCCGCCTTCGTGCAGAAGCGCGACCGCGTGAACTTCAACATGGTCGGCACCGCCATCCGCGAACTGGAGGGCCACATCCGGGTATGAGCCTCATCAACGACGCCCTGAAGCGCGCCGCCGAGTCTCAGACCCAGGCGCAGGCGCAGGCACAGACACGCCCGCGCGGTCCCAAGGGCATCGCGGATTTGCCGGTCCCGATGACGCCCGTGGCCGCCCGAGAACGGCCCGCATGGCTGCCGGTGGCGGGCATTGGCTTGGTCATCGTGGCACTGTTGGGCGCGTCCGGTTTTTTCTTCGCGAAGTGGTGGAAGGAGCGGCAGGCCTGGCAGCCTTACGCGGAGACGCCACCCGACGACGAGCCACCCACCAACAAGGTTGCGAAGGTCACGCCGCCCGCCGTCAAGCCGCCGCCGGTCACAGTGAAGCCGCCGCCCGTCACGCCTCCGACGGCGACCAACGCGCCGGTGAAAACCAACGCCGCGGTCGCCGTGACGCCGCCGACCAAAGCCGTCACTCCGGAACCGCCCGCGCCCAAGACCACCAACCCGGTCGTCGCCGTCGTTGTCCCACCTGCGAACCCGCCCGACCCCGTGGTTTCCCCTCCCATCGTCAAACCGCCGCCGCCCGTGACACCACCGCCAGTGGCGAAGGTGGAGACCAATTCAACTCCAGTGGTTATTCCGCCCGTCAAGCCCGCACCGCCGGTCACGGCTGACAACACAAAAAAAGGAGACGACCACACCAAGATAGCCGCCATCGAGTTCCCGGAGTTGAAGCTGCAAGGCATCATCCGGGGCAAGAAGAAGACCACGGCCATCGTGAACGGCAAGACCCTCGCGCTCGGCGACCGCATCGAGGGCGCGTTCCTGCTGAAGATTGACACGGAAAGCGTGACGTTCGAGAAGGGCAGCGCGAAGAAGGAATTGTTTCTCCTGCGGTGAACGGTTCGGATTGTGAGCAAGATTACGATCAAGAGTAAGAAGTCACGCCCGCATCAGTGCTTCCCTCTCGCTCTTATTCTTCATCGTAGTCTTTCTCTCATTCCCCTGTTGCGTGAATCCCCCCTGCGTCCTCTTTGAAGACGAGCACCTGCTGGTGGTCAACAAGCCCCCCGGCTGGAACACGCACGCCCCCGCGCCGTTTGCTGGCGAGGGCATCTACGATTGGCTGCGCCACCGCGAGCCGCGCTGGGCCGACCTCGCGATCATCCACCGGCTCGACAAGGAGACCAGCGGTGTCCTCGTCTTCGGCAAGACCCCGCTGGCGAACAAATCGCTGTCCGAACAGTTCGAGCAACGCAAGGTCTCAAAACGCTACCTGCTCGTCAGCGACCGCCCGCCGCCCAAGCGCGAACTCACGGTGCGCAGCAACATCGCCCGCGACGGCGCGCGATATACCAGTATGCCGACCGGCGCGGGTGGCGAACCGGCGGAGACGCGCTTCAAATCCGGAACACAGAACGCGGAACACGGAACGTGGGAAGTTCTCGCCGACCCGCTCACGGGCCGCACGCATCAAATCCGGGTCCACGCAGCGGCCAGCGGCTTCCCCATCCTTGGCGACACGCTCTATGGTGGCACGCCCGCCGCGCGGGTTTTTCTGCACGCGCAGGAACTGACACTGACGCATCCGGCCAGCGGTGTGGAGACCACTTTCCACGCATCGGCGGACTTCGCAGCGGATGCGCGCCTCGCGATACGCCACGCTCTGATGGAAGCGTCTTCCGCCTCCGCCTTCCGCCTCATTCACGGTGCGGCTGATGGCTGGCCCGGCTGGCAAGTCGAGCGGCTTGGCAATTATCTTCTCTCGCTATCCGAGGCCGCGCTCACCGATGCACAGACCAACCAGCTCGCCGCGTGGCTCAAGCAACTCAACCTGCACGGCGCGTATCACAAGCGCCTCGATCGGCGCGTGCGCCAGACCAAGGCCGAGCAATCTTCGCCGCAACTCGTCCTTGGTGACGCCGCCCCGGAGCGTTTCATGGTGCTTGAAAACGGACTTCGGTTTGAACTCAGCTTCACCGAGGGCTATAGCTACGGCCTCTTCCTCGACCAACGCGACAACCGCCGTCGGTTGCTCACGGGCCACATCGCTGCGGATTTTCGATTCCGACTTCCGACTTCCGACTTCCGGCTTCTGAATTGTTTCTCCTACACCTGCGGCTTCTCCATCGCGGCGGCGAAGTCGGGCGCGCACACCACGAGCCTCGATCTCTCGAAGAAGTATCTGGACTGGGGCCGGCGCAACTTCGCGCTGAACGGACTCGACCCAGCCGCGCACGACTTCATCTACGGCGACGTGTTCGACTGGCTTCGACGGCTGGCGAAGAAGGGCCGACCGTTCGACGCTGTGCTGCTGGACCCGCCGACCTTCTCGCAGTCGAAGGAGAGCGGCGTCTTCCGCGCGGAGAAGGACTACGGGAAACTCGTCACACTCGCGTTGCCACTGCTGAAGCCGGAGGGCATCCTCTTCGCCTCCACGAACTGCGCGACGCTGTCTCCGGAGGGATTTCTCGCGACCATCGAAGCGATGATTCAGCAGGCGGGCCGGCGCATCCTGCAGCAGCATTACGTCCCGCAACCGCCGGACTTTCCCATCACGCGCGACGAGCCGGCTTACTTGAAGACCGTCTGGTTCAAGGTGAGTTGAGCCTCACGCAAAGAACGCGAAGGACGCAAAGGAGATTGGGACCAGCTCGCGTTTCATTGCGCCTTTTGCGTTCTTTGCGTGAAGCGAAAAGTCAAGTCACCGCCCCGACAGCCAGGCCACAATGTGCCCGCGCGCGAACAGCCAGATGACCGCCGCGAGCGCGATGTAGGGTCCGTAAGGAAGCCGGCTGGACCACTCGCGGCGCTTGAGCGCGATGAGCGAGACGCCGACGGCCGAGCCAATCAATGCGCTGACCATGAGCGAGAACAGCACCGCCGGCCAGCCGAGGAATGCGCCGATGGCCGCCATGAACTTCACGTCGCCGAAGCCCATCGCCTCGCGCGGCAGCACGAGGCCGCTCGTCACCGCCTCCATGTGATGCACGGTGGACGGATCGAACGCGTCCGCACCGACGCGCAGCTTCGCGGGCGAGAGCCGCACGTCCACATTCCAATACGAGCGGTCCACCAGTTCCAGCCGCGCGGCGTGGAAGACGACGGTGTCGCTGCTGCGGTAGAAAAGCTCCTCGTAGCTCACCGGGCCGTCCGGCAATAGCAGCTCGTTCTCGGTGAAGGTGACAAGCGAGTTGTCTGGCAGCACGATGCGGTGCTGGCCAAAGAGCAGCTTGCCCAGCCGCAGGATGCCGTAGATCAGCCCGCCGCCGACCACCGCGCCCAGCGCCGCAGCCTTCAAGCCGTCCGCCGCCTTCGCCCCGTTGTGGATTTCGGGGAACAGTCCCGACAGCACCACGCCCGCCGCGATGCCGCCGATGGTGATCTCGTCCGGGATGATGAAATGCTCGAAGTCAATGAACGTGGCGGCGATGAAGCCCGCCAGCAGCACGCAATAGATTATGGGCGGCGCGAAACCCTTCGCGCCGAAATGCAGCCACGTCGCGAGGAACGTCAGCGCCGTGAGCAGCTCGACCGCGAAGTAGCGCGGCGAGATGCGCGCGGCGCAGTTGGCGCACTTGCCGCGCAGCCAGAGCCACGTGACCAGCGGGATGTTGAGATAGCCGGGAATCTGATACTTGCAGTGCGGGCAGTGCGACGGCGGCGAGACGATGCTCTCACCCAGCGGCATCCGATGGATGCACACGTTCAGAAAGCTGCCGACGATGCTGCCGAACACGAAGAAGGTGAACGACCAGAAGTGGAACGGCACGCCGGCCAGCGGGTGGGCTTCAGGTGCTCCCATAAACATTCTTGAGCAGCGCCGCGCGCATCAACTCGACGGGCGCGGGCTGGCCGGTCCAAATCTCCAGCGCCTTGACGCCTTGGTAGAGCAACATGCCGAGACCGTTCGCGATCTTGCAGCCAGCGGCCTTCGCGGCGCGGAGCAGGGGCGTTTCGGCAGGACGGTAAATCATGTCATACACCGCACGCGCCCGGTTTAGCGGGAACTTCGTCTCGTCCAGTGGTGAGCCGTCGCCGGGCTTCAAACCGAGCGAAGTCGAATTCAACACGAGGTCCACATCAGTTTCCGGCCAGCCCGCGTGCGCTCGCACCGACGGAAAGCGTGAACGAATCTCCGCCGCGAGTTCCTCCGCCTTGCTCGCAGTGCGGTTGATGATGAAGAGCGAGCCGACGCCATCGGTCGCGAGCTTCAACGCGGCAGTTCGCCCTGCGCCGCCCGCGCCGAGCAGAAGCACACTAGCGCCGCGTGGCTCGAAGGCGAGGTCTTCGCGCAACGAACGCGTGATGGCATCGGCATCTGTGTTGAAGCCAAGCGAACGCATCTCGCCGACCTCCTCCGGGTTCAGTTTCGCGAGCGGCTGCCACGCGTCAGACGCGTCCTTCGCCTCGAAGCGCACGGTGTTGACCGCACCCCATGTTTTCGCGGACGAGTCGAGTTCATCCACGATGTCCACGGCGAGCAGCTTGTGCGGGATGGTGAGATTGAGGCCGATGAATTTCATCGCCTGCGCGCCCGCAATGGCCTCACGCAGCCGGTCGGGATGCACGTCGCAGGCGAGATAACGCCAGTCGAGGCCCAGCGCGGCGAGCGCGGGGTTGTGCATCGCCGGGGAGGCGGAGTGCCGGACCGGATGCCCGAAAACCGCGCAAAAGCGCGTGCTGGCGCGGAGTTCAGCCGGTGCGGACACGCGGCGGACGATACGAACCGAGCTGCGAAGTTCAAAGTTCAAAGTTCACCGTCGTCCATCCGTGGAAGTTTTTCCTTTGCACGCTTCGCGTTCTTCGCGTGAGCTTCACGAGACGAACCTAAAATGAATCCCGCACCCACCCTTACCCACGCCGAACTGCTCCTGCTCAAGCGCTGGAACACGCCGACCATCTACAACGGCTGGGAGCAAATTACGAAGCACGACCGCACCCGCGACGCCATCAACCTCGAGGAGACGCGCGACTTCATGCCGCAGATGGGGCCGATGGTTGGCTACGCGGTCACGGTCGTCGTCGAGCCGAGCAACCCGGCGCACAAGCAAAAGGCCGGCGCGCAAAGTGAATACCGCCGTTACCTCGCCAGCGTGCCGGGGCCGAAAATCGTCGTGGTGCAAGATCTGGACAAGCCGCGCGTCATCGGCTCGTTCTGGGGCGAGGTGAACGCGAACACGCATCGCGCGCTTGGCTGCGTTGGCACCATCACCGATGGCGCGATCCGCGACGTGGACGAGATGACCAACGCCGGCTTCAAGGCGCTTGCTCGCAGATTCTGCGTCGGCCACGCGTGGGTCACGCCCGTGCGCTGGGGCTGCGCGGTCGAGGTCTTCGGCCAGCGCATCGAGCCGGGCCAGCTCATCCACGCGGACAAGCATGGCTTTCTCGCCGTGCCGAAGGCCGACGAGGCGCGGCTGCTCGAAGCCGCGCGTTTCATGGACAGCAACGAGTGCGACACCGTCATCCCCGCCGCGCGCGGGGCGGCGGGCAAGCCCTTCGAGCAGGTGCTCAGGGAAATGGACGCGGCGGGCGCGGCCTTCCGCGACGTCGCGAAGAAGAAGTTCTCAAGCGAAGGCGAATGGTGAACCGGCGGCGGACAATCCTGTCCGTCCCATAATTCTCAACCACCAATGAACAGGCATGGACACGGATATAAGCGAACATCGAAGTGGCGTGAGCGCCGCGCTCCGGCGCTTTTCGTTGCACTGGCTGCCCTCGTGTTGGCCCTTGTTTCTTCAAGTGCCTTCGCCGCCGTGTCCGAGAAACTGAACGTCGTCCTCATCCTCGCCGACGACCTCGGCTGGACGGACCTCGCGTGCTATGGCAGCGACTTCTACGAGACGCCGCATCTCGACCGGCTTGCGCGCGACGGGATGAAGTTCACGCAGAACTACTCCGCCTGCACCGTCTGTTCGCCGACGCGCGCGGCGCTGATGACCGGCAAGTATCCCGCGCGCCTGCACATCACCGATTGGATTCCCGGCCTCATGCCAGACAATCCGAAGCTGCTCGTGCCAGACTGGACGAAGTTTCTGCCGCTCACTGAGAAGACCATCGCCGACGCGTTCAAGTCCGCCGGCTATCGCACCGGCAGCATCGGCAAGTGGCATCTCGGCACCGAGGAGTATTACCCGGAGAAGCACGGCTTCGACGTGAACATCGCCGGCACGGACAAGCCCGCGCCACCGAGCTACTTCGCGCCGTGGAAAATCCCGACGCTCACCGAGGGCAAGGACGGCGAGTATGTCACCGACCGGCTGGCCGAAGAGGCAGAGAAGTTCATTGAGGCGGCGAAGGACCAGCCGTTCTTCCTCTATCTGCCGCATTTCGCCGTTCACACGCCGATTCAAGGCCGCGCCGATCTCGTCGCGAAGTATCGCGCGAAACTCCGGCCCGGCCTCACGCACTCAAATGCCGCCTACGCCGCGATGGTCGAGAGCCTCGACGAAGCCGTGGGCCGCGTGCGCAAGAGGCTGGACGAACTCAAGCTCGCCGACCGCACCATCGTCATCTTCACGTCGGACAACGGCGGACTCATCACGCGCGGCACCACGTCCAACAAGCCGCTGCGCTACGGCAAGGCCTCGGCCTACGAGGGCGGCGTGCGCGTGCCGCTCATCGTGCATTGGCCGGGTGTGACGAAGCACGGCAGCGTCAGCGACACGCCGGTCATCACGATGGATTTGTTCCCGACGCTGCTGGAAATGGCCGGACTGAAATCTCCCAATCCCATTTCACCCACCGGGCCGTCCGGGCGTGACGGTCTCAGTCTGGTGCCGTTGCTTCGCGGCACCGGCAAGCTCGCCCGCTCCGAACTCTTTTGGCATTACCCGCACCACCAGCACTACCAGCTCGGCGGCGCGACGCCCTACAGCGCGATCCGCTCCGGCGACTTCAAGCTTGTCGAGTTCTTCAACGACATGCACGCCGAGCTTTACAACCTCAGAGAAGACATTGGCGAGCAGCGCGACCTTGCCGCGTTGCAGCCGGACAAGGCGAAAGAACTCCGCGCCCGTCTGCACGCGTGGCGCACAGCAGTCGCCGCTCAAATGCCGACGCCGAATCCCAACTACAACCCGGCCAAGCCCGAATACACTCCGCCGCCACCGAAGGCGAAGCAGAAGGCCTGTGATTGAAGACAACCTGCTTCTGCCTTGGAATGACCGCTGCGCTGACCGCCTGCTCCGCCATCGCCGCTGATCCGTCGGGCTGGTCACAGTTGCCTTCGCTGCCGGACAAGGAAGGCTTCGCCTCCATGTTCGCCGGCGTGAGCGGCAGTGCGTTGCTTGCGGCGGGCGGCGCGAATTTCCCGGACAAGAAACCGTGGGAGGGCGGAAAGAAGGTCTGGTATGACACGGTCTTCATGCTGGAAAAGCCTGACGGTGCGTGGAAGATCGCTGGGAAACTGCCACGTCCGCTCGGCTACGGCGTGAGTGTGGCGCACGGCGGCAGAGTCGTGTGCGTCGGTGGCAGTGATGCAGTGCGGCACTACGCCGACTGCTTCCGGTTCGAGTGGCGCGGGGGCAAACTGGCGACGAAGCCGCTCGCGCCGTTGCCACGTCCGGTCGCGAACATGAGCGGCGCTCTGCTCGGCAACACACTCTATGTCGCCAGCGGCACGGAAAAGCCTGACTCGACTTCGGCTCTGAAAACTTTCTACGCGCTCGACCTCGCTGCGAAGCCGCCCGTGTGGCACGAACTGGAACCTTGGCCCGGTCCGGCGCGGATGCTCGCGGTCGCGGCGGCGCAGGACGGCTCGTTCTTCCTCGTCAGCGGCGCGGACTTGAGCGCTGGACCGGATGGAAAGCCCGTGCGGACTTACCTCCGCGACGGCTACCGCTACACGCCCGGCAAGGGCTGGAAGCGCATCGCTGACTTGCCACGTTTCGCCGTGGCCGCGCCTTCGCCAGCGCCGACCTTGGGCGAAACGCAGTTCCTCGTCGTCAGCGGCGACGATGCGGCGCAACTCACCACCCCGCCGACGGAGCACAAGGGTTTTCCAAAAACCATCCTCGCCTACGACACGGCGAAGAACGCCTGGACAGAAATGGGCGGAGCGCCCGCACCGCGCGTCACCGTGACCGCCGTGTTTTGGAAGGGAGCCTGGGTTTTCATCAACGGCGAGCAACGCCCCGGCGTGCGTTCACCCGAAGTATGGAGATGGCAGCCATGACCGAAGCCTCCTCGCCCGCGCGGCGCACCGCGTGGCTCGTCGTCGCGCTGCTCTTCCCCGTCGCGCTGCTGAACTACCTCGACCGGCAGATGCTCGCGGCGATGAAGTTCTCGGTGATGGGAGACATTCCGAGCATCGGCACGGAGGCGAACTGGGGCATGATGCTCGGGCAGTTCAAGTGGGTTTACGCGATCCTCAGCCCGGTGGGCGGCTACCTCGCGGACCGCTTCAGCCGGCGTTATACGGTTGGTGCAAGCCTCTTCATCTGGTCGCTCGTGACGTGGTGGACGGGCCACGTGAAGTCCTACGACGAACTGCTCTGGGCGCGCTCGCTCATGGGCGTGAGCGAGGCGTTCTACATCCCGGCGGCGCTCGCGCTCATCGCGAATCATCACCCCGGCGGGACGCGTTCGCGCGCGGTGGGCTTGCACCAGATGGGCATCTACGTGGGCATCATGGTCGGCGGGTTCAGCGGCTACGTGGCGGACGCGCCGACGCTGGGCTGGCGCTGCGCGTTCGATGTCACGGGCCTCGTGGGAATTCTTTACGCCCTGCCGCTACTCTGTTTTTTGCGCGACGCGCCCAAGCCCATGCTCGCAACTGGCGAAGTCGCCGAGCCGAAAACTTCCATCGAGACTGCCGCGAGAGAACTTCTCGCCAACCGTTCGTTCATTCTGCTCGTGCTCTACTTCACCTTGCCCGCGCTCGCTGGCTGGGTGGTGAAGGACTGGATGCCCGCCATTCTCAAGGACAAGTTCGCCATCGGCCAGGGCAAGGCCGGCGTGTCCGCGACGCTCTACGTGAACATCGCCTCGCTCTGCGGTGCGCTGATCGGCGGCTGGCTCGCGGACCGGTGGATGCGCCGCAGCGAGCGCGGACGCATCTTCACCAGCGCGCTGGGCATGAGCCTCTTGATCCCGTCGCTCTTCGGCGTGGGCAACTCCGGGTCGCTTGCGGTCGCGGTGTTTTTCCTCGTGCTGTTCGGTCTCGGCTGGGGCGCCTTCGACTGCAACAATATGCCCATCCTCGCGCAGATCGTGCGGCCCGAGTTGCGTGCGACGGGCTACGGCGTGATGAACCTCGTGAGCATCAGTTGCGGCGGCTTCGCCGACGTGGCGTTCGGCGCGTTGCGCGACGCGAAGGTGCCGCTCAATGTCATCTTCGGCGTCTTCGCCAGTGTGGCGATGCTCTCGGTCGCCTTGGTGCTGATGATTCGTCCCCAAAGCCAGAACTCTCTCAAATGAAAACCACCCGGACTCTCACAACCGTTTCAGCCGCGCTGCTTGGCCTCCTGCTTCAAGTCACCACCGCCGCGCCATTCCCCGTCCCGACCATTGACCTCGCCGCCGAGACGCAGCGCCAAATCATCGTGGACCGCGAGGCCGGCCAGTATCTCGGCCATCCGACCACGGTGCTGCTCGAAGACGGCAAGACGATGCTCATCGTGTATCCGAAGGGCCACGGCAAGGGCGGCATCGTTTACAAGCGCAGCACCGACGCGGGCCTCACGTGGAGCGAGCGCCTGCCCACGCCCGCAAGCTGGGCCACGAGCAAGGAAGTCCCCACGCTCCACCGCGTCGCGGACGCGGCGGGCAAGAAGCGGCTCATCATGTGGAGTGGCCTTTACCCCGCCCGCCTCGCCGTGAGCGAGGACGACGGCGCGACGTGGAGCGAGCTCAAACAGGTCGGCGATTGGGGCGGCATCGTGGTGATGGGCTTCACCGAGCCGCTCAAGACGCCGGGTCACTACCTCGCGATGTTTCACGACGACGGGCGCTACTTCACCGCCAAGGCCGCGCAGAGAAAGCCCGTCGAATTCACGCTCTTCAAAACCTTCTCGCGCGACGGCGGCCTGACTTGGTCAGCCCCCGAAGCCGTGCAGCACGACACCGCTGTTCACCTTTGCGAACCCGGCTTCATCCGCTCGCCCGATGGCAAGGAGATCGCCGTGTTGCTCCGCGAGAATTCCCGCACCAAGAACTCTCACATCATCTTCAGCCGCGACGAGGGCGTCACGTGGACCGCGCCGCGCGAAATGCCTGACTCGCTCAATGGCGACCGCCACACCGGCAAGTATCTGCCGGACGGCCGGCTCTTCATCTCGTTTCGCAGCGTTGCGCCGCGCGGCAAGGAAACTCCTTTCCCCGGCGATTGGGTCGCGTGGGTCGGTCGCTACGACGACCTCGCCACCGGCAGGCCCGGCCAATACCACGTTCGCCTCATGGACAACACCAAGGGCGCGGACTGCGCCTATCCCGGCGTGGAAATCCTGCCCGATGCCACCATCGTCACCACGACTTACGGCCACTGGACCACGAACGAGGCGCCCTACATCGTCAGCGTTCGCCTGAAGCTCGCCGAGCTGGACGCGAAGGCAAAGTCGGTGAAATGAGCGCCGATGTGACCACCTCGGCGGGCCGCGAGCATCTGGCCGCGCACTACCGCGACGCATTGCTGAACGACGTGATGCCCTTCTGGCTGCAGCACGGGATGGATCGCGAGCACGGCGGCATCCTCACGTGCCTTGACCGCGACGGCAGCGTGGTGGACACGGACAAGAGCGTGTGGTTCCAAGGGCGTGCCGCGTGGATGTTTGCGACGCTCCACAACACGCTCGCCTGTGCCGGCGACTTGCAGTCGCCGCCCGCAGCGACCAGCAGCAAGACGGCGAACCGAGCAATCAGGACCTCCGACGGCGACTGCAAGTCGCCGGCACGGGCGGAACTGCTCGCCGCCGCGCGCAGTTGCATCGAATTCCTCCGCGCGCATTGCCACGCGCCGGACGGAAAGATGTATTTTTCCGTCACGCGCGAGGGGCAGCCGCTGCGGATGCGGCGCTACGTTTACAGCGAAAGTTTCGCCGCGATTGCGAATGCCGCGTTCGCCAAGGCCACCGGCGATGCTCGTGCCGCCGAGGACGCGGTGAAAAACTTTGCCACTTACCTCCATCACAGCTTCACGCCCGGCGTGATGCCGCCCAAGTTCGAGCCGACGCGGCCCACGAAGAGCATCGGGCCGCATCTGATTGGCATCGTTACCGCACAGGAGCTGCGCGCGAACCTCGGCGACGTGACCGTGAGCGGACGCACCTGCACGGAGTGGACTGACCGCAGTTTCGCCGAGATCGAGCGCGATTTTCTGAAACCCGAGCACCGCGCCTTGCTTGAAGTCGTCGCACCGGATGGCAGCGTGATTGACCACCACGACGGGCGCACACTGAACCCCGGCCACGCCATCGAGTGCGCGTGGTTCGCGATGCATGAAGGCGAGTTGCGCGGCGACAAAAAACTCATCCAACTCGGTTGCACGATCCTCGACTGGATGTGGGCGCGCGGCTGGGACGCGGAGCACGGTGGCTTGTTCTATTTCACGGACCTCTTTGGAAAGCCGGTGCAGGAATACTGGCACGACATGAAGTTCTGGTGGCCGCACAACGAGGCGATCATCGCGACGCTGCTCGCGTGGCAGCTCACCGGCGAACCGCGCTACGCCGAGATGCACCGGCTCGTGCATGACTGGAGCTTCAAACACTTCCCTGATCCCGAGCACGGCGAGTGGTTCGGCTACTTGCACCGAAACGGCCGCGTCTCGTCGCCCGCGAAGGGCGCGATTTACAAGGGCCCGTTTCACCTGCCGCGCTGCCTCTGGTATTGCTGGCAGCGCTTGGAACAGGCTGAATCAACGAGCAAATGAATGGCCGCGAAAGGGCACAAAGAACACAAAGGCCGAGTTCGCTTGGCACTTCACTCTTTGCGCTCTCTGCGCCCTCTCGCGACTAAAATCCTTTTCTAACCCAAATGAAATCCTATCCCCTCACCGGCCTCGTCGCCGCCACGCACTCGCCTTTCCACGCGGATGGCTCGCTCAATCTCGCCATCGTCGAGAAGCAGGCGGCCCACCTCTCCGCCAACCGCGTGAAGTTCGCCTTCATCTGCGGCAGCACGGGCGAAAGCCACTCTCTCACCGTCGAGGAACGCCGCGCGCTGGCGGTGTGCTGGATGGAAGTCACGCGCGGCTCGTCGCTGAAGGTCATCGTCCACGTCGGCACGAACTGCCTCGCCGATGCCCGCGCGCTCGCTGCGCACGCGCAGTCGGTCGGAGCCGCTGCGGTCAGCGCGCTCGCGCCGAGTTACTTCAAGCCGCGCTCGGCTCCCTCGCTCGTGGACTGCTGCGCGGAAATCGCGGGAGGTTGTCCCGAGCTGCCGTTCTTTTACTACGACATCCCGGCGCTCACGGGTTTCACGCTGCCGATGCCGGACTTCCTCACGCAGGCGCGCGACCGCATCCCAAACCTCGCCGGCATCAAGTTCACGAACTCGGACTTGATGATGTTTCAACAAACGCTGCGCTTCGACGGTGGCGCGTTCAGCGTGCCGTGGGGCTGCGACGAATACCTGCTCGCGGCGCTGGCGCTCGGCGCGACGGGTGCCGTGGGCAGCAGCTACAACTTCGGCGCGCCGATTTATCACCGCGTCATCGCGGCGTTCGAGCGCGGCGACTTGAAGGCGGCGCGCGATGAGCAGTTCCAGTCCGTGCAGCTCATAGCATTACTAGCGTCGCGCGGCTACATGGGCGCGGCGAAGGCGACGATGAAAATGCTCGGCGTGGACGTCGGCCCCGCGCGCCTGCCGAACGGCAGCTTGAACGCCGAACAGCAAGCCACGCTGCGGGCGGACTTGGAGCAGCTCGGCTTTTTCGACTGGGTCGCGAAGGTGTGAGTTTGAATCAGCGTTCCTTCGCTGAAGTCCGCTGTTGCTGTGAAATCACTGTTCGTCCGCGCCACTTTCTCAGTCGTCGCCTTGTTGCCTGCCACGCTTTTTGCCATTGGCGAAATCCAGTCCGCGCGCAACGGCCCGTGGTCGGCGGCGACCACGTGGGTTGGCGGCCAGGTTCCCGGCGAGGGCGCGCGGGTGCTGGTCCGTGCCGGGCATCGCGTGGTGTATGACATCCAATCCGACGCCGTCATCCGGGGCATCAGCGTCGCCGGCACGCTCGCGTTCTCCCGCGAACACAGCACGCGGCTGAATGTCGGCCTGCTGAAGGTCCAGCCCGGGAACCAATACTCCGAGGACGGCTTCGCGTGCGACGCGCACTTTGCGGACGCGACAGTGAACGCGACTATGCCCACGCTCGAAGTCGGCACGCCATCCGAGCCGATTCCCGCAGGTGTCACCGCACACATCCTGTTGCACCACGTCGAGGGGATGGACAAGGAGTCTTGTCCCGCGATAGTCGCGTGCCGGGGGCGCATGGAGTTTCACGGAGCGCCGATGAATCGCACCTGGCTCAAGCTCGGCGCGCCGGTGTCGCCCGGCGCGAGCGAGGTCATGCTCATCGAAGCTCCGACCGGCTGGCGCGTGGGCGACCGCGTCATCGTCACGGCGACGAGCCGCAAGGGCTATGGCAAAGGCTACCAGACGGAAGAGCGCATCATCCGCACGATTGCGGGCGCCACACTCACGCTCGATCAACCGCTGGAGTTTGAACACCAGGGCGCGGGCGAGTATCGCGGCGAGGTCGCGAACTTGAGCCGCAATGTTGTCATCGAGTCCGCCGCGCCCGGCGGCGTGCGCGGGCACACGATGTTTCATCGCGGCTCGGCGGGCGGCATCAGCCACGCGGAGTTTCGACACCTCGGCAAGGAGGGTGTGCTGGGCCGTTACTCGATTCACTTCCATCTCGCGGGCGACACGATGCGCGGCAGCGCGGTGATCGGCGCGTCCATCTGGGACAGCGCCAACCGCTGGATCACCATTCACGGCACGCAGTTTCTCGTGGTGCGCGACTGCGTTGGCTATCGCAGCACGGGTCACGGGTTTTTCCTCGAGGACGGCACGGAGGCTTACAACGTGCTCGACCGAAACCTCGGCGTGCAGGCGCGTCAGGGGAAAAAGCTGCCAAACCAAGTTCTTCCGTTCGACCAGAACGAGGGCGCGGCCTTCTGGTGGGCGAACAGCCTCAACACCTTCACTCGAAACGTATCCGTGGAGAACGCGCACTACGGCTACCGCTACGAGGCCACGGCGTCGCGCTCGATGCCGCTGAATTTGAACATCCTCCAGCCGGATGGCACGCGACGCGCGACGGACATCCGCACGCTGCCGTTCATCCGCTTCGAGGAGAACGAGGCGCACAGCGAGGCCGGGCTGTATGCGTTCAATCTCGGCGAGGGCGTGAACCGCGTCGGGCCGGACGAGCGGCATCCGTTTGTGGTGCGCGACTTCAAGGTGTGGAATGTCCACTACGCATTTCGCCCGCAGGTGCCGTCGCTGCTCGTCGAGCGGCTGCACATCCACGATGCGGCCTACGGCGTCTATCATCCGAACTTCGACCGCCACGTGTATCGCGATGTGTTCATCGGCGCGACGGACACCGAGCCGTTCAATCGCGGCCACGACGATGACAGCAAGCAATACGGCAAGTTGTCCGTGGACGGGCTGACCTTCGACCACATCCACGGCGGGCGCATGCCGCTGGTGCAAATCAGCGACGACAACATGAGCGGCACGGCCGAGACGCACTTCCGCAACGTGAAGGTGAGCGACTGGCGCGGCGGCGAGCGCGACCGCGCGCTCGTCAACCGCGGCGGTGGTCCGCGCCCCGCGCCCACGACGGTCACGGGCGTGCCGGTGTTCCTGCACGACTGGTTTGGCGCGGGACGCACGGCGAAAATCGCGAGCACGGCGGCGAAGGATTTTGGCGCAGACGGCCTCACGTATCGCAGCGAGAAGGATCTGACCGGCGACGAGTCGCGTGTCGCCGAGGTGAAGAATATTCCGTGGCCCGAACTGCTGCATCCTGTGGACGACTTGCCGCCCGCGACGGTGATTCTGTCTGCGGGCAAGCGAGCCGACGGCAAATTCCTCGTGCGCGGCGTGACTCAGGACAACGGCGAGATCACCGAAGTCATGGTGAACGGCCAGCGCGCGAAGATCGTGACGCAGCATGCCGGCGTCGCGGATTGGGAAATCACTTTGTCCGCCGCGAAGGAACTCACCGCGTCCGCCAAGGACAAGGCCGGAAACGCCGAGCACAGCGGACACAGGCTCGCGTTGCCATGAACCGTCGGAGCTTTCTGCGCGCATCGGCTGCTGCGTCCCTCGCCGCGCTGCCGCTTATCGGAGCTGAGTCAAAGACGCGCAGTCCGCTGGTCGTGGACACGCACACGCACTGCTTCGCGGGGAAAGACGACGCGCGATTTCCCTACCACCCGCGCGGCACCTATCAGCCGGAGAAGCCGACCTCACCAGAGTTCCTGCTGAAGCTGATGGACGGCGCGGGCGTGGACTACGCCGTCGTCGTGCATCCCGAGCCGTATCAGGACGACCACCGCTATCTCGAACATTGCCTCGCTGTCGGCAGAGGCCGGCTCAAAGGCACGCTGCTCGTCTTCGCGGACCGGCCCGGCTCGATGGAGAAATTGCCGGACCTCGCAAAGCGCCTGGCCGTTGTGACCGCGCGCGTCCATGCCTACTTGCCCGACCGTTTGCCGCCGTTCGGCAAGCCGGAGCTGCGCCGGCTCTGGCAGCTCGCGGGTGAACATGGGCTGATGGTCCAGCTTCACTTCACGCCAAACTACGCCGCTGGTTTTGAACCGCTTATCCGCGAGTTCAAGGCGACGCGCGTCATCGTGGATCACTTGGGCCGGCCTTTCGGCGCGAAGGCCGAGGACTACGACCACGTCGTGCGCTGGGCCGACTTTCCGAATGTGGTGATGAAACTCTCCTCGCTTCCCGGGCCGGATGAAAAGGATGCGGCGGACCTGCCGCGCGTGCTGCGTCGTCTCGCCGATGCCTTCGGTGCCGAACGGCTCATCTACGGCGGCGGCTTCGACGAGAAAGCGACTGCGGAGAGCTACCGGCGCGAGCGCGAGCGGCTGGCGGAACTGCTGAACTTCCTTTCGTTTGAGGCACGCGCAAAGGTGATGGGCGGCAACGCGGCGAAGCTCCTCCGTTTCGGAGCCGCGTAGAACCGGCGGTTCACTTCCCGTCCGCCAGTTTGCCCACCTCCCGCACACCGCTTCCCTTGCGCTGCGTGATCGAATCGCCGAGGTCGGCGCGGGCTTGTTCGGCGAGCGCGAGCAGGCGCTGGACGATGGCCGGATTCGAGGAGGCGACATCGGTCTTCTCGCCCACGTCGTTGCGCAGGTCATAGAGTTCCGCCTGCTCGACCTTCGCGCCCTCGTATTTCGCCGGGATGCCGTCCTTGCCGCCGGGACGGCCTGCAAGCGTGCGGTAGCCGTGCGGGAGTTGCAGCTTCCAGCGGCCATCGGGTGAGAACATCGCCTGCAGCTCGTTGTTCGCGTAGTAACTGTAGTAGGCATCGTGCGGGTTCTTTGCGCCGGGTGCGCCGGTGATGAGCGGCCACACGTCGAGGCCGTCAATCTTGTGCTTGGGCAACTCCGCGCCAATGAGCTTCGCGAACGTCGGCAGCAGATCAATGGTCATCAGCATGTCGCCGCTGCTCGTTCCGGCGGGAAGTTTCCCCGGCCAGCGCATCACACACGGGACGCGCGTGCCGCCTTCCCACGCAGTGCCCTTGCCCTCGCGGAGCGGACCCGCGCTGCCGGCGTGGTTGCCGTAACTCAGCCACGGGCCGTTGTCGCTGGTGAAAATGACGAGCGTGTTGTCGTCGATCCCGTGTTTCTTGAGGGCTGCGAAGACTTCGCCGACCGACCAGTCAATCTCCTGAATCACGTCGCCAAAAAGGCCCGCGCCGGACTTGCCCTTGAACTTGTCGCTCACAAAGAGCGGCACATGCGGCATGGCGTGCGCGAGATAGAAGAAGAATGGCCGGTCCTTGTTCTTCTCGATGAACTTCACCGCGCGTTCGGCATACCACGTCGTGAGGTTCGGCTGCTTCTCCGGCGTGATGTCGGGATCTTTCACTTGATCGCCCTCGATGAGCGGAAGCTTCGGGTAAGTGCCCATCTTCGCCTCGGGATGGTGCGGCCACATATCATTCGAGTAAGGCAGGCCGAGATACTCGTCGAAGCCGTGCCGCACCGGGAGAAACTGCGGATGATGGCCGAGATGCCACTTGCCCGCCATGCCGGTCGCGTAACCCTTCTGTTTGAAAAGTTCCGCGAGCGTCATCTCACTCGCACTGATGCCGATCTTGGCACTGGGTCCGAGCGCGCCGTGAATGCCGATGCGGTTGTTGTAGCAACCGGTCATCAGCGCCGCGCGCGACGCTGAGCAGACCGCCTGCGAGACGTGGAAGTTGGTGAACTTGCGGCCCTCCTTTGCCATGCGGTCAAGGTTCGGCGTTGTGTAAGCCTTGCACCCGAATGGTCCGATGTCCGCGTAGCCGAGATCGTCGCAGAGGATGACGATGACGTTGGGCAGACGCGTGGCGGCGATGGCAGCGGGCAAAAAGGAAGCGAAGGCGAGCAGCAAAGACGCGAGCAGACGCAGAGTTTTCATGGCTGTGGCGACGCTAGCCAGCCAGACGCAGACTGCCAAGCGACTTTCCGTGAGCGCGATCAAAGAAGAAGCCGCGCCCGTTGCCGGACGCGGCTTGCGCAAATTGAGTGGCTACGTTGAGCCTTACTGCCCGGCCTTCACCGAGAGCAACTCGATGTCGAAGATGAGCGTCGAGTTCGGCCCGATGTCCTTGCCCGCGCCGCGCTCACCGTAGGCCAGCTCGGACGGGATGAAGAGCTGCCACTTCGCACCCTCCTTCATGAGCTGGAGCGCCTCGGTCCAGCCCTTGATGACGCCGTTGACGGGAAACTCCGCCGGCTCGCCGCGCTTGTAGGAGCTGTCGAACTCGGTGCCGTTGATGAGCGTGCCGCGATAGTGGGTCTTCACCGTGTCCGTGGCCTTGGGCGTCTTGCCGGTGCCATCCTTGATGACCTTGTATTGCAGGCCGCTGGCGGTGGTCTTGATGCCTTCCTTCTTCTTGTTGTCGGCCAGGAATTTCTCGCCCTCGGCCTTGTTCTTGCCGAGGCCCTCCTCGCGGGCGGCCATCTGCTTGGCCATCATCTTCTTTTGAAAGTCCTGCATCACCGCCTGCACTTCCTCGTCGGTGAGCTGCGTCTTCGCGCCGGCAAACACGTCCTTCATCGCGGCGGCGAGGGCGTCGGGGTTGATGTCCAGCCCCTCCTGTTTCATGCTCTTGCCGATGTTGAGGCCGATGGCGTAGCTTACTTTGTCCTTGTCGTCTTTCAGGGTCATTTTGGTGTCGGCGGCGAACGGGGAGCCGGCCAGAAGGCCGAGCGCGAGGGCGGCGGTGGTGATGGCTTTCATGCTTGTTTTGTTGTGTGCGAACGGAACTGACCGGCCGCGAATCGGGCGAAACTAGCAACCCACTTTCCGCCAAAGCGAGGGAAATTTCCGCTCCCGGCTTTGCATCGGCCGGCGGCTCCGGTAGGCTTGCACTTTACTCGGAACGCGAATTCCGGCACTCATGGCCACGGACTTCATCCGCATCGGCGGCGCACGACAGCACAACCTCAAGGCTGTCACGCTCACCATTCCGCGCGGCAAGCTTGTGGTCATCACCGGCCTGTCCGGCTCGGGCAAGTCCTCGCTCGCCTTCGACACCATCTACGCCGAGGGCCAGCGCAAGTATGTGGAAAGCCTCTCCGCCTACGCACGGCAGTTCCTCGACCAGCTTCAGAAACCGGACGTGGACTACCTCGAAGGGCTGTCGCCGACCATCGCCATCGAGCAGCGCAGTTCCGGCTCAAACCCGCGCTCCATCATCGCGACGACGACGGAGATTTACGATTACCTTCGCCTGCTCTTCGCGCACATCGGCCAGCCGCATTGCCCCACGAGCGGCCAGCCCATCTCGCGGCAGACCACCAGCGACATCGTGGACACCATCCTCGCGCTGCCGCCGCGCACGCGCGTGATGCTGCTCGCGCCGGTCGTGGAGAAGCAGAAGGGCGAGTTTCGCGATGTCATCGAGCGCCTCGCCCGCGATGGCTTCGTGCGCGCGCGTGTGGACGGCGAACTCGTCGAACTGGCCGCCAACGTCCGAATCAAGCTCGACTCGAAACAGGCGCACACCATCGAAGTCGTCGTGGACCGGCTGGTGATTGACGACAAAGTCCGCGTCCGCTTGGCGGACTCGGTGGAGACGGCGCTGAAGTGGGGCAGTGGGAAGTTGCTCGTGCTGTCGCAAGCGCCCGACGCCGGTAGGGCCGACCTGCCGGTCGGCCAGATTCCCCCCGCGTCAGCGAACGCAACGAAGCGAGCGGGCACTGTGGCCGCCGAAGCCGAAGCCGCGCAGCAGCGCGGCCCTACCAGCGCGCCGTGGACCGAGACACTCCTCTCCAACCGCATGTATTCCCCGGCCACCGGCGCGACTTTCGACCCGCCGGAGCCGAAGCACTTCTCGTTCAACTCACCGTTCGGCGCGTGTCCGGTTTGCCACGGCCTCGGGCAGAAGATGGTCTTCGACCCGGCGCTCATCGTGCCGGACGCGGAGAAGTCGCTGGAGTCCGGCGCGGTGCTGCCGTGGCGGCGCGGCGGCAAGCGGATGATTGTCTATTACAAGGCGCTGCTGCGCGGCCTCTGCGCGCACTACGAGCAGAACATGGAAATGCCGTGGAAGTTGCTGCCGGAGGACTTCCGCCGCGTGCTGCTGCACGGCTCGGGCGACATCGAGGTGAGCTTCAACTTCATGCGCGCCGGCAAGGTCAGCAAAATCACGCGCCCCTTCGAGGGCGTGTTGAAGAATCTCGAACGCCTCTACGCCGAGAGCGAAAGTGAGTTCACCAAGAACCGGCTGAAGGCGTTCATGGCCCCGGAGTTTTGCGATGCGTGTGGCGGGAAACGGCTGCGGCCGGAGATTCTCGCGGTGCGGCTGGACGTTGACGTAGGACAGGCTTCCAGCCTGTCATCTAACTACTCGGAAACGCTTGGTCAGAACAAACGTCCAGATGAAAGTCAGAAAGACAGGCAGGATGCCTGTCCTACTTTGCCCGGCCTCTCCATCGCCGATGTCTGCGCGCTCTCAGTGGACACCGCCGACCTGTTCTTCGCGTCGCTGCCGCTCACGGACTTTCAGCAGAAAATCGCCGGGGAGCTGATTAAAGAAATCCGCGCTCGGCTCGGCTTCCTGAAAAACGTCGGCCTCGGCTACCTCACGCTCGACCGCGAGTCCGGCACGCTCTCGGGCGGCGAGGCGCAGCGCATCCGGCTCGCGACGCAGATTGGCGCGGGCCTCGTCGGCGTCATCTACATCCTCGACGAGCCGAGCATCGGGCTGCACCAGCGCGACAACGAGCGCCTGCTGGCCACGCTCGAAGGCCTCCGCGACCTCGGCAACACCGTGCTCGTTGTCGAGCATGACGAGGACACCATCCGCCGCGCGGACCATGTGATTGACCTCGGCCCTGGCGCGGGCACACATGGCGGCGAAGTCGTCGCGCAGGGCACCGTGGCGGAAGTGATGGCGAACCCGCGTTCGCTCACTGGCCGTTACTTGAGCGGCGATTTGAGCATTTCCGTTCCGCGCAAACGCGTTTCGCCCATCGGCAAATCCGGCTGGCTGGAAATCCTCGGCGCGCGCGAGAACAACTTGCATAACCTGGACGCGCGCATTCCGCTCGGCACGCTGACGTGCGTCACCGGCGTGAGCGGCTCGGGCAAGAGCACGTTGATTTGCGACATTTTGCAGCGGCAACTTTTCCGCCTGTGGTTCGGCTCGAAGGAGCGGCCTGGCGCGCACCGCGCGATTCACGGCACCGAGCTGCTCGACAAAGTTGTCGTCATTGACCAGACGCCCATCGGCCGCACGCCGCGCAGCAACCCGGCGACTTACACGGGGATTTTCAACGCCATCCGCGACCTCTTCGCGCAGCTCCCGGCGGCGAAAATTCGCGGTTACGATGCGGGCCGCTTCAGCTTCAACGTGAAGGGCGGGCGCTGCGAGAAGTGCCAGGGCGACGGCCTGCTGAAGATTGAGATGCACTTCCTGCCGCCGGTTTATGTGACGTGCGAGGGCTGCGCGGGCCGGCGCTACAACCGCGAGACGCTCGAAATCAATTTCAAAGGCATGAACATCGCGGACGTGCTCGACCTCACGGTGGACGACGCGGTGAACGTCTTCCGCGCGGTGCCGAAGATTTACGAGCCGTGCCTGACGCTCGCGGAAGTCGGCCTCGGCTACCTGCGCCTCGGCCAGCAGGCCACGACGCTCTCCGGTGGCGAAGCGCAGCGCGTGAAGCTCGCCGCTGAACTCTCACGCCGCCAGACCGGCAAGACGCTTTACATCCTCGACGAACCGACGACCGGCCTGCACTTCCACGACGTGGCGAAGCTGCTCGAAGTTTTCTTCAAGCTCCGCGCGCCGGGGAACACCTTGCTCGTCATCGAGCACAACCTCGACATCATCAAGTGCGCCGACTGGATTCTCGACCTCGGGCCCGAGGGTGGCACCGGTGGCGGATGCATCGTGGCCGAAGGCACGCCAGAGCAAGTCGCGAAGACACCCGGCAGCCACACGGGAGAATTTTTGAATCGAATCCTCCGCGCGGTGACGAATACTGCAACGAAGTGAACGCAGCACTACAGAAGAGCGAGTCAGCGCGCCGGGCCGGCAAGCGCGGCGCGGTCATGCTGCTGGGCTGGCTGTTGGTTTCTTCGCTAAATACCAGGGCGGCGGACGCCATTGACCCCGTCGAGCAAAACGCATTCGACGCGGCGGCCAAGGCTTTCCAAGACCTCAACTTCGACCGGGCCGAGCGGGAGTTCGGCGAGTTCGCACGCACCTGGCCTGAATCGCCATTGCGCAGCCAAGCCGTGCTGTTGCAGGCGCGGTCAAGGTTCTCCCGCACGAACGCCATCGGAGCCATCGAGCTGCTCACAGCCGGCTTGCCGCAGGCCGGGAAGCTGACCGACCAGTATCAATTCTGGCTCGGCGAATCGCGCTTCGAGGCGAAGCAGTTCGAGAAGGCCGCCGAGGCTTATGGCCATCTGGTCAGGGACTTCACGAATTCCCCGCACCTCTTCGCCGCCGCGCATCACGAGGCGCTCGCGCGATTCCGGCTGGGCCAGCACACGAACGTCGTGGCCCTGCTGCGCTCGCCGGAACGGGCGTTTCAGCGCGCGGCGAAGGCGTCGCCCACGAACACGCTCGCCGTGAGCGGCCGGCTGTTGCTCGGCGAATCGCTCCTGGCCACCCGCGAATTCACCGCCGCCGAGCAGATCGCTCGCTCGCTCGAAGCTCCGTGGCTGGAACGCGAGGACGACTGGCGGCGGCGCTTCCTGCTGGGGCGCGTGCTGATCGAGGCTGGTCGCCCTGCCGAGGCGTTGACCGAGACGACGAATCTGGTGCGCCGGGCGAGTGCGCTTCGGCAGCCGGAGATGCAGGCCGAGTCGTTCGCGCTGCAAGGTGCGGTGCTGGAAAAGCTCGGTGAGCTGGCCGCGGCGGTGGCGTCGTTCACGAACAACTTCACCACCAACGCGCCGCCGGAGCTGCGCCGGCGCGCGCTGTTCAAGGCGGTGGATTTGAATCTGGCGCAAACGAACAAGGAGGCGGACACCATTGAGATGCTGGAGCTGTTCTCCACGCGGTATCCTGCGGACCCGTCGCTCGATTTCGCGCAACTGACGCTGGGCGACTTGCGCCTCCGGGAATTCCACGGACTCACCAGCGGCGCCAACACCCCGGCGGGCAGGACGAATGTGCTGCTGGCGGCGCTGACCAATCTGAACCGCGTGGTGCTCGGTCACGCGGACAGCGCATTCCTTGACAAGGCGTTTTATTTGCGCGGCTGGTGCTTCTGGCATCAGGGCCGGGCGGCTGAGGCGGCCGCCGACTTCAGCGAGGCAGTGCGCCGGCTGCCCAAATCCGAGGACCAGGCCATCGCGCGCTTCAAGCTCGCCGAGGCGCAGGCGCTGCTCAAGGACTACACCAATGCGATGCGGAATTTCGCGCTTGTCGTCGAGCAATACGCCGAAGTTCCGCATATTCGGAGCACTTACCTCGACCAGGCTCTCTACCATCAGATGAACGCGGCCATTGCCGTTACCAACCTCGCTGTGGCCGATGACGCGGTGGCAAAAATCCTTGGCTGGTTCCCCGAGAGTTACTTCAGCGACCGCGCGTTGCTGCGCTATGGCAGTGAGCTGAACCGCATGGACAAGTCGGTTCAGGCCCGGGACAAGTTTAACATGCTGCTCGAACGATTTCCCAAGTCCACGAACGCGCCGCAGGTGCATCTCGCCATCGCGAGCACCTACCGGCAGGAGTCCGACTGGACGAACACCGTGCGCAAGCTCGACGAGTGGGTGCGCTTGTTCCCCACGAACAGCGCACGAGCCGACGTGGAGTTCCAGCGCGCCATGTTCACCGACAAAATCGGCGGGACCAACGCGCTGATGCTCTTCACCAATTTCGTCGCCCAGTTCCCCGCGCACTCAAACGCGCCGCTCGCGCAGCTTTCGGTCGGCCATTATTATTTCAACCAGGGCCAATACGACAAGGCCGAGGCCAGCTATCAGTTGCTGTATCAGAACACCAACTGGACCATGAGCGACCTCCGGCATGAGGCGCGGATGGACGCAGGCCGGGCGGCATTCTCGCGGGGGCAGCAAGGTTATCGCGACGCGACGAACTACTTTGTCGCCCTCGTCAACGACGACCGCGTGCCGCGGGACATCCAGGCGCAGGCGTTCTTCGCGCTCGGTGACACTTACCGGAAGGCGGCGGAGGACGGCGTGGTCATCGCCACCGATCCTTACGGCGACGCCATCATCGCCTACAGCCGCATCACAAACAATTTCCCGACCAACCGGCTGGCCGCGCTCGCGATGGGGGCCATCGGCAACTGCCACCTGCAGCGCGCGGGAAAGAACAATGACCCGAAGGAGCTGGAGCTGGCGGCGGGCGCGTATCAGAAGGCGATGAACTGGCCCGGGGCCGGGGCCGAGGCGCGTTGTCTGGCGGAGTTCGCGTTGGGCGATGTGCGCCTGAAGCAGGGCCGCGCGACGGACGCCGCAGAGCATTGGAGCAATATTCTCTACGGCAAAAGCGCTCCGGAAGCCGAGGCGCCGCAACTCGTCAGCCTGGCGGGCGAACATTTGTCAAAACTGCGCGAGGACCAGGGAGAGTGGGCGGCGGCCATTAAAATTTACGAGCGGATTCAGAAGATGTTTGCTGCGGCACCCCGC
>CAYZJP010000005.1:35636-73670 GCA_964478755.1 uncultured Klebsiella sp.
CGGCCCGCTGACACCACCCGAATTCGACGAGATCAAGAAACACGTGATCGAGGGGGAAGAGATCGGTTGGCGGCGAAAAATTGGTCAAGCGTCGGCGCGGACCAGGGAGAGGTGGCGGCGGCCTTTAAGATTTACGGGCGGAGGCAGCAGATGTTTCCGGCGCGACACCGGGCGCTTCAATTGAAGATCGACCGCGCGCGGCAGATGCTCAACGAGGCAAAGTGACGAGCGTCCTCACGTCCACCGCCTCCATCCCCGCCGCGCGGATGGCGTCCATGCCCAAGTCCGTGTCCTCGTATGCCCGGCAGAGCTGCGGCTCCACACCCAGTCGTCGCGCGGCTTCAAGGAAAATGTCCGGCTCCGGTTTCTGCCGCGTCACGTCCTCGCTCGTCACGACGGCGGCGAACCAATGCCGGATGCCGAGGTGCTGGAGGACTTGCTCCACGACGCGTTGTTTGCCGCCGGAGGCGACGGCCATGGGGAGCTTGTCGTGATGCTGGCGCGCGATGGCGACGACTTCGGGAATGCCCCGCACCGTCGGAACGAACGGCAGGAAGGCGTGCTCCTTCTCGACGGAAACCGCGTGATGGTCGTAGTTCAAGCCCTGCTCCTCTCGCAGCGTCTTGAGAATGTCCCGCGAAGGCACACCGCCCAGCGCATAGAACCGTTCCTCCGTGAAGTGGATGCCGTGACGCTCCGCGATCACCCGCCAAGCCTGCCAGTGCAGGGGCATCGTGTCGGCCAGCGTCCCGTCGCAATCGAAGATGAGAGCCTTGATCATGGGGAAAATCACGTCGGCAACGCCGCGAGCTTTTGTTCGAGATCGTGGTCCATCAGCGGCACGATGAGGCCGTCGAGGTCGCCCTCGATGACATTGGCGAGGTTGTAGAGTGTGAGCTCGATGCGGTGGTCGGTCACGCGGTTCTGCGGGAAGTTGTAGGTGCGGATTTTTTCGCTGCGCTCGCCGGTGCCGACCTGCTGGCTGCGTTGCGCGTCGTATTTGGACTTTTCGTCGGCGATCTTGCGCTCGAGCAGGCGCGAGCGCAGCACCTTCATCGCCTTGGCCTTGTTCTTGAGCTGCGAACGCTCGTCCTGACAGCGCACCTCGGTGCCGGTGGGCTTGTGGAAAATGCGGACGGCGGAGTCGGTCGTGTTCACGCCCTGACCGCCGTGGCCACCGGCCCGGCAGACTTGGATGTCCAAATCCTCCGGGCGAATCTGAATGTCCACTTCCTCCGCCTCCGGCAGCACGGCCACGGTGCAGGTGCTCGTGTGGATGCGGCCCTGCGCCTCGGTGGCGGGCACGCGCTGCACGCGGTGGACGCCGCTCTCGTATTTCAGCCGCTTGTAAACATCCTGCCCGTTCACGCCGAAGATCACTTCCCGCAGGCCGCCCAAGTCCGACGGGCTGGAGTCCATCGGTTCCACCTTCCAGCCGTGCGTCTCGGCGTAGCGGGTGAACATGCGGTAAAGGTCGGCGGCGAACAACGCGGACTCCGCGCCGCCCGCACCCGCGCGGATTTCGACAATCGTGTTGCGCGAGTCGGTCGGGTCGGGCGGCAGGACGCCGCGTTGGACCTCGACGACGAGCCGCTTCAGGTCGGCTTCGAGGCGCGCGGCCTCCTCCCGCGCCATGAGTGAGAGTTCGGAGTCCGGCGGTTCGGCGGCGAGCAAGGCCTGGTTCTCCGCCAAGTCCCGCTGTGCCTTGAGATACGTCGCGCCCGTGGCGACGAGCTCCTTGAGCCGAGCGTATTCGCGGGACAAGTCCTGCGCACGCGCCGCGTTGTCGAAGACCTTCGGATCACTCAGCGCCGCCTCGACCTCCGCGAAGCGGCGGTTGAGCTTTTCAATGTGGGGGCGGAGGTCCATTGCGCGTTGAAAGTTGAACGCCGAAAGTTGAAAGCACGCGGAAGCGGAGGGCGGCGGTTTTGAACTCTCAGCTTTCGCCGGTCGCCAAAAGCAATCGCCCGCCGGGCGTGAACCCAGCGGGCGATGGCGTGGCAGAAAGCTAGGACTTCTTCTTCTTGCCGGAAGCCGCGGCGGCAGCCTGCGCGATTTGCGTTTTGGCGGCGCGCTGTTGGAATTTGTCCACGCGTCCGGCGGTGTCCACGAACTTCTGCTGGCCCGTGTAGAACGGGTGGCAGACGTTGCAGATGCCCAGCAGGACGCTTTTGCGGGTGGAGCGGGTGAGAACCACGTTGCCGCAGGCGCAACGGAATTCGGCGGCTTCGTATTTCGGATGCAGTTCCGTTTTCATTTCAAAGGGCGGGCAGAATACAAACGACCGGCGGCTTGGCAAGCGCCGTTTTCGATCACAAATGGAAGAGCTGGGCAGATTGCGCCTCTTGTGATGAAGCCCAAGATGTGTGTGGTGACCTTGGGTCAGCGCTGCCGCAACATCCTTCAGCAATTTACTCGCCAGCGGCTTGGCCTCGGTCTCGGCGATAGGCTTCGCGCTGGCGGCGTTGGGATGAATCTTGTGGGGGAACAACTTCGGCCAGCCGCTCAATGCCGTGTAGAGATCAATCGTCGGCAACTTCATGTCTTTCGCGAGCTGCTGGAGGATCGGAACGACCTCGCCCTTCAAAACTGGTTCGTTGATGCCCCGCTTCGTTTCAGCTCGTGTGCGGCAAAACTTGTATCGGTGGCCAGATTCGGCTACGAGCAAGACGCTGGTTTGGTTGCTCTAAAGCCGGACCCCAAACACGCATCACCGTATGAAACGCCTCGTCCTTCCGCTCCGTTCGCAGTTCCTCGCCTTGGTCGTGCTCGCCTACTTCGCCGCCGCTTGCGCGGCGGTCGCGGCGGTTGGTTTCACAGTCAGTCCGGCGGCAATCACCAACGATTACAAGGGCAAGGTCATGCTCACCATCACGGGTCTCTCCGTCGGCCAGACCGTCAAAGTCGAGCGCCTCTTCGACTTCAACGGCAACAACACCGTGGACGCCGAGGACTTCGTCATCCGCACCGCGACTGTCACCGACGGCCAGTTGCCATTGATCGGCGGCGTGCGCAACCTCAACGAGCCGGGCGACGAGGACGGCCTGACCAACGGCACGATCGTCGTCAAGTTCAACGTGCCGGGCCTTGACTCAGTGTTCGGCAACTCCGCCGGCAGCTACGTCTTCCGCGTGTCTGATCCGAACAGCGGCTTCGCCCCGCTCACGCAGCCGTTCACCGTCGCGCAGAAATCCTACCCCCAGGCCGTCACCGGCCGGCTCACGGCGGCGGTCGGTGGCCAGGCTCTGACAAACATTCTCATGGCCCTGCTCTCGCAGCAGCAGGACAGCGGACCATTGACCACCACCTCGACGGATGCCAACGGCAATTACAGCCTGCTGGCCCCGCCCGGCGGCTATGCGATCGTTCCCATCGCGCGCGGATATTACATTGACCAGTCGGCCAACGGCGTGGCGATTACCGCCGGCCAGACCAACACGCTGAACCTCGCGCTGCCCGCCGGCCAGTTCATCGTCACCGGCAGCGTGACCAACTCGACCAGCAACAAGGGAGTGCCGGGCATTTTCGTCCAGGCGGAGTCCACGAACAACCTCTTTGCTGCGGCAGTCACGGACACCAACGGGAACTACTCCTTCTCGCTCCCGCAGAACCAATGGAAAATCCACCCGGATGAAGGCCAGCTCGCCCAGCACGGCCTGGTCACCTTCAAGACCAAGCTGATGACCAATATCACCGCCAGCGTCAGCGGTCTCAACTTCGCCTACACCCGCGCAACCGCGCTGATCTACGGCACGATCAAGGACAACCTCAACCAGCCCGTGCTCGGCCTGAGCGTCGGCGGCGGCGACCAGGGCGGCGTCTATGATATCTCCGGTGCCAGCACCGAAACCAACGGCGGCTACAGCGTGGGCGTCTTCGCCGGCACCTGGCAGGTCGGGCCCGAAAGCGACCTGCTGCTCGCCCTTGGCTACGCGCCCGGCACCGGCACCAACGTCACCCTCACCACCGGCCAGGCCGTCGCGGCGGACTTTGTCCTCCGCGGCGTCACCGCCCACCTGCGCGGCCAGATCAAGGACGACGCCGGCGCGGCCATCACCAACTTCATGATCGTCGTCCAGCCCGTCCCCGTCCAGCCCGGCGGGGCCGGCTCCGTCTATCCCACCACCGACGCCAACGGCTTCTACGACGCCGGCGTCTATGCCGGCACTTGGAACATCGCCCTCGAAGCCGTCGCCGCGCAGAGCAGTGGCTACGTCAACATCTCCGGCATCAACTACGTCGTCGCGGACAACGTGGACCAGACCAACAACCTGGTCTTCCCCAAGGCCACCGCCACCATCACCGGCTCCGTCCGCAACAGCCTCAACCAGCCCATCGCCGGTGTCACTGTGGACTCCAACCAGCCCATCAACGGCAACAGCTCATATCTCGCCGACAACGTGATCACAGACTCCAATGGCAACTATCAACTCCGCACGCTCGGCGGCTCATGGACCGTCAGCGTGCGCAGCAGCGACCTGAACTCGCGCGGCTACAGCGGCGTGAACAACCAGACCGCCACCATCTCCGGTGGCACGGCCACGGCCAATTTCGTCGCGCTCCCGGTGCCCACCGCGATGAGCCTGCCGACGCCGCTGGCCGCGAACCAATTTCGCTTCACGGTGACGACGCCGGCCCCGGTGGTCTATGGCTACTCCTTCCAATACTCGACCAACGCGCGCCCTGGCACCTGGGTCACGCTCCTGACCACGAATCCCTCCACCGGCAGCTTCCAATTTACCGACGCCACGGCCACCAATGCCGCCCGCTTCTACCGCGTTACCTCTCCGTAGGCGTGCTTCTAAGCCACTCGCGGATTGGAAGACGGCACTGCGGCGCTTAACAGCGCCCAGCCCATGTCTTGGCCACCAACGAACACAAATGAAATTCCGATTTGAATCAGGAGGGCAGGAAGGCACGAAGAGCTGGCGCGAACTCGTCTTTGCCCTGTTCCTGAGTTCCTGTTTTCAGGATGATTCTCCATCTGTGGCCAAAAGTTCCACATGAACCTCGTCCAGATCACCCCCGGCGCCGGCGGGATGTATTGCGGAAATTGTTTCCGCGACAACGCGCTCGTCGCCGCGCTACGCAAGCGCGGGCACGAGGTGCTCATGGTGCCGCTCTATCTGCCCATGACGCTGGACGAGGAGAACCAAAGCGCGGGCACGCCGACCTTCTTTGGCGGCATCAATGTTTATCTCCAGCAGCAGTCCGCGTTCTTTCGCCACGCGCCCAAGTGGCTGCACGCGCTGCTCGATTCGCCCACGCTGCTCAAACTTGCCGCGGGTCGTGCCGCCAAGACCCGCGCGTCCGATGTGGGCGAACTCACACTCTCCATGCTGCGCGGCGAAGAGGGCAACCAAGCGCGCGAGCTCGACGAGCTGCTCGCGTGGCTCAAGACCCAGCCACGCACAGACGTGGTGTTGCTCTCGAACGCGCTGCTCGTGGGCCTCGCGCGGAAGCTGAAGACCGAGCTGGGCTGCAAGGTCGTCTGCAACCTCCAGGGCGAGGACGCGTTCCTCGATGCCATGCCTATCCCGTTGCGCGAACAGGTGTGGGCGCTGCTCGCCGAGCGTTGCCGCGACTGCGACTTCTTCATCGCACCGAGCCACTACTTTGGCGACACAATGGGGCGACGGCTGAATCTGCCGGCGGAGAAGGTGAAGGTGGTTTTTAACGGGATCAGCCTCGACGGCTACGGAGTCCAGCATCTAGCATCCAGCATCCAGCATCCCACCCTCGGCTACTTCGCGCGAATGTGCTGTGAGAAGGGTTTGGACCTGGTCGTCGAGACGTTCATCGAACTCAAGCGGCGCAACGCAGCGCCGAACCTCAAGCTCAAGCTCGGCGGCGGCTGCGGGCCGGGTGACGAGCCGTTCGTCGCGCGGCTCAAGGAACATTTGCGACACGCGGGCTGTCTGGGTGATGCAGAGTTTCACCCGAACCTCACGCGCGAGCAGAAGGTGAGCTTCCTGCAATCGCTCACCGTGTTCTCCGTGCCTGCGCTCTATGGCGAAGGCTTCGGCCTCTATCTCATCGAGGCAATGGCAGCAGGCGTGCCCGTGGTGCAGCCGCGCCACGCTGCTTTCCCCGAACTCGTCGCAGCCACGGGTGGTGGCGTCATTGCCGAGGCGAACGCGGCCTCACTGGCGACGGCCATTGAAGCGCTCCTCCTCGACCCCGCGCGGGCGCGCGCGCTCGGCGGGGCGGGCCGGCGTGCGGTGAGTGAACGCTTCACGATGGAGCAGATGGCGTGCGGTGTGGAAACCGTCTGCCAGCAGCTTCTCCAACAAACGGCGTAGCGGCGGGCAATCGCTTCAAGCCGTCTCGGCGGGCAGGTTGAGCTGCGTTCGCAGCCACGCGGCGAACGTCCTGGCCTTCGCCTCGTCATACCAGTCGGCGAGCCGTTCGGTGCGGCCGTCTTGCAAGTGGAGCGTGGGCGCGTAGGAGTATGTCGTTCCGCCCTTTTGTCCCGTGTGGGCGAGCTGCTCGATGGCGACGGACTTGACCTCGCTGTAGTTGAGTTGCGTCGCCGCCTTGCGTCCGCAGGTGCGCGGCAGGGTGAGCGTGCCTGCCATCGTGTCGAGCACGAGGTCCGCGACGCCCGAACTCAGGCGCAGCCAGCGCAGGACGAATGCCGTGACCGCCGCCGCGAGCACCACGCCCCACGCCAGGCACGCGATGGTCACAGTCGGGTTGAAGCCCGTGCTGAAGCCCACGATGAAGATGCCTGCGAATGCGCAGCCGGCCAGCGTCAGCATCCCGGCGGCGAACGGCGTCACCGTCGCGAGGCACGCGTGCGTGCGACGGAGCCGCTGCGTGAGCGGCACGCCGGCCGGCCGGGGCCAGAGCTTGCGTTGCAGCGCGACGAGCGGCACAGACCAGATGCCGAGCATGATGCAGTTGAACGGCGTGAGGAACAGCGTGAGGAACAGCTCGCTGCCCTCCAGCCCGGTGAGCAGGACGGCGTCGGCAGGATTGGCCGCGTCGTAGTGGACGGTGACGGATTTGCCGACGGAGAAGGTGGCCGCTGTTTGTTCCGCCCAGCGCGCTTCGCCGTTGCCGGTGTCGCCGTAGTGAAAATTTTCGCCGATGAATGCACGCCCGTTGACCGCGTAGGCGAAGTGAATCTTGGGCCGGTAATTCGTGCTGCCCTTCCTGCCGCGCGAGCGCACCACCTCGCTGTGCGTCACGCGGCCCGTCGTCGTGGCGAAGTCCTGGGCGTGGAGGCGCTGGTAAAAGGTCTTGGCGATGAAGCCGTCGAAGCCGAGCGTGATGCTGGACCAGAACAGCCCGAAGAAGAGCAGGAAGCAGCCACCGACATTCATACGCGTCTTGTAGCACGGCACCGGTCGCACGAGAAGCGAGCATCCAAGCAGGATGACGGCCGGCCGCACGGCCAGTTTGGCTGAAGCCTCCGGCCCCGTCCGCGTCTGAAACCTCAGCTTTACGTCCGGCCTGAGCTGGACAATACTGCAACCATGACATTGTTTCGCTCCTCTTCGGCCCGCCCGCGCCGGCCCCGGGGCTTCACCCTGATTGAATTGCTGGTGGTCATTGCGATCATAGCGATTCTGGCGGGGCTGCTGTTGCCGTCGCTGTCCAAGGCGAAACAGAAGGCGATGCAGGCCAAATGCCAGTCCAACCTGCGCCAGGTGGGCATGGCGATCAGACTTTACGCTGACGACTTCGGCAGCCGCCTGCCCGGCCCGATGTGGGGTGGCCAGTATCCCCAATACAGCACCGGCTCGACCGACGAGATGCTTTACTACGTCTGGCGATACCTGAACTTGCCGCCGCCCACCGCCGCCCTGCAACAGTCCAAGATTTTCCTCTGCCCCGGCTGGAATCAGACGGCGCCCACCAACAGCAGCGGCACTGCCGTTGCCCGGGTGGATTACTTGGTCACCGGGTCGGGCCAGACCGGGGCTTCGGGCACCGCCATCAATTTCACCCAGCCACCCTTCGGCTATCCGGCGAATGCCAACATCCCTCCCTCCCCCGTCTTTCTCACCACGCTGCGCCTGGAGGACGTTGATTCAACGGCCCACTCGCTCTCCGAACCTTGGGCCTTGATGGACACGGATCAGGTGGCCATCAACAACCCGGCCAACAGTTGGATGATGCAGCTCCCGATCCGCCCGCCACATGGCAATGTCCGCAACGCCCTCTATTTCGACGGTCACATCGGCACCCGCAAGGTTGGAGCTCCGGGGTCCATGTGAGTGAATGAGTGAAGTCCAACCAACACGTTTCAAACTGAACCTTTCACACCTATGACTTGCGCCACTTCCGCTCGCGGTTCCATCCGCAGCCTGGCCTTCACCCTGATTGAACTGCTCGTCGTCATCGCCATCATCGCCATCCTGGCGGGAATGCTCCTGCCCGCGCTCTCGAAGGCGAAGGCGAAGGCCAAGGGCATCTCCTGCACGAACAACTTGCGGCAGATCGGGCTGGCCATGCTCCAGTATGCGGATGATCACGAAGCCCGCTTCGTGGATTTGAACCGCAACGCCTACACCGTCAACAACCCCACGAACTGGTGGTTCGACATTCTCAGCCAAGCGAAGTATCTGCCACCCGCTCCCGCTGGAAATCAGGGAAACTTCACCTGGCGGTGCCCGGCGGTCCTTGACAGTGACATCGTGGGAAACGGCCAGTTCGGCTTCGGGGTTCTGGAAAGCGCCATCATCCGCTACGCAACCAACGGCGTCGGCGGACCGCCACTTGGCAGCCGACGCGTGGCGGAGATCAATCACCCCAGCTCCATTTGGCTAATGGGCGATGTGGGCATCCCGACGGCGGCCACCATGCCCTACTGCCGCTTCCAGACTTGGTTCGCCACTTGGACGGCGGCGCAATACAACGGCTTACCTTGGAATAACGGTGCTTTAGGTGGTCTCTCACCGCATCAACCAGCACCCCGCCACAACAATACCAAGGCAAATGTCCTGTTGGTGGACGGCCACGTTGATACCCGGAGCTACGATGACTTCCGTTTGAACAAGGAGGACATCTGGGGCACCATCAACGGCCTGTAACGGCTGCCGTCTGAGTCGAAGCTCGGTCAATTTCCCCCGATAACACTATCCGGTGGGTAAAATGAGGCGTGAGTGCCCATATTTCAGGCACGGACGGCTGAAAACCACCCATCGTTCCGCAATAATTGCCATCGCGTGCCTAATTTTAAGGCATTGACCCCTGAATTTCAGCCATTCAGCCGGTTGGAGAGTCGAAAAGCACCCACCAAAGGGTAGGGACGACCTGTGGTCGTCCGGCGTGAATCTGAATGGAGGGACGAGGCCGCGCGGCAACGCGGCTCTACCGGCACTACCGGCGGGGGAGGCCGTGGACTTCCCAGTCGCGTTTGCCTTCGAGGTGGAGGAGCCATTGGCTGGCGGCGCTGAGAGGGTGGGCGTAGCCGCCCATGCCGCCCGCACCGAGGGCGGCGAAGCAGCGCTTGAGCATGGGGGGAAAGGTTGCCCTTTCCGGGCGGGCGTGGAAGGTGATTTTCCGCTGGCGGCTTCGGGCTTGCCAGTCGTGACCTCGTTGTTACAGTCCGCGCACATTTTTGCCGCCGGGAGAGGCGGCAGTTGTTTCACGAAACCCAAACCGGCGACGACGCACTTGTGAAAATTTTCAGCGGCAGTTCCAACCGGCCCCTCTCGCAGGCGATCTGTGACTTCATCAACATGCCGCTGGGCGCCTGCACGCTGGACGCCTTTCCCGACGGCGAGACCTTCGTGAAGATTGACGAGAACGTGCGCGGCGAGGACGTGTTCGTCGTGCAGTCCACCAGCCCGCCGACGAACCACAATCTGATGGAGATGTTCATCATGATTGACGCGCTGCGGCGGGCCAGCGCCAAGCGCATCACCGCCGTGCTGCCCTTCTACGGCTACGCGCGCCAGGATCGCAAGGACCAGCCCCGCGTGCCCATCACGGCCAAGCTCGTCGCGAACCTCATCGTCGCGTCCGGCGCGAACCGCGTGCTCACGATGGACCTGCACGCGCAGCAAATTCAGGGCTTCTTCGACATCCCGGTGGACCACCTCTACGCCGCGCCGGTGATGTATGACTACTTGCGGACGTTGAACCTCACCGACCTCGTCGTGGTCAGCCCGGACGTGGGCGGGCTGAAAATGGCGCACGCCTATTCGCAGGTGTTGAGCGGCGGCCTCGCCATCGTGGCCAAGCGCCGCAAGAGCGCGACCGAGGTCGAATCCATGGCCGTCATCGGCGAGATTCGTGGGAAAAATGTTTTGCTCGTGGACGATCTGACCGAGACGGCGGGCACGATCACGACGGCGGCGAAGCTCCTGAAACGCAAGGGGGCGAAGCGGATTTACGCCTGCGTCTCGCACGCGATCCTCAACCCGATGGGCATAGACCGGCTGCGAAATTCAAAGATTGACGAACTTATCACGACTGATACCGTCCTCCGCCCTGCCCTGGACGGGGTGCAGATAAAGACACTGTCCGTGGCGGGTTTGCTGGGCGAAGCCATCAAACGAATTCACAGCAATTCGTCGGTGACCTCGCTCTTTGAATTTAAGGGCGGACGGACGAGCTGAATGAATCAGCGCGCCGCTCCGAAGTAGAATTTGATATGAAATCTGTTGCCATGAACGCGCAGCCGCGCACGGCGGTCAGACACGCCGCCGTAAAAAAGCTCCGCACCACCGGCGTCATCCCCGCGGTCATCTACGGCCGTCTCGCGCCCCCGCAGAACCTCGAACTGAACTCCCGCGAGTTCGGCGACGCCATCGCCCACCACGCCAGCGAGAACATTCTGGTGAATCTCGCCGTAAAGGGCGACCAGCGTCCCCAGCGCCTGGCGCTCGTGCAGGAAATCCAGCACCATCCGCTGTCCCAGCACATCCTCCACGTGGACTTCCACGAAGTCGCGCCCGATGAGAAAGTCACCATCCATGTGCCCATCGAGTCCACCGGCGAGGCGGTCGGCGTGAAGACCGGCGGCGGCGTGCTCGAGCACGTTTTATTCCGCCTCAAGATCCGCGCGCTGCCGAAGGACTTGCCCGAGGTCATCACCCTCGACGTTTCCAACCTGGAAATCGGCAAGGCCATCCACATCGGTGACATCGTTGCTCCTGCCGGCTGTGAAATTCTTGGCCACAAGGAACTCGCCGTTCTCGCCGTCGCCGCGCCGGTCACGGAGGTTCAGGAAGCCGCGGCCACGGCCGCCGCTGCCGACGCTCCGGCCCAGCCCGAGATGATCAAGGAGAAGAAGGAAGAGGGCAAGGAAGGCGCTGCCGCCGCTCCCGCGAAGGAAGGCGACAAGAAGGCCGAGAAGAAGGCCGACGAGAAGAAACCGGCCGAGAAGAAGAAGTAAGATTTGCGGGCGCGCCGCCCGCCCCCGCGCATGGAGAACTTGCATCTCATCGTGGGGCTGGGCAATCCGGGCGCGGACTACGCCCAGACGCGCCACAACGCCGGGTTCCTGCTGGTCGAGCGGCTGGCGAAGCTGTGGCGGGCGAACTGGGAAATGGAACGCAAGTTCCAGTCCCGCGTGGCAAAGGCCGAGCGCGACGGACGCCGCGTGTTGCTGGTGCAGCCGCAGACGTTCATGAATTTGAGCGGCGAGGCCGTCGGGGCCGTGAGCGGTTTTTACCGCGTGCCGGCGGCGCAGGTGCTCGTGGTGGTGGACGATGCGGATTTGCCCTTGGGCGAACTCCGGCTGCGGCCCGGTGGCAGCAGCGGCGGGCATCACGGACTCGAATCCGTGGAGCAGCACCTCGCCACGCGCGAGTATCCGCGGTTGCGGATCGGCATCGGCCGGCGCGACACGACGGTGCGGGAAATCACCGGGCACGTGCTCGGCAAATTTGGCGCGGACGAGCAGGAGCTCTTCGCGCAGGTGCTCGCGCAGGCGGGCGAACAAGTCGGGTGCTGGCTCGGAGCCGGCATCCAGAAGGCAATGAGTCAGTTTAACGGGCCGGTCAAAAGCCAGCCCCAGCAGAAAGACAAATCGTGAAACGTTACGAAGGCCTGTTCATCTTGAACACTGTCGGCAAAGAAGAAGGCGTGACCGAGCTCATCGAGAAGGTGCGCTCTGAAATCAACGCCGCCGGCGGCAAGGTCGAGACCGTCCAGAAGATGGACAAGCGCCCGTTCGCGCGCATCGCGGACAAGAAGCACTCCTCCGGCTTCTATCTCAACGTCATCTTCGAGGCTGCGCCCGCTTCCATCGCGCCGCTGCGCGCCAAGTTCGCGTTGAGCGCCGACGTGTTCCGCGTCTCGTTCATGAACGCCGCCGCGGTGGTCGCTGACAAGACCGAGAAGAAGTAACCTCTAACGCCGCCGCGCATGGCCAACTTCAACAAAGTCATCCTCGCCGGGAATCTGACGCGCGACCCCGAGCTGCGCTACACCCCGAAGGGGACGGCCATCGCGAAGTTCGGCCTCGCCATCAACCGCAACTGGACCGGCGACGACGGACAGAAGCGCGAGGAGGTCACCTTCGTGGACGTGGACGCCTTTGGAAAACAGGCCGAGGTCATCGGCCAGTATCTCCGCAAGGGCCGCCCCGTCCTCGTCGAGGGCCGCCTCAAGCTCGACCAGTGGGACGACAAGCAGACCGGCCAGAAGCGCAGCCGCCTCGGCGTCGTGCTCGAATCCTTTTCCTTCCTCGACAGCGGCAACCGCGAGGGCGGTGCCGGCGGCGCTTCCGGTGCGCCCGCCGCGCGTCCCGCCCGACCCGCCGCCAGCGCCCCGCCCGCCGACCCGGGTGGCGATGAGCCACCGCAGGGCGACGATGTTCCCTTCTGAGATCGCGAGCACGCGAAACACAAAACCCGAACTCATTTTCCTATGCCCAAAATCGAAGTCATCCTCACGCATCCCATCATCGGCCTTGGCGCGGAATCCGACCAGGTGAAGGTCGCCTCCGGCTACGCCCGCAATTTCCTGCTTCCGCAGCGCCTCGCCATTCCCCTCACGGACGGCAACAAAAAGCGCCTCGAAGCGCTCCGCAAGCGCCGCGCCGAGCGCGAGGCGCACGATCTGAACACGATGACCGAGCTGGCCAAGAGCCTTGGCAAGATGACGCTCATCATCGCCGTGAAGACCGGCGACGACGGCAAGATGTTCGGCAGCATCACCAACGGCACCATCGCCGACGAGCTGAAGAAGCAGTTCGATGTCGCGCTCGACAAGCGCAAGATTCACATTGAGAAACCCATCAAGGGCATCGGCGAGCACGAGGTCGAGATGCGCCTCCACCACGGCGTTCACACGACGCTCAAGGTCGTCATCAACAGCAGCAACCCGCTGCCCGCGCCCGAGGCCGCGCCCGTCGCGACGGCTCCCGTGACCGAGAAGCGCGGCAAGAGCCGGTCGGGCGACATCTACGCGCCCGGGGCTGAGGCCAAGCTGGCGCGCAAGCCGCGCGCTCCCAAGGCCTGAACCACTGTTCCACCTTCACGCAAAGGCAGGCCGCGCGCCTGCCTTTTGCTTTTCAGCACCCGGTGGAATGTGAACTATCCGCGCGCGCGACATGAGCACCCAGAACATTTACTCCGCAGTCCTCCGGCTGGCCGGGCCGCGCGCGGCCATCAAACCTTTCCGCAAGCACCTCGATGTCGGCGCGGGCACTGGCGAACTCATCCGGCTCATGCGCGACCGCTTCAAGGTCGAGTCCGCCGCCTGCGATTACACCGACCAGTTGATGAAGATTCCCGGCCAGCGCGTGGAGATCGCCAACCTCAACACCCAGCCGCTCCCGTATTCCGCCAACTCCTTCGACTTCGTCACCGCCACCGAGGTCATCGAACACCTCGAACACTTCCGCGAAACGCTCCGAGAATTCTTCCGCGTGCTGGAGCCAGGCGGCCTCTGCGTGCTGACGACGCCCAACATACTCAACCTCAACTCGCGCCTGCGCTTTCTCTGGTTTGGCTACTGGAACCTCTTCGGCCCGCTGCCCGTGAAGCACGGCGCGCTCTACTCGACCGGCGGCCACATCAACCCCGTCTCCTGGTTCTACATCGCGCACGCGCTGATGGACGCGGGCTTCGACCGCGTGGAGTGGACGGTGGACAAGCCGCAGCGCTCGGCCTACGCGAAGCTCGTGTTCTGGTATCCGCTTATCCGCATCTTCGGGGCGCTCGCCTATCAGCGCGAGGTTGCAAAATATCGCACCATTGACGCGCAGAACGCGCCGCTCGTGCGCGCGATGAACCACCCGGACATGCTGCTCGGCCGCACGATCGTCGTCGCGGCCGTGAAGCCTGGAGCGTGAGCGAGAAGGGATTTCGAGCCGCGCGGCTCCGGCCTTGAATCGCGCGCCAGCTTCCTGCCAACCTCCACGCAATGAAAGTCACCAAGCTCCTCCACACGCGCTATCGCGTGAATGACATCGAACGCACCGCGAAGTTTTACCGGGAGATTCTCGGCCTCGAGGAGGTGCGCCGGCATAAGTCTCCACGCGGCTCGGAGCTGGTGTTTCTCAAGGCTCCGCAAAGCCATGAGACCGTGGAAATCTGTTACTTCCCATCGAGCGGCCCGGTGCAGGTGCAGGCGGATCTCACGCATCTGGCCTTCGAGGTGGAGAGCCTGGAGAAGTTCGGCCAGCACCTCGCCGCGCACGGGCTGAAGTATTCCGACGGCCCGACGATGAAGGAAAACGGCGGCGGGTTCGCGTTCGTTGACGCGCCGGAGGGCTACGAGATCGAACTCATCCAGATGGCGAAGCAGCCCGGCGCCGGCGGCTACTGAGCCGGCAGCCAGCCCTCGCGTTCCAGCGTGTGCGCGATCGCTTCTGCCATCGCCTTGTGGCCTTCGGTCAGCAAATGGGAGCCGTCGGAATACACCGCCTTCGCGTCACGGCCGGTGAGAGTCTCCTTCATCGAGACCACGCTCACGCCTTCGCCGCGCAGCGCGTTGCACAACGCGTCGAGGCCGTTGTCGTCGGGCGTTGAACCGGCGGACTTCAGGTCCTTCGTGGCCTGCGACACGAGGAGCACGCGGACGTTCTGCGCACGGGCGGCGGCGACACTCTCGCCGGTGACCTTGCGGAGAAGTTCGCTCCACTGACGCAGCGTCTCCGGGTTCAGCGACGCCTTGATCTCCGCGTCGGCGTCGCTGGTCGCGCGCTGGTTCCGAACGGACGCAGGAAGCCATTCCCAAAAAACTTTCTCCTGCTTCATCTCGTAGAGCCGGCGGATGGCGAGGCTCTTCATCAGCCAGTTCTTCGGGTGCCAGCCGCGGAACTCCTCGCGTCGCCGCCACTCGCGCTCGTCCTCGTATTCGTTCGAGTCGTTGACGTGCAGGATGACGAGGCTGGGCTGATATTTCAGGGCCTGTTCGACGACAAGGTGTTTGCGGCGGGCGCCGAAGCCGGGGAGGGAGAGGTTGAAACCCTCCGCCTGCACGCCCCGCGCGCGGAGTTGCGCGGCGAGCTGGCCGACGTAGGAATTCTCCACGCTCGTCCCGCGTGCCACGGAGTCGCCGATGACGAAGATACGGAAGGTGTTCGTCGGGCGATCGCGGGAAAATTTCTGCGGGAAGAAGCGCCGTCCGCCCGCGCGCTCCAGCCGCACGGTGCCGTCGGGCCGCTCGACGAAACCGGAGGTCGGATGGTAGCCGTAGTCGAAGCGGCCCGACATGCTGCGCGCGAAGAAGACCCGCACCACCAGCTCCGCGCCGACGAGCAGCGCGAGGCATAGGAGAAATGGTTTCGTGGCAACGCGCATCAGAACTGGAAGTAAATGAACTCCTGCTCACTCACCGCCGAGCTGGCCACGGCGAGGAAGAGAAGGGCGAAGGCCAGCCCGCGCGCCGGCCACGGCCACTCCGGCAGCTCGACTTCATCGCGGGCGCGTCGCGTGGCCCATTGCAGGAGGAGGAGGGGGAGCACGTGCAGCGCGAGCCAGGCAGCGGGTTTGGACCAGGCTTCGGCGACAGGCGACCAGTCCGCGAAGGCGGCGAACCAGTTGCCCAGCACGGTCAGGTTCGGTGCGCGGAAGATGGCCCAGCCCACGAGGGTGAAGGCGAACATCACGCCAATGGCCAGGTAATGCTGGACGTTGCCGGTCTCGGCGGAGGCAATTGAAATTCCTTCGCGCCCGTTCCCCTCACCCCGGCCCTCTCCCCGAGGAGAGGGAGAAACGCACCCCGCGCTGGCTGTGTTCGAGACGCGCACGAGTGAACCGGCGGCGGTCGAGATGGCTCCCTCTCCCTTGGGGAGAGGGCCGGGGTGAGGGGGAAGGACATCCGCTGACAACGCAGCGCCCCGTTGTTTCGGCAAGGCTGCTTCCTCCCCAGACAGTCTTCGCAGCCACGGCACGAGGCGGTAGAGCGTGAGCAGCGCGGCGTGATACGCGCCCCAGAGGACGAAGATCCAACTCGCGCCGTGCCACAGGCCGGCGAGGAGCATCGTGACCCAAAGATTACCCAGCGTGCGTGCGGTGCCGGCGCGGTTGCCGCCAAGCGGGATGTAAACGTAGTCGCGGAACCACGCGGAGAGCGTGATGTGCCAGCGCGTCCAGAATTCCGACGGCCCGCGCGCGGCGTAGGGGAAGCGGAAGTTGGAGTTGAGGTGGATGCCCAGCAGCCGCGCCGAGCCGCGTGCGAGGTCAGTGTAGCCGGAGAAGTCGCCGTAGATTTGGAAAGCGAACGCGGCGACGCCGAGCAACGCCCACGGCGCGTTGAGTTCGGCCTGGCCGTTGAAAACGTGGTTCGCCAGCAGCGCGCAGTTGTCGGCCACGAAGATTTTCTTGAACAGGCCGATGAGCAGCAGGCGCAGGCCGCGATGAATGTGTTCCCAGGCGAACTCGGCGGCCTTGGTGAACTGCGGAAGCAGATCGGTGGGCCGCTCGATGGGACCGGCGATGAATTGCGGGAAGAACGAGAGGTAGGCCGCGAAGGTCAGCAGGTCGCGCGCGGGCTGCGCCTTGCCGCGATAAATGTCCACCGAGTAGGCGATGGACTGGAACGTGTAGAACGAGATGGCGACGGGCAGGATGATGGCCGGCAGCGTCCAGCCAGGCGCAAAGCCGAGCTGGCCCGCGAGCGAGAGCAGGGAGCCGGCGAAGAAGTTGAAGTATTTGAAGAAGCCCAGGACGGCGAGGTTCGTGAGGATGCTCAGGAGGAGAAAGGCGCGGCGTTGCGCGGCAGCGGGTTTGCGCCAGAGCAGTTCGTAGAGTGCGGTGAAGAGCAGCGGGAAGGCGGCGGCGGCTCCGAGAATCCACGTCTGCACCTGGCCGGACTTTTCTTGGAAGGCCGCGCAACCCGCGAGCCACAGCAGCGGCAGGAGCGTGACGCCGAAGACCTGTTTCACCGGCGCGCGTTCGCCGACGATGGCGCGGCCGCAGAAGTAATCAATGCCCGTCGAAGTCAGCAGCAGCGCGAGGAAGCGCACGTCCCACACGCCGTAAAAGACGTAGCTGGCGGCGAGCAGCAGCGTCAACCGCCCGCGCAGCGGCAGCCGCCAGTAGAGCAGCGCGACGCCGAGCAGGAAGAGCGGGTATTGCCAGGAGGTGAAGGACACAGCCGCTATGCCGCGGGCTTGCGGCAGTCATAAACGTAGCGCAGGAAGGACGCTTCGCCCCGGGGGAGAAAGGATTTTCCGATGATCGCCGTGACGACCTTGCGCAGCGGCTTGTTTCGCAGGCACGCGCGGGCCAGCGGCGCGATGTGCTCGGTGCTGTCCCACGCGATGCGGAAGCGCGCGGCGAGAAAGTCGTGCAGGTCGCCGACGAGGCCTTTCGACTCGACGACGCCCGCGCCGTGGCTCTTGCGGTTGCAGGAGTAGAATTGCGCGGCGCATTTCTCCAGCGTGTCGCAGTAGCGTTCGACCTGCGGGCGCGTCATCTCCTGCATGGACTGCTGGTTCATCGCGAGGTCGAAGCGCAGCCGCTCCAGCGCGGCGACGCGGGTTTGCGGCAGGAGGTAAACGTGACCGGGCTGACGGTTGTCCAAGTCGCCGTTCTCGCCGCGCACGAGATGCACGCGGTCGGCTCCGAGATGCAGCGTGAGGAAGACGCCTTGGAAGAAGAGCGTTTCCTCGAGGTCGCAGATCACGTAGCTGATCTCGGGGTTGAACTGCTGGCACATCAAGGCCAGCCCGCCGTAGCCGCCGCCGATTTCCAGCAACCGGTTGGGGCCGGTGCGCGGGAGGAAGCCGTGCGTGTAGAGGTCGCTCACCACGACGGAGTAGCGGAGGATGCCGCTGTTCAGTCGGCCATGCGGTGTGTCCACGCCGATGCCGCCGGGCGGTTCGCACGGCTTGAAGCCGCCGAGACGCGGCAGCAGCTCCTCATACATGGAAATGATCTCGGCCTTCGCGCGCCGCGAGATGAAGTGATAGACCGAATAAATGTCGCCCGTGAGATGCCAGGTGTGATGGCGGATCAACTCAAGCTCGGCATCCGGCAATGTGCGGACGTAGGAAGAGAAGCGGTTGTAGTCGAGCCAGTAGTCGGAGGGCGAGAGCACGCCCGCCGGCTGGGCCTTGCGGTGCGCGAGTTCGGCGGTGATGAACTGCTTGAGGTGGTCAAACGAAACACTCATGCGGGCGAAGCGACTGCGACTGACGGTTTGGTTTCCAAGCCCTGACGACGGGCCATGCTGGCGAACAAGCCGCCACGCGCAAGCAGTTCGTCGAAGCGGCCCTGCTCGACGATGCGCCCGTCCGCGAGGACGAGGATTCGGTCCATGCTTGCGAGTGTGGAGAGCCGGTGCGCGACGCAGACGACGGTGCGGTTTTGCTCCAGGCGTTCGATGGCGGCCTGCACTTCGGCCTCGGACTGCGAGTCGAGCGCGGAGGTTGCTTCGTCGAGCACAAGGATGGGCGCGTTGCGGACGAATGCGCGGGCGATGGCGAGGCGCTGGCGCTGGCCGCCCGAGAGGAGTTCGCCGCGTTCGCCGACGCGCGTCTCGTAGCCTTGTGGTTGCTGAAGGATGAACTCGTGCGCGTTGGCGGCGCGGGCGGCGGTCTCAACTTCAGCGCGCGTCGCGCCGGGCTTGCCGCGCGCGATGTTGTCGGCGATGGACTCGTCGAAGAGCACGATCTCCTGGCTCACGAGCGCCATCTGGCGGCGGAGGTCGGCGAGCGCGACTTCGCGCACGTCCACGCCGTCGAGCTTGATGGCTCCGCTGGTCGGGTCGTAGAAGCGGAAGAGGAGGTTGACCAGCGAGCTTTTGCCGGAGCCGCTTTCGCCGGCGATGCCGAGCTTGAAGCCGCGCGGGATGGTGAGGGTCACGTCGTTGAGAACCGGTTTGTCGCCGTAGGCGAAGGTGACTTTCTCCAATGTCAACGCGGTGTTGAAGGCGGCGAGTGGCTTCGGGCTGGCCGGTTCCTTGACGGTCGGCTGTTCGGCGAGCACCTGTGCGAGGCGGTCCACGCCGACGCTGGTTTCGCGGAAGAGAACGTGGATCGCGCCGAGTTTCTTGATGGGGTTGAAGAGCATGATCGCTCCCATGAGGAAAGCCACGAGGTCCGGGACGCTGGTTTGGTTGTAGAAGATGAGCACGATCAACGCGCCGAGGCCGATCATGGAGATGGTCTCGATGATCGGGTTCACCAGCTCCTTCGCCTGCGTGATCTTCATGCTGTGCGAGACTTGCTGGGTGTTGAAGGCGGCGTAGCGGGAGAGCTGCTCCTGCTCCATGCCGAAGGCCTTCACCACGCGGATGCTGGACATGGCCTCCACGAGCAGGCTCGCCTGCGAGACGATGGCGCTGGTCACGCCGACGTTGGCACGCCGGACTTTCTTGCCGAGCACGGCCAGCGGGATGATGCACAAGGGGAGGACCACGAGGACGAGCAGCGTCAGCTTCACGTTCACCAGCAGCAGACCGATGGTGAGGAAAACAATCGAGACCGGCTCCTTGGTGAGATCGGCGAAGCCAAGAATCATGCAGCGATGCAGGGCGGCCGTGTCGTTGTTGATGCGCGTGAGCAGGTCACCGGTGGTGGCGCGCTGGTGATACGCGAGGGAAAGGCTCTGCAACTTGGCGAGCACATCCACGCGCAAGTCGCGAATGAAGCGGTAGCTCACCCAGCTCGTGCAATAGGTGCTCAGGTAGCCGAGGAAGCCGCGCAAGCCAATGAGCACCGGCAGAAAGAGCAGGCCGCCGAAAATCTGCCGCCCGTCAAGCTCTCGGCCCTTGAGCGGAAGCCACGGGTCAAGGCCTTGCCGTGTGGCTTGCTTGATTTCCTTGAGCGCGGCGCGGGCGGCATCGGCGAAGGGAATGTTGAGCGGGGACACTGTTTCCTCCGTCGTCGCCCGCGTAGTCGGGTCAAGCCGCTCGAAGAGTGTCTGCGTTGCCCAGATGAAGCTCGCGTTGGACAGGCCGAACAGGACGCCCAGCAAAATGCCGGCAAGCATCCGCGTCCAATAGCGGCGCAGGTAGGGCCAGCCGAAACGGACGATGTTGGCGACGTGCCGCATGTGGCGGCCAGTGTTGGCGGAGGGCGCGGGGAGTTCAACAAGATTGGTTTTGCACGCGGGCGCGGGATGCGCTTTGCTGGCTGCCATGAAGACTTTGTTTGCCGTTGCTTTCGCCGCCTCCCTGTTTGGCATCAACCCCGCGTCCACCGCCGAGGTCCGGCTGCAACGCGCCCCGACCGGCGCGTTGCAACCGCAGGCCATCATGGACGCGCGCGGCACGCTGCACCTCGTGTATCTCAAAGGCGACCCGAAGGCGTGCGATGTCTTCTACGCGCGGCGCGAGGCGGGGAAGACTGAGTTCAGCGCGCCGCTGCGCGTGAACAGCCAGCCAGGCAGTGCGGTGGCGGTGGGAAGCATTCGCGGCGCGCAGTTCGCGCTGGGCAAGGGCGGGCGCGTCCATGTCGTCTGGAACGGCTCCGGCCAGGCCGAGCCGAAGCCGCCGACGCAGAGTTCTCCGCTGCTCTACACCCGGCTCAACGATGCCGGCACGGCCTTCGAGCCGCAGCGCAATTTGATCAGCAACACGATGCACCTCGACGGCGGTGGAACGGTGGCCGCCGACTCGTCCGGGAATGTCTTCGCCTTCTGGCACAGCGCGCCGGTGGACAGCAAGGCCGGCGAGGTGGGCCGCGCCGTGTTCCTCGCCCGGTCGCGCGATGACGGCAAAACCTTCGAGCGCGAGCGCGTGGTCAGCCCGGAGGCCAGCGGCGCGTGCGGGTGCTGCGGGATGCGGGCCTATGCGGACACGGCGGGCAACGTGTTCGCGCTGTTCCGCACCGCTTCAACCGCGCTGGACCGGCACATGATGCTGCTGGTGTCCCGCGACCACGGCGAGCAGTTCAAGGGCGATTATGTTCACCAATGGCGCGTCGGCCAGTGCCCGATGAGCAGCGAAGCCTTCACCGAGGCGGGCGGGCACGTGCTGGTCGCGTGGGAGACGGCCGGGCCGGTCCAGTTTGCGTCGCTCGACAGCCAGTCGTTGAAGGCCACCGCCACCGCCGGCCCGATGGCGATGACCAAGGGCAAGCACCCCGTCGTGGCCGTGAACAAGGCCGGCGAGACACTTGTGGTCTGGACCGAAGGCACCGGCTGGCAACGCGGCGGCGCGGTCGCCTGGCAGGTTTTTGGCGCGGACAGCAAGCCGGCGGGCGCAGCGCAGCGCCGCGACGGCGTCCCGGTCTGGGGCCTGGCGGCGGCGGTGGCCGAGGCGGACGGGAGCTTTACGGTGCTTTACTGAGACGAGGCGGACGTTGACACTTCTCCGAACTGCCGTTAATTGTCTTTGCTGATTTAACCTAACGACCTGAACCAATGCTTGCCCTGCGCCTCATCCTCTTCCTCGTCATCCTTGCCAGCGCCGGCGTCATCGCCGTGGGCGAGCTGAAACTCAAGCCGCTGCTGGACGACATGAAGGACAAGGAGAAGAAAGTCACCGAGGAGCTGGGCAAGACGAAGGACGAAAGCTCCAAGCAAAAGATGCGCGCTGAAAAGGCCGAGCTGGATCGCGACGGCTTCAGGAACCAAGCCGAGAATGAAGAGAAAGCGAAGAAGGCTGCCCTAGATGCCGCCGAAGACGAGAAGAAGAAGGCCGCTGCGGCGGCACAGGCCACCGCGCAGGCCAAGCTGGAGACCGCCGACATCAAGGCCAAGAATGACCAGTATTTCAAATTGGAGGCACAGGGGCTCACTCCGCCAGTCATCCAACGCATCAACGCCGAGCTGCCCAAGGCCACGAACGAACTCAGCACGCTCAAGTCCGAGCAGCGCGTGTTGATGACCCAGCACGTCAAGGCGGTCGGCGAACTGAACGCCTTCCTGAATCCCAAGGGTGCTGTCGCGCTGCCGACCGACTTGACGGGAAAAGTTTCCGCCGTGGACCCCAAGTGGGATTTCGTCGTGCTCGACATCGGGGCCAACCACGGCCTGCTCCAAAACGGTGAGATGACCATTTCCCGCGAGGGCAAGCTCATCGCCCGCGTCAAGATCCGCAAGGTGGACACGGACTACGCCATCGCTGATGTGATGCGCGGCTTCAAGATCGGTGAAATCCACGAGGGCGATGCCGTCCACACGCCCACGTCCATGGTCCTTCCGCCCAAGAAGTGACATGAACTCGCGCCTGCTCCAACTCGCCCGCTGCCTGCTCGCCGCCCTGGCGCTCGGTGGCGCGTTCCTCGCCACTGGCTGCAACACGCCCGAGCCGGACAATATGTCCTCGCGCCCGTGGAACTCCCCGAAGGGTTGGGAAGGCGGCGTGCCGGGGATGCTCTACGACCGGCGTTGAGCGCAGCGCGGGCTGTCCCAGCCGCGAAGCGAGACTTCCCTTCGACCACAAAGTCGTGCTAGGAAGTTGCTCGTGCGCAGCTACCAAAACTTCATCGGCGGCGAATGGGTTCCCGCCGCCGCAGGACAGGCCTTTACCAATCTCAACCCCGCCGACACACGCGAGGCCGTCGCGCAGTATGCACAGGGCGGACGCGCGGACGCGCAGGCCGCCATCGCTGCCGCGCAGACGGCCTTCCCCGGCTGGGCCGCGCAGACCTCCGTCGCGCGCGGGCGCATCCTGAGCAAGGCCTCGCAGCTTATCGAGTCGCGCAAGCCGGAGCTGGCCGAATTGCTCACACGCGAGGAGGGCAAGACGCTCGCCGAGGCCACCGGCGAAGTGCAGCGCACCGCGGACATCTTCCGCTTCTTCGGCGGCCTCGGCTACCAACTCGGCGGCCAGACCATCCCGCACGATCTTCCGCAGCAGTTGCTCTACACCCGCCGCGAACCGCTGGGCGTGGTCGCGCTCATCACGCCGTGGAATTTTCCCATCGCCATCCCGGCGTGGAAGATGGCTCCCGCGCTCGTCAGTGGCAACGCCGTCATCATCAAGCCCGCTTCGCAAGCCCCCGCGATGACCTGCGAGCTGGCAAAGGTGCTCGCTGAAGCCGGCCTGCCGAAAGGCGTGCTCAACGTCGTCACCGGCGACGGCCGCCCTGTCGGTGGCGAACTCGCGACCAATCCCGCCGTCGTCGCGCTCTCCTTCACCGGTTCGGTCGGCGTCGGCTCGCAAATCTACCAACAGCTCGCGCCGCGCATGGCCCGCGCGCAGATGGAAATGGGCGGCAAGAATCCCACCATCGTCCTCGCGGACGCCGACCTCGACCTCGCCGCGAAACTCGTGGCCATCGCGGGCTTCGGCCTGACCGGCCAGGCATGCACCGCGACCAGCCGCGTGATCGTGGAGCGCAGCGTGGCCGACGCGTTCGCGGCGAAGCTCGTCGAAAAGGCCAAGGCCATCGTCGTCGGCAACGGTTTGAAAACCGGCGTCACGATGGGGCCGGCGGTGAGCCAGGCGCAGCTTGAAGGCAACTTGAACTATGTCGCCATCGCCCAGCAGGAAGGCGCTTCACTCCTCTTCGGTGGCGCGCGCCTCTCGGACGGCGACCTCGCCCACGGTTATTTCATGCAAGCGACGGTGCTCGGCAACGTGAAGCCCGCCGCGCGCATCGCGTGCGAGGAGGTCTTCGGTCCCGTCGTCGGCATCATCCCGGTGGACAGCTTCGACGAAGCCCTCGCCGTCGCGAACAGCGTGGACGTTGGCCTCAGCGCAAGCCTCGTCACGCGCGACCTGAAGAAGGCGATGCTCTACACCGAGCGCATCCAGGCCGGCGTGGTCAAGGTGAACCAGATTTACACCGGCCTCGCGTTGCAGGCTCCCTTCGGCGGCGTTAAGAAGAGCAGCACCGACTCGTTCAAGGAACAGGGCGCGGGTGCAGTTGACTTTTACTCCCGGCTGAAAACAGTCTATCTCGACTACTCCGCATGAACCGCGTCGCCGCCACCGCCCTGTGCCTTGCCGTGTTGGGCTTGGACACAGTGCGCGGTGCGGCACCGGCGGTGGACTACGCGAAGGAAATCAAGCCGCTCCTCCGCGACCACTGCTACTCCTGCCACGGCGCGCTCAAGCAGAACAACGGCCTGCGTCTCGACACGGCGGACTTGATGAAGCGCGGCGGCAAGCACGGCCCCGCCATCGCGCGCAAACCAGAGCAGAGCCTCCTGCTCGTAAAAGTCTCCGCCAGCGATGCCTCCGAGCGAATGCCGCGCGAAGCCGACCCGCTCAAGCCCGCGCAGATCGAACTGCTCCGCCGGTGGATTGCCGCCGGTGCGACTGCGCCGAAGGACGAGAAGCCCGAGCCGAGTCCGCGTGACCACTGGGCGTTCAAGCCGGTGGTTAGACCGCCAGTGCCTCGTGCCGGCAACTTGCAGTCGCCGCGTGTGGGCAACGATTCAGAACGGCGACTGCAAGTCGCCGGCACGGGCCTCAACCCACTCGATGCTTTCATCAACGCCCGCCTCGTCGCCGCGAAGCTCACGCCGCTGCCGCCCGCCGAGAAGTCCATCCTCCTCCGCCGCGTCTATCTTGATCTCATCGGTCTGCCGCCGACGCGCGAGGAGTTGCACGCCTTCCTCGCGGACGCTTCGCCCGATGCCTACGAACGCGTCGTGGATCACCTGCTGAATTCCCCGCAGCACGGCGAGCGTTGGGCGCGGCACTGGATGGATGTGTGGCGTTACAGCGACTGGTTTGGCCGCCGTCAGGTGCCCGACGTGTGGAACTCCGCGCCGCAAATCTGGCGCTGGCGCGACTGGATTGTCCGCTCGCTCAACGCCGACCACGGCTACGACCGCATGGTGAAGGAGATGCTCGCCGCCGACGAAATCGCGCCGCTGGACGACGAGGCCGCCGTCGCCACCGGCTACCTCGTGCGCAACTGGTATGCGCTCAACCCCAACGAGTGGATGCGCGCCAACGTCGAGCACACGGGCAAGGCGTTTCTCGGCCTGACGTTCAACTGCGCACACTGCCACGACCACAAATACGACCCCATCTCGCAGGCCGACTACTTCAGCTTCCGCGCGTTCTTCGAGCCGCTCTACGTGCGCCAGGACCGCTGGCCCGGCGAGGCTGATCCCGGCCCGTTTCAGGACTACGACTACAGCAAGCTGCGCAAGGTCCAGCGTCTCGGCATGGTGCGCGCGTTTGACAAGGACGCGGCGGCGAAGACGTGGTTCTACACCGGCGGCGACGAGCGTAACCGCCTGACGAACCGCCCGCCGGTGCTGCCCACCGTGCCGGAGTTTCTCGGTGGCAAGTCGGTGCAAGTTACGCCCGTGTCGCTGCCGGCGAACGCGTTTTATCCGGGAGCGAAGTCCTTCATCCGCGAAGCGGAAGGGAAACGTGTCGAGGACGCGCTGGCTGTAGCGAAGCAACTTGTCGCGACGAATAGAACTGCGTTGAACGAAGCCCGCCTTGCCACCGCCGAAGCCGAACGCGCCTCCGTCCTCGCGCGCCTCGCTGCCGATGAAGCCAAACATGGTAGGGCCGACCTGCCGGTCGGCCAGGACGCGCAGCAGCGCGTCCCTACCGAGACGAACACGCTCGCCCGCGCCGCGAGCAAAGCCGAACGCCAGTTCAAACTCGCTGCCACGAAAGAAGCCTTGGTGAAAGCCGAAGCCGACGTTACCAGCGCGAAAGCCACTGCGGACGCCGCTAAGGACGACAAGGCCAAAACCGACACGAAAGCCGCGCTCACCAAAGCCGAGACATCCCTGACCGCCGCGAAGAAAGCGTTCACCGACGCCGAGGCCGCGCTCGCGAAGGACAGCGCGGATTACACCGCCTTCAGCCCCGTTTATCCGCGCGAGAGCACCGGTCGGCGCAAGGCGCTTGCCGAGTGGATGACCGCGCGCGACAATCCGCTCACCGCGCGCGTGGCCGTGAACCACATCTGGCTCCGCCATTTCCACGAGCCGCTCGTCGCATCGGTCAACGACTTCGGTCGCGCGGGCAAGCCGCCCACGCATCCCGAGCTGTTTGACTGGCTCGCCGCCGAGTTCATGGAGAGCGGTTGGAGCATGAAGCAACTGCACCGGCTGATTGTGACCAGCGCGGCGTATCGGCGAACCAGCGCCGTCGAGAGTCGAGAGTCGAGAGTCGAGGGCAAGAAGACTCCGGCTCTCGACCCTCGACCCTCGACCCTCGACCCCGAAAACAAACTCCTCTGGCGCATGAACCCCGGGCGCATGGAAGCCGAGGTCGTGCGCGACAGCATCCTGCACCTCGCGGGCGCGCTGGACCCGCGCCTGGGCGGGCAGGAACTGGAGAACAAGGACGCGCTCACCACCACGCGCCGCAGCCTCTACTACAGCTTCAACCCCGAGTCCGACGGCCGCAGCGAGTTCAGCGCGCTCTTCGACGCGCCCGACCCGAACGACTGCTACCGCCGCACCCGCAGCGTCATCCCGCAGCAAGCCCTCGCGCTCACCAACAGCAAGCTCGTCCACGACCACGCCCCCGCGCTGGTGAAGCGCCTCGGCGCGCCGGTTTCCGACCCGGCGAGTTCGGCCAACACCACCTTCATCACCGCCGCCTTCGAGCACGTCCTCACGCGCCCGCCCAGCCGCGCGGAACTGGCGGAGTGCGAGGCGTTCCTCGCCCGTGCCGGCGGTTTGCAACCGCCGTCCATAGCGAACAGCACTTCCAGCACGTCGGAAAAGAAGCAGCCCACAGACGGCGACTACAAGTCGCCGGCACAAGGTTCAGTCCGCGCCCGTGAAAGCCTCGTCCGCGCGCTGCTCAACCATAACGACTTTCTCACTGTCCGATGACGTCGCCGAAGCCCAGCCCCCGTGCCGGCGGTTTGCAACCGCCGTCTGACGCGCACAGCAGTTCGAGCGCATCCGAAGTGCTACAGCCCACAGCCGGCGATTACAAATCGCCGGCACATAGTCCGTGCCCGCAGTCGGTTTTCTTTAACAAGGACGCTCCGGTGAAGCGCTACCGGAACTGGCTTCCCCATTGGCGGCAGCCGGGCAAATGGTATTTCGTGACCTTCCGGCTGGCTGATTCGCTCGCCCAACCCAGGCTAAAGCAATGGGCAGAGGAGCGGGAGATTTGGCTCAAATTTCACCCACCACCTTGGTCCGATAAGACTGAGCAGGAGTATCACCGGCGGTTCACGGCGCAGTTTGAAAGTTGGCTGGATGCGGGCGAAGGGGAGTGTGTGCTCAGGTATCCGGAAGCACACGAGGCGGTGACTGTAGCGCTCCGATTCTTTGCTGCGCAGCCCACCGACGGCGACTGCAAGTCGCCGGCACTGGACGCATGTGCCGGCGGTTTGCAACAGCCGTCCGCAGCGAGCAGCACTTCAAGTGCTTCCGATGTGCTGAAGCCCACAGACGGCGATTTCAAATCGCCGGCACGGGACGTCCGTTACGAGCTGGGCGACTTCGTGGTGATGCCAAACCATGTCCATGTCCTCTTGCGGCCGCTGGACGACTGGAAGTTAGAGCGGCTGCTCCAGTCGTGGAAGACTTTCACCGCGAAGGCCGTGAACCGTCAACTCGGCAGGACCGGCACGCTGTGGTGGAAGGACAACTTCGACCACCTTGTCCGCAGCGCTGAGAAGTTCGCCAAGTTCCAGCGCTACATCGCGGATAACCCAGCGAAGGCCCATCTGAAACCGGGTGAGTATCACCTTCACCGCACCAGTCTGTGCTACTTGAACACCGAGCCATGAAAGCGGCCAAACCATGTGCCGGCGACTTGCAGTCGCCGCCCGCAGCGACCAGCAATTCGAGCGCGTTCGAATTGCTGAAGCCCACAGACGGCGATTTCAAATCGCCGGCACGGGGCGCGTGTGCCGGCGGTTTGCAACCGCCGGCCGGAGCGAACAGTAGTTCGAGCGCGTCCGAAGTGCTGGAACCCGCGGGCGGCAATTTCAAATCGCCAGCACGGCATTTCCCGCGCCGCATGTTCCTCTCCGACCTCGGCATGGGGTTCACCGGGCTGGCCTTGGGCGCGACGTTGTTCGGCGAGGGCGTGGCGAAGGCGGCTTCTTCGGCGCTGCCGAAGTTCTCTCCGCTCGATGGCCGGCCGCATTTCCGCCCGCGCGCGAAGTCGGTCATCTGGATTTTCCTCAGCGGCGGCTACAGCCACGTCGAGACGTTTGACCCGAAGCCGGCGCTGAACCAATACGCGGGCTTGTCCTTCGACAAGACGCCGCTCGCCAACCCGCTCAAGTCCGACAAGCACCACGCGCGCTTCCGCTCCGTGCCCGCGCAGGAGGTCAACGTCCGCGACGTGTATCCGAGCATCTACCCGATGCAGGTGGGCTTCGCGCCGCGCGGCCAGTGCGGCGTGGAGATGACGGACTGGTGGCCGCATCTCGCGACGTGCGCGGACGACCTCGCGTTCGTGCGCAACATGTGGACAACGGACAACGACCACTTCGCCGAGAACCAAATCCACACCGGCCGCCACCGGCTTGACGAACAGCAGCCGAGTCTCGGCGCGTGGATTCACTACGGCCTCGGCACGCTCAACGAGAACCTGCCCAAGTTCGTCGTGCTCGGCGGGCCGACGAACTCGACGACGCGCTGGAGCATTGACTCGCTTTACCTCGGCCCGGAGCACGCCGGCGTGCCGCTCGCGCTCGACCCGAAGAACCCGCTGCCCTTCGGCCAGCGCGACGCGCGACAGTCCGCCGACGAGCAACGCGCGGAGTATGAACTCATCGGCAAGCTGAACCGCCTCGCCGCCGTGGAGTATCCGCAGGACGACGCGCTGCGCGCGCGCATCAAGGCTTACGAGCTGGCCTTCCGCATGCAGATGGCCGTGCCCGAGGCGCTGGACTTCGCGCCGGAGAGCGAGGCCACGCGGCAGCTCTACGGCATGGACGCCGACGCGACGAAGGCCGCTGGCCAGCGCCTGCTCGCGGCGCGGCGGCTCGTCGAACGCGGCGTGCGGTTTGTGCAGGTTTATCCCAGCGGCTACGGCACGTGGGACTCGCATCAAAAGCTCAAGGACAACCACTCGAGGATGTGCGCGAGCGTGGACAAGCCGGTTGCGGGCTTGATGAAGGACTTGAAGCAACGCGGTCTGCTCGACGAGACGGTTGTGGTCTTCTGCACGGAGTTCGGTCGCACGCCGGGACTCGAATTGCGCGGCGGCGGCAAGGACGGACGCGACCATCACCCGCACGGCTTCACGATCTGGTTTGCTGGCGCGGGCATCCGGCGCGGCATCGTCCACGGCGAGACGGACGAGCTGGGCTACCACGCGCAGGGCGAAGGCCACTACGTCACCGACCTGCACGCGACCGTGGGCCACCTGCTCGGGATGGACATGCGTCGCCTCGAAGTGCCGGGCCGCAAGCGGCTGGAGATCGACCACGGCCACGTCATCCGGGAGATTTTGAGCTGAGTTGTGGTAGGGCGCGCTGTCCTCAGCGCGCCGCCGACCACCCGGACGCCACAGGACTTCGGCGGCGCGGTGAGGACACCGCGCCCTACCTTATCTGTCACCATCCGAAGAGTTCTCTTTGCCGAGGCGCGGAAACAGCCGGCCCGTTCGCGTCATGTAGTCGCGGTATTCCTGCCCGAAGACTTCGCACATCATCGCTTCCTCGCGCGGCACGCGGAGAAAATACATCTGAGCGAACGTCACCAGCGCGGACCAACCGGCCAGCCAGTTCGCCAACAGCAGCGCCTGTGCGAGGCTGAACAGCCAGATGGACGCATACATCGGGTGCCGGATCGAGCGGTAGATGCCGTGGCAGATGAGCTGGTGCTCTTTGCGAATCTCCAGCGTGACGGACCAGTTCAGCCCAAGGTCAGCGTGCGAACGCCAGAAGAGCCAGAGCGCAGCGAGCATCACCACCACGCCGCACCACGGAGCCGATGCGGGAAGCTGGTAATCCGCGAAGGCGAGCGAGGGCGTGAACAGATAGAGGATTACAGACAACGTGCTGCCGCCGATGACGAGAACCAGAAGGAATTTCTCCAGCGCGTCCATCCGCCGGACGGTCAACTCGTTGCGCTTCGCTTGGCGGGCGAACTTGCCGCGGATGCCGAGGTAGAGCACGAAGCCGGCGAAGAACACGACGTTCCAGGGCTGGGAAAACTTGCTCATGGCGTGTGCAACGATTGAGCGTTCCGGGTTTCCTCTCCGCCGATGAAGACGCGTTTCACCTGAAGCCGTTTGTTGAGAACCAGCACATCCGCCCGCTTGCCGGGCGTGAGGCTCCCCACTTCATCGGCAACTCCGGCGCGCTCGGCGGGCGTAAGGCTCGCCATGCGGATGACTTCCGACAGCGAGGCGGAGGTCATGGCCTTCATATTTCGCGTCATCGTGTCGAGGCCGACGACGGAGCTGGCGAGCGCGCCGCCCCCCGGCACGAAACCGACGCGGCCATCGCTCTCAATCCATTCGCCGTCCACCGCGCTGCCGAAGCGGTATCGGCCCGGCGGCATATCCAGCGCGCGGTTCGCGTCGGTCACAAGGCACAGCCGACGAGGACCGAGCTGGCGATACGCGAACTCCAAAAGTTCCGGCGAGAGATGGCAGCCGTCGGCGATGACCTCGGTGCTCATCGCGTCGTGCGCGAGGACGAACTGCTCCATGCTCGCCTGCATCGGCGTGCCTTGGCGCTGACGCAGCGATGCGACGGAACTCATCGCGCACCAGAAGTGGTCCACGTGCCGCATCCCGGCGCGGAAGGCGCGGGCCATCTCCGCCCATGTCGCGTTCGAGTGGCCGCAGGTGACGAGACAGCCGCGCTTGCGTGCCTCACGGTAGAAGACTTCGGCTCCCGGCAGTTCCGCCGCGCAGGTCGCGATGCGGATGATGCCGGTGGCGAAGTGCCGCCGATACTCGCGCGCGTCCGGGTCGCGCCGGCCGGCTTGCGAATGGCAGCCGACTTTGTCCGGCGCGAAGTAAGGGCCGTAGAAGTGAACGCCTGCGACGCGTGCGCCGTTCGCAGCGGTTTTGCGGCGCCGCGCTTCCACGCACGCCCGGAGCAGCGCGGCGAGTTGCTCCGGCGAGCCGGTGGTCGTCGTGGGGAAGATGGTTGTCGTGCCGTGGCGCGCGTGCGCGCGGCAGGCGGTGCGGATCGCGTCCGCCGTGCCGTCCATGAAGTCCGCGCCGTCGCCGCCGTGGACGTGGATGTCCACGAAGCCGGGCGCGATGTAGCCGCCGCGCGCATCAATGAGGGTCGCGCCAGGCGGGAGCCTGTGCGTGCGTCCTACCCGCGTGATGCGTCCGCCTTCGCAGACGACGACGGCGGCGGGCAGCAGCTTGTCCGGCAGCACGGCGGTTCCGTTGTGGAAGACGAGCGCGGGTTCAGACGGCGGGCGTTTCATGGCTGGCTGACGCCAGATTGAAGCAGTTTCATCCGACACGGGACATGGAAAAGTCTTCGCAGGCACGCCGCTTCCCGCTACACCTTGCGCATGGACACTTTGTTGAAATTGCTCCGCGACGACGCCTCGCTGAAGCCCGCGCAACTCGCAGCAATGCTTAGTCTCTCCGAGGCGGAAGTCGCCGCGAAGATTAAGGCGCTTGAGGCCGACGGGATCATCCTCGGCTACCGCACGGTGCTGAACGAGGAGAAGGTCGGCGGCGATACAGTGCGCGCGGTCATCGAAGTGAAGATCACGCCCGAGCGCGGCGGCGGCTTCGACCGGCTCGCCGAGCGCATCGCGAAGTATGACGAGGTGAAGACCTGTTACCTGATGAGTGGCGGCTACGACCTGCTCGTGGTGCTGGAAGGCGACAATTTGCGTTCGCTCGCTACTTTCGTGGCGGAAAAGCTCTCGACCATTCAGGGCGTCATCTCCACCTCGACGCACTTCATGCTCAAGACCTACAAGGAGCAGGGCGTGCTCATGGGCCACGCGACAGCGGAGGAGCGGTTGTCGGTGACGCCGTAGTCGCGGGGTGCGAAACTCAAGCCCGTTGCGGCCATCATGCTGGGTGAGTCACAAGCCGCCGCCATTGTCCGCTTCACCCGCTTCGGTCTGGAAGGGCGAGAATATGGCACAAGAAAAACCCGGAGATTTTCACTTCCGTTTTCCCGGCGTGTGTGCAATACAAACACCCCGGTTTTCGGCGACAGCCACCGCCGCAGAACCGGGCTGGTCAGTTTCGACTTATGACTGCTTCGTCCGTTTTTGTCTGCGCGGCCATCGGCTTTCTCGTGTGCTGGGGCCTGATCCCGCCGATCCTGAGCCTATGCCGCCGCGCTGGCGCGTGCCGGGACAAGTGCTTCCACCAAGGCGACAAGGCTCCGATTCCGCGCTTCGGCGGTGTGGCCATCGTGGCGGGATTTGCCGCCGTGGTGCTGGCCGCCCTGTATCTCAGCGAGGAAACCGTGACGCGGGAGCTGTTGTGCGTGGTGACGGGGGCGCTCGCGATGTTCGGCCTGGGCGTGTTGGATGATCTGCACCCCATCGGGGCGCGCAACAAACTGTTTGGGCAGATTGTAATCGCGACCGTCGTCGCACTGGGTGGGTCGACCATCGAAATGGTGACCAACCCGCTGACGGGCCAGAGCCATGACCTCGGTATGGGGAGTGTGCCGGCCACCGTGATCTGGCTGGTGGCGCTGACCAACCTCATCAACATTATTGACGGCATTGACGGGCTGGCGGGCGGCATCAGCCTGATGCTGATGGTGCTGCTGGTTCACGCCAGTCTGAGCAGTTCTTCCTTCCTGCTGCTATTGGCCGTGGGCATGATCGGGGTGTTGGTGGGGTTCCTCTACTTCAACTTTCCACCGGCCCGCATCTACATGGGCGATGGAGGCGCCTACTTCCTCGGATTCCTGATTGGCGGACTAACTCTGGTGACGGCCCAAAAAGGCACGGTGGCCGCCGCGCTGGTGGCCCCGGTGTTCGCGCTGGCCTTGCCCATCATTGACGTGACACTCGCGATCGTGCGGCGCGGGCTGAAGGGTCTGCCGGTGTTCCGCCCGGACCGGCGGCATATCCATCATCGGCTGGTCGAGTTCGGCTTTTCGCACCGGCGCACGTTGCTGACGCTGTATGTGCTTTCCACGCTGTTTCTGCTTATGGCGTTCGGCGTGTTCTGGTCGCAAGGCCGGCTCGTCCCGCTGTTCCTCGGCCTGTCCTTCATTGTGGTCATTTACATCGTTCATTCCTTCGGGCTGGTTTCCTCCAAGTATTCCGTCCGCACGTTCTGGCGGGACATGCAGCACATCCGCCGCGAAACGCGTTACACGATCCTGCTGGCGCAGTGGCTGGAAATGGAGGCCGAGCGCTGCCAGTCACCGGGGGAACTGTGGGAGAATTTCGTCTTCTTCGCCAACAAGCTCGAACTGGCCGAAGTCAAACTCCACCTGCAGGATGGACAGCTTGCTTGGCAGGCTCCGGGGATTGATGGGACGGTCGGCGAACTGGAGCGCACCCGGCACGATTTTCTCGGCTCGGCCGTCACGGGCATCGAGATGGCGGTGCGGAAAGGGACCATGAGTCCCAAGCTCTTCGAGATGAAGTCCGAGCTGGCTGCGGAGGCTTGGTTCAAAGCCACCTCCCGCTGGCGGGCCGCCAACAGTGCCGACCTGGCCTTGGCCTCCGATACCAAGCAGCTTGTCGCCGTCCGGAACGTCGCCTTCAAAGCGCCGGCGTAGGCTCCGTGTCCGGCGTCTTTATTCACGAGAGGCATTCATGCGGACTGGCGTGCGGGGGTGGTGCAGGAGGTTACTTCGGAGTAGTGCGTTCGTTTAAAAAACGTGCAGGTTCGCTCCCGCTTTGCTAACAATCCGCCGCCACTTCCCATGCGCATCCTCATCGCCACCGTCACTGCCGGAGCCGGACATCTCCAAGCCGCCGCCGCGCTGGAAGAGGCTTGGCGCACCGCCCGGCCCGCCGACACCGTCGAGCGGGTGGACGTGCTGGACTTCGTCTCGAAGCTCTCGCGCAAGCTCTACTCCGAGGGCTACGTGAAGGTCATTGACCACGCGCCCGAGCTTTACGCGCACCTCTTCAAGAAGACCGACAGCCCCGCTCTCATGCGCAAGCTCACGCGCGTCCGGCGCACGTTCGCCAGCCGCGCGAACGCGAAGTTCATCAAACACGTGAAGGAGTTTCGGCCCGACGTGATGCTCTGCACGCACTTCCTGCCGCTGGAAATCACCGGCGCAATGCTCGCGAAAGACCCGGCCTTCCGCCCGTTCACCGCCTGCGTCGTCACGGACTTTGAGGCGCACGCGTTGTGGATGGAACCGTCGGTCAACCTCTACTGCGTCGCCGCTGAGGAAACCAAGGCGCGGCTCGTCGCGCGCGGCGTGAAGACGGAGGAAGTCGTCGTCACGGGCATTCCCGTCGCGGCACGATTTTCTCAGCCGGTGGATGCCGCCGCCGTGCGCAAGGCTTACGGGTTGCGCGATGATCTGCCCACGTTGCTCGTCTTGAGCGGCGGTTTCGGCATGGGGCCGGTCGCGGAAATCCTCGCCGAACTCGACAAGATTCCGACGCCATTCCAGACGCTCGTGGTCGCAGGCCGCAACGAGGAGCTGCGCCGCGAACTCGCCGGGCAGGACCACAAGCACCCGACGCACGTCCTCGGCTTCGTCCGCAACATGCACGAGCTGATGACCGTTGCCGACCTGCTCATCACCAAGCCCGGCGGCCTCACGACCTCCGAGGCGCTTGCGCTCGGCCGGCCGATCTTCATCCTGAACCCGATTCCCGGACAGGAAGCGGCAAACAGCGATTTTCTCCTCCAGCACGGCGCTGCGGAGAAAGCCAACCGCGTCGAGGATCTGCCCTACCGTTTCGGCCAGTTGCTCGGCTCGAAGAAGCTCGCCGCGATGGCCCGCGCAGCGAAGGAACTCGGCAAACCATCCGCCGCCGCCGAGGTTTGTCGCGCCGTGGTGCAACACCGCGCCGCCCACTCGTGAGCGCGCGATTCATCCTGCTGCTGTTGCTCCTCGCGACACAAACGGAGGCCGCCGAGCATTTCCTGAAGCCCGTTGAGCAAATCGTGTTCTACCCCGCGCCCGGGTGGCATGACGCCGATGCAGGCGTCTGGCACGTGCCCGTCCACGCGCTGGTGTTCGAACCGGAGCGGCGTGTGCTGACGACAGCGTTGCTGCGCAAGGGACTTGGCCTTGTCGCCGAGCCGAAGGACGAGGCACAGAAGAAAGTATTTGAATCCCGAGCGAGACTATTCCTCGTGGACAACGAACGCGGCCGAGACATCAGCGTGCGTGTCGGCGGAATGACTTTTCCCGTCGGCACCTCACCGGCCGACGGTCACACGCGCGGCGAGTTCCAGCTCACGGATGCGGAATTGAAAGCACTCGCGGGACCGGATGCAAAGACACTTTCCTTCCACGCACTCTTGGGTGAGGGCGATGTGCGAGAGTTTCCTGGCGTGGCGCAATTGCTCGGTGAAACCGGCCTCTCGGTGATCTCGGACGTGGACGACACGATCAAAGCCACGCACGTCCGCGATCGGCGGGAGGTGGTGCGGAAGACGTTCTACGAACCGTTCCAACCGGTGGCGGGCATGGCGGCGGTGTATCGCGAATGGGCCGCGCGGGGCGCGAGCTTCCACTACGTCAGCGCCAGCCCGTGGCAGCTCTACGAGCCGCTTGCGGAGTTCGCGGCGACGAACGGTTTTCCCGGCGGCTCGTGGCATCTGAAACAATTCCGTGTGAAGGACGGCTCGTTCCTCGCGCTCTTTGATTCGCCGGAGAAATACAAACCCGCCGTCATTGAGCCGATGCTACGACAGTTTCCGAAGCGTCGCTTCATCCTCGTCGGCGACTCCGGCGAGCGCGACCCGGAGATTTACGGCGCGCTGGCGCGGAACTTTCCTGGGCAAATCCACCGCATCTTCATCCGCGACGTGACTGGCGAGGATGCAAAGGCGGCGCGTTACACGGCAGCCTTCAAAGACCTGCCGGGGGAAAAATGGCGCGTCTTCCGACAGCCGGAGGAAATCCGTGACGCGGTGAAGTGACTTGGGTCTGTGGACACGTTCGTGAGAACGTGGCTCGCATATCCATTCACCCATGCTATCACAAACGTGCCCGCGGAGGTCACAGCCTTGGATTCGCCGGCTTGTTCGGCGGTTGCCAGGCGTTCGCGCCCTTTACCTTGAGCTTGCGTTTGAAAACCTTGTCCCCGCAGGCCGCGAAGAGCACGTCGCCGTTCTCCCCGCCGAAGGTGAAGTTCGCCACGCGACCGTTCGGCGTGGGGATGATGCAGTTCACCCGGCCGGCCTGGTCGCAGACCTGAATGCCCAGCCGCGTGGCCACATAGAGCCGGCCGTCGCGGTCCACGCGCATGCCGTCGGCCCCGCTGTCGTCGGCCGTGTCGGGAACGTGCAGGTGGTAGTAACGCTGTTTGTGCTTCAGCGAACCATCCGGTTGAATCTGGTAGCTGAAGACGAAGTGCGAACGGCTGTCCGCCACATAGAGCAACGTCTGGTCCGGCGACAAGGTCAGCCCGTTCGAGAACTTCAGTCCCGTGTCCACGACTTTCTTAGTCCCATCGGGTTTGATGAGCCACACGCGGCTCGTGTTGGTGTTCGCGCCGCTCCAGTTCGGGTCCGTGACGTAGATGTTTCCGTTGTTGGCGACGACGAGGTCGTTTCCGCGGAAACCTTCCGCGATCAGGCTGGCCTTGCCGTTGGCATCATACGCGAGGATTTTTTCCTCGCCGCCCGCGACGGCGTAAAGTCTCCCATCGGGACCGAATGCCTGCCCGTCGCCGCGCTTCGAGTCCGCGATGAACACGCTTAATTTCCCGTCGAGGCCCACTTTGTAGGTCTTGCTGTTGAACACGTCGTTGAAGAAGACCTCGCCTTTCGCGTTGGCGGCCGGGCCTTCGGTGAACTTGTAGCCTTCGCCGACGAGCTGCCAGCCTTCGCCGGGCAGCAGAATCTCCTTCAACTGCGGCGAGCCGCTCCCGGCTTTCGGCAACGCCGGCCAGTCCTTCCAGAGGAAGCGCAGCGCGTCGGGGAAGACCGCTGTGCCGTGCTTGCCGTTGTGCCCGCCGTCGCCCCACGCGTGCTCGACTTCGTAGCCGGCGAACTTGAGCGCGCGTTCCATCTCCTCGTTCGCCTTCCACCAGTCACCGCCGTAGATGTTTTGGTCCGCGCTGCCGTCCTGGAGAAAGACGCGGATCGGTTTCAGCTCATACTTGCGGATGATCGTGGGATAAATGTTCCCGCCGCGCAGCCCGACGTAGGTGCCAACGACGCTGAACACGCGCGAAAACGCCTCGGGCCGCTCCCAGGCCACCGTGAAGGCCGCGATGGCCCCGCTGCTCGCGCCGCCAATCGCGCGGTCGGTGCCTTGCTGCGAAAGTTTCACGCCATGCTTCGCCTCGACGAACGGCAACAGCTCGTCGAGCAGGAACTTCGCATAGTCGCCGCCGAGGCCGTCGTATTCGTAACTGCGATTGAAGCGGTCGAGCGCGTTCGTCGAGGGCGCTTTCACGCGGCCGGGCGTCACGAACACGCCGACGAGCACGGGGATTTCCTTCTTGTGGATCAAGTTGTCGAACACCGTCGTCGCGCTGAAGCCGCCGCCATCCTGGAGCACCATCACCGGGGCTGGCTTGGTCCGGTCAAGCTGCTGCGGCAGATAGACCGTGTAATCACGCACCGTGCCGGGGAAGATTTTACTCTGATCAAAAGTCCCTTTGACCGTCTCGCCCTTCGGCACGCCCGGCTGTGGCAGCGAGTCGGGGCCGGGCTTGTAGAGGCTATCCCAAAACCCTTGAACGTGAAAAGCGAAACGCTGTCTGACGACGG
>CAYZJP010000006.1:0-69762 GCA_964478755.1 uncultured Klebsiella sp.
CATCGCAGAAAATGGAACCAAATGCCTGCTGCCCTGTTTCGCAGAGGTCTCGATCTGTCTTTGCCGAAGCAACGGAGTTGCGACAGAAGGTAGCCCGTGGCGTGAGCCATGGGCCAATGCGCAAAAGGACAGGAGCCGCAGCGCGGCGACAGAAATTTGCCCGATCCAGTCCGTTCTGTCGCCCCTCTGGGGCTTGCTCCCTACGGACGCCGGTTTCCCATGGCTGACGCCATGGGAAACTCTCTGTCGCTGCTCCGCAGTTTGACCAAAATTGTCCTGCAAGCAACTGAGCTGCGCCTCCATTCCTCACGGCAAAAAAGAACGCTTGACGCAAACGGGGCCGCGACGTATCTCTCTCCCACGATTTTAACGAACGACTACTTATGAAAAACGAAAACCAGACCGCCGCGCCCGCCAAGAAGGAATATCAAGTGCCTGTGCTTTCCGAGTTTGGCGGTATTGCCGAAATGACTCTGGCCGCCAACGTGAACGGAACTGACGGAAACACACAGTCTACAACCTAGGCATTCATCAACCCGGCAAAGCCCAAGGCTTCACGCCTTGGGCTTTTTTTTGCCCATTTATTGCGAGCGCCCATAAACCATGAGCTACGAGTTAGCGATTTGAACTTCTTGGCGAGCCACGTTTGCGGTGCGGTTGAATTATTGGCGGGTGAGTGCGCGTTGCGAGGAGGTGACCTCGTCAGGCCCGACGAATTCTTTCCGCCGCCGGCCAAAGACTACCCGGGCGAGATTCTACTTCAAGAGGGCGGGCTCTATCATCGTGCGGAACTGGTGGCCGCCTTGGGCGTCGCCTCGTCCGCCGCCGCCTCCGCCACCGATGCTGAACTGACGTGGGGCGCCTGGCAAAAGTGGGGGCCGGAGTGTGTCCACCATCTGCACGGCGACTGGGTCTTCGCAGTCTGGGACGGGCTGGCGCGACGGCTGTTCCTTGCCCAGTCCGCCTTTGGCAACACCGCGCTCTACTATCACCAGACTGCCGAAGCGATTTACTTCGCCTCCCGCCTCAAGGATTTGCTGGCAATGCCGGAGGTGCCCAAGCGTCCCAGCCTCCTCCGTGTCGCCCAAGTGCTGACCAGTTGGCCCACGGATGGCACCTCGACGGGCTACGAAGGCATCTTCCGTCTGCCGCCGGCGCACACGCTCACCGCGCAGGACGGCAAGCTCTCGACGAAGCGCTACTGGTTTCCGGAGAACCTGCCACCGCTCCAACTCGGGTCAGACGAGGAATGCGCCGAGGCCTTGCTCGAAGTGTTTAGCCGCGCCGTGCGGGAGCGGCTGGCCGGTGGTCGGCCTGTGGGCATGACCTTGAGCGGCGGGCTGGACTCCGGCTCCGTCTGCGCGCTGGCATCCCGGGCGTTGCAGGCACAGGGGCAGCGGCTGCCTGCCTTCGCCTCGGTGCCACTGCACGCGGTGAAATACGGCCGACCACGGTCCTTCCATGATGAGTCGCCCTTTGTGGCCGCCACCGCCGCGCACTTGGGCAATGTGGACGTGCATTACCTCCGCGCTGAGAATGTCTCGCCGCTCGCGGGGACGCGGGAGTTGCTGAACCTGCTGGATGAACCCGCGCACAGCCCCGGAAATTACTACTGGCTGGCCGCCATTTTTGCGCGCGCCCGCGAGCTGGGCGTCGGCACGCTGCTCACCGGACAAAACGGCAACGGCTCGGTTTCCTACGTCGGCCATCCAGCCAATGCTTGGCGCCACCTCGTGACCGGGCGTTTGGGTCTGCTCGCCCGCAACCTGCCGCGCACGGGCGACGAAGTTTGGCCGGCCCTGAAGCGCCATTGGCTCGTGCCGCCCCTTCACGCCTGGCGGATGCGGCGCAAGCAACGGCAGTCCATCGCCGCCGAGCCGTGGGTGGCCTACTCCGCCATCCGCCCGGAGTTCGCCCGCTCGCTCAAGGTCACTGAACAAATGCAGGAGGCCGGCCATGATCCGCGTTTCATCCTCGGCGACCGCCGGGCGGAGCGGCTGGGCACGTTGCGTCTGGGCTACAACGTGGTCGGCTCGATCTGGTCCGCCGTCGGCAAGGGCTACGGCATCGAGGCGCGCGACCCGACGATGGACGAGGCGCTGGTGGAGTTCTGCTTGCGCGTGCCGGAGGAGCAGTATTGCGTGCGTGGCCAGTATCGCTCGCTCATCCGCCGCGCGATGAAGGGGCTGTTGCCCGACATGGTGCGGCTCAACGAGAAACGTGGCAAACAGGCGGAAGACCTCGCCTACCGCATTCGCGCCACGAAGGGCGAATGGGTCGAAGCGCTGGCTGGCTTGGAGAAATCGGCACTGGCCCGCGAGGCGCTCGACCTGCCACGGATGCGCCGCCTGCTGGACTCGCTCGACGCCGGCATCACCCGCGAGCAGACCGACCAGTGCATGATGGTGCTCACGCGCGGCGTGATGGCCGGGGAGTTTCTAAAACGCTTCGATTGAAGCCGCCGCTCCCGCCTTGTTCCGGCGGCGACGGGCCGGTTAGCATCCGACTCCAACATGGCATCATTCGACCCTCTGGCCGCGCTGACCGCATTGCTGCGACGATGTCCTGCGATCACGGGCGGGGATGATGGGTCGTTGGTGCTGGATCGCTCAATTCTTCCCGTGACGGAAAGAGAGTGGGGGACGTTCATCACGCTGGCGAACGCACAGGGCGTCGGCCCGCTGGTCGCAGGGACGCTGCTCGATAACGCCTCCGTCGCGCCGCCTCCGGCGGTGGCTGAACATTTGCAGTCCATCCAGACAGCCGCCACGCAGCGAGCGCTCATGCACTTGGCCGAGTTGCTTCGCGTGCAAGCGCGGCTGCGCGCCGAGGGCGTCCCGATGCTTTTCTTCAAGGGCCAGATGCTCGCGCAACAGGCTTACGGCAGCATCAACCTGCGCTTTTGTTTCGACTTGGACATCTTCGTCAAGCAAACGGACGTGCTGCGCGTCAAGCAACTGCTTGGCGCGCTTGGCTACGTGCCTGAGTTTCCATTTCAGCCGCACCAGGAAGCGGATCTTCTGCGCATGGAGTGCGAATACACCTTCATCCGTGGGGACGGCGTGGCGCGGATTGATCTGCAGTGGCGTCCACGGGCGCGGCACTTCTCGTTTCCCGTGCCGGCGGAGGCGCTTTGGGCGCGCAGCCAGCGCGTGCGCCTGCAAGGCTTCGAGGTGGACACGTTCGCGCTGGACGATCTGGTGCTCCTGCTGGTCTCGCACGGTGCGAAGCACACTTGGAACCGGTTGGAACTGGCGTCCGCCCTCGCCGCGCTCCTCCACCGCAATCCCGGTCTGAACTGGCCTGAGATCGAACGCGCGGCGCGGGATGTGGGCGCGGAACGCATGCTCCTGCTCGCGGTGCATCTGGTCGTTGGGCACTTCGGCGCGCCGGTGTCCGCAGAACTGGCGGAACGCGCGGCGGCGGACTCCGATGTGGTTTCGCTGGCCGACGAATGCGCCGCCCAATGGTCGGCTCCGCCGACGCCACAGCCGCTCCTGCTGAATTTGCGACGGCATCTGCGGATGCGCGAACGTGTGGCTGACCGGCTGCGCTATTGCTTCTGGCTTGCGATCACGCCCTCACCACAGGACTGGCTGGCACATCCTTTTTCACCCCGCTGGCACTGGCTGCATTATCTCCTGCGCCCGTGGCGGCTGGCGTGCAAACAGGCACGCGCCGGGCAAAATCCTTGAAACCTGACGTGCGGCGAGGCCGTGCTCGCTCGGTGAACCCGGCTCAAGCCGGAGCAGACGGCGTCAGCACGCCTTCTGGAGCCAGAAGTCGAACATCCGCATGGAGCCGACATACACGCGCTCGCATCCGCGCCACTGCTCAAAGGTTTTCACAATCGTGGGCTCGGCTTGCTTCATCCCCGCGCGTTCGCCCAACGCCTTCGGTAGTTCAAACCCCATCAGCTCCAATCCCAACCCCCGCGCCAGACATTCGATTTCGTCCACCGTGTATTGATGCTCTTGCACATGAAAGAGGAGGTCACGCGTCATGCTGAGGGTGAAAAAATCGTTGACCCCAACCAACAACGGCAACAGGGAAGCCCACTCGGGGTCGTCGAGCAGGCGCGCCCGGAAACGGCGCACCTCGGCCGGTGATGTGCCGATGCCTGCCCGCTGAATGCACGCGCGCACGTGGCTCACGAGCAGGCGGGCAACCTTGCTGTAAACGCCGATGCGCAGCGTCCCCCCGGGGTGGAGGCAATCGGCGAGCACCTTCCATGCAGCAGCGTGATCTCGGATGTGATGCAGCACGCCGGCGCACTCGATGTGGTGGAACCGCCGGCACAGTTTCGGCAACGCCAGCAGATCGCCCTGCAGGAAGGTGATGTTGCGGACGCCGTGGCGCTCCGTCATGCGCATCGCATACGCCAGCGAAGCGGAACTGAGGTCCACGGCCAGAACCTCTGCGTCAGGGTTGCCCAAGGCCACCTGCAACGAATGCTGTCCCGTCCCGCAACCCGCGACGAGCACCTGCATTTTTTGACCGCCGAAACTCGCCGGCCACGCAGCATCCGGGCGGAGGCGCTGGATGCAGGCCACCACGGTCTTCGGAGCTTTGCTCAAAGCCAGCCAGCGCGGATATGGGTTGGCCTCATACTGTGCGCGAACCGAGCGGGACACTGGATCACGAACTTCCTCGATCGTCGGCAAGGCGGCCCGCAGTTCCGCCTCGCGGCGTGGCTCCTGCAACGTGCGCGTGATCAGAGGATGCAGGTCGCTGGCGAACTGCGACAGGGGGACTGCCGCCAGCCGGCCTGCCGCGGAATGCATCGCCAGCGGACGGTAAAGCGAGTGAAGCAGCAGCGGCAGCTCGGCTCCACCGCAATCGCCCCGCCCCAGCGCATCCCCGAGCGCCTCGCCCAGCGCCGTCACCGCCTGTTCCTCGCTCTCCGTCAAGGCCCAGACGAACTCGTTGTTGAAGCCCTGAAGCCCCAGCGCAATCAAGAGCGGACGCGCGGCGACGAGTGGAGTGGAATCGTGCGGAAGTTGATCGAGCAGCCAGGTCCGCACTCGGGTCAGAAACCGCTCCAAGTTCAGCTTGCGGTTGATTGTCTCGCTCAAGACAAGCACGCACAAAGAGTCCGCCGCCAACGCCGCAACGCGCCTAGCGTCCACGGGCGGTGGCACACCAGCGAGCCCGTGACGCGCGCAGACTTGCGCCGATGCCAGGTTCCAAAACTCGCGCGGATGACCACGCTCTTGTCGGAGCACCGCGTTCAAGGCGGAGTGGCATTCCGCGCTGTAAGTCGTGTAGTAATCCGCCAGCCCAAGGGATTGAATTTGCAAGCCTCCCATCAGCGCCTTCAACGCGACTGGGTCATCCGGCTGGCGGGCGAGCGACGCAAAGAGCGCGGCGAAATCCATGCGCGTGTGCTACTGGAACGGGATGAACTTGGCGAGGCCGAAGCCGGGACTTCCCAGCACGTCACCGCTGGGTCGCGTGACGAGGGGCAAGAAGTCAGGCATTGTCAAGCAGGTTGGTCTCCATCAAGCGGCGGAACACGCCTTGTTCCCGACGCGACAGTTCTTCCGGCGTGCCCATCTCCGCGACTTGCCCCTCCGCCAGCACGACGACCTGGTCGGCCTGGCGCACTGTGGAGAGGCGATGGGTGATGACCACGATGGTGAGTTCTCCCTGCAATTTTTCGATGGCCTCCTGGACGAAGCGCTCGTTGTCGTTGTCCAGCGAGCTGGTCGCCTCGTCGAGCAGCAGCAACGTTGGGCGGCACAGAAGCGCACGCGCGAGCGTGAGCCGCTGGCGTTCGCCGCCGGAGAGGCGCACACCACGGTCGCCCACCACGGTGTCCAGACCGTGCGGCAGCCGCGCGACAAATTCCTCCGCCGCCGCGGCGCGCAAAACGGATTTCAACTCGGCCTCGGTGGCGCCGGGCCTGGCCCAAAGGAGATTCGCGCGAATGGTGTCGTGAAAGAGGAACGGCTCCTGTGGAACGTGGCCAATGGAGGCCCGCCACGCGGCGAGCCGCGCACCGTCGAGCGGCTCGCCGTCCAAGAACACGCGGCCCTCGGCGGGCGTGAGCAGGCCAAGCATGATGTCGGCGAGCGTGCTCTTGCCCGCGCCGGACGGGCCGACCAGCGCGGTCATGCGTCGCGCGGGCGCGACGAAGCTGACGTTCCGCACCGCCGCGTGGTCTGCGGCCGGGTCGTAGCTGAACGAGACGTTTTCAAGGCGCACCTCGCGCTGGAGTTCCAGCGCGGATTGGCTTTCAGCCGACTCCTCGCGGGCGGCATCGAGATCGGCGCGCAGTTTTTCCACGGCGTCGAAGGCGGGCTGGTAATGGACGACTTGCTGCCAGGTGGTTTGAATCGCACCGATGCGCGGCAGCAACCGCGTGAACACGAAGGCCATCAGCACCAGTTGTGCGGTGCCGAGCCGCGCCCACGCCACCGCCGCGTAGAGGAAGGCCATCAGCGCGACCCAGCCGGCCAGCTCGAAGAACACACGCGAGGCGGAGAAGATGTGCCGCGAGGCGACGTAGTGCTCGGCAATGGCGTGGGTGGCGCGGCGGAACAACTCGAGATGACGGCCGCCGCGCCCGTGGCTTTTGGCCACCTTGAACCCCGCGAGATGCTCGGCGATGACAGAGTTCAACTCGGCGCGGCATTGCTGGCTGGTTTTCCCCGCCTCGTGTGCGCGACGGTTCAACGGGCGCAATATCAGCGCCATCATCAGCCCGCACCCCAGCGCCAGCGCCGTGAGCGGCGGTGATAGCATCACCGCCACCGTAAGATGCACCAACGCCAACCCACACAGTCCGGCGAGCGCAATGCCCTGTTGCGCCGCGAAGCCGGCCTGATCCACTTCCTGCGTAAGTGCGCGGGTCAGGTCCGCCGCGCGCAGCCGCGTGAACACCAACCAGTTCACGTTGACCAGCGCCGCGTAAAGCCGGTCGCGAAGGTGTGCGATGTAGGCCGCCTCGATGCGTGCGTTGTGCTGGTCCGACACGCGGCGCAGCACCGCTTGCAACACGAGCAGTCCGACGAACGCGCACAGCACCAACTCGAAGCCCGGTGCGACACCGAGGCCGGCGAAAACCTTGCGCCACACGTTCGCCAGGCCCGCCGCCGCCCGCACCTGGCCCAGCCCCAGCAGTTCCACCAGCGGCATCAGGAGCAGCAGACCCGCCGCCTCCAGCAATGCAACCACCAGCAACATCGCCGCAGACGTGGCGATGCGCCACCCGGCGTGGCGGAGGAAGCTGATTAGAAAAGCAGGTGGCATGATGGCGCGGCAGGCCGCAGAATTGCCCGCCGGCCTGCGGCGAAGATGACGCAGTCTGTCCGGCCGGCGAAAGAGGAAAAGAAAAAGCGCACCGGTCGGGTGCGCTTGAGCGGTAGGAATGATTACGATTTCAGCCGCCAACGATTTCGGACTTGGAACCTTGGGCTTTGGAATCGCCGTCCACCCACTTCGCCTCGATGAGCCGCAGGGACAGGAGCATTTCGGCCAGAGCACGCTGGAAGGCGTAATACCATCCGTCCCAGCCATCTAGAATCACGCCACGCGCGAACAGGGTGTAGAACATCACAACGGGCGGACCGAGCACGATAGTGCGGCGGAGGCGATCGTCGAAACCAAGTTTTTCCGTCGGAGTGCGTGCGAGCTTCTCGGCCTCCAGCTTCGCGTATCGATCCTGCGACCATACCCAGTGCGAGAACGGCTTGCGGTCGTCGTGCAAGATGCAGGTGTGCAACGCGCCAGTCGGGCCACCGGCTTGGAGCACTTGCGTGTGACCGTCCTGCACGTAGCGGCACTTGACGCGGCGGAAGAGCGCCAGCCGCGGCGGATACAGCGTGCCGCGCAAGGGCCGACCGTTGATGCAGTAGCGGAAGGAAGCTGCGTAGGCCGAGATGTCCGCCACTGAATTCAGTGTCTCGAGTTCTTCCTCGAAGCCCGCTTCCAAGATGTAGTCCGCATCCAACGACAAGACCCATTCCGTGCGCACCTGTTCCAGGCCGAAGTTCCACTGCGCTGTATGGTGGTCGAACGGTCGCTCGACGAAGCGGACGTTCGGGTGCCGCGCCGCAATGGCCTTCGTCCCGTCGCGGCTGAGGCTGTCCACGACGACAATTTCCCGCGCCCATATGAGGCGTGCGAGGCAGCGTGCAATGTTCGCCTCCTCATTGTAGGTGATGATGAGCGGGGTGATGGAGGGGAGATTCACGGAATCTACGCCGGCTTGTCTGCCGCCATCACCATCGTCATCCAGAGAAATGGGACGCGACCCGCGCCGCGGAATTGGAAGTTCGAGAAACCCGCCTCGGTGAGCAACTGCGTGAATGTGCGGCGGCTCCAGAACTTGATGTGGCCGCAATCCCATAGCGGGGAGTGGTGGGAATCCCACTTGCCGGTTAAGGCGATGGCGAGGTTCTTTAAATATCCGTGGTAGGGAGTGGTGCAGATTAATCGCCCGCCGGGCTTCAAGGCGCGGTGGCAGCTCCGCACGTAGCTGCGCGGGTCGTAGAGATGCTCCACAACTTCCGTGCTGATGATGAAATCGAACGGTTCCCCGCCGAGCCGCGCGAGCAGGTCATCTGTGGCCGATACCAGCTCGAAGCGGCATTGTGGATACGCGCGCCGGGCCGTCTCAATCCCGGACTGGCTCAAGTCGGTGCCCGTCACTTGGCAGCCGAGCTTCGCAAACTCCCCGCAAGTGAAACCATTGCCGCAGCCCACATCCAGCACCCGCGCGCCAGCCAGCCGTTCGCGCGCGCCACACAACTCAAGCACCTTCGGCATGAAATGCCGGTGCATATGAGAAGCGCCCGCACCGTGGAAGTTGTATTGGAGGTAGGCGGAATCAGCCATGTAAACAGTGGTGGCGTTACGCGCGCGAAGCCGCAAGGATGCGTGTGTATTCGTTCTGGATGCGTGTGGCCACGGCGGGCCAGGCAAAATTCCGCTCGATCAGCTCGCGTGCACGTTGCGCGAAGACAACGGGCGGCTCCGCAGACCGAAGGAGCCGTGTTAGTGAAGCGGCGACGGAGGTGACTTCCATCGGCGGAACTTCGCCCAACTGGTGCCGTGCGACCCAGCCGGCCAGCGCCACGCCGGGCGTGACCACCACGGGCAGTCCGCCCGCCAGCGCTTCGAGGATGACGAGGCCGAAGTTCTCGGAGTGTGATGTAAGCGCGAACACATCCGCGCCCTGGAGCAGAGTTTGCTTCCAGTCGCCGGTGGCGAAGCCAACACGCCGGGTCCGCGCCGCCATGCCTGACTCGTTGAGCAGTTGCGTAATGCGTGCTTCGTATGTCGGCGACTCAACATTGCCGGCAAGCACGAAACAAAGCGACTCGGCCTTGATCCGGGCGAGCGCGGAGATGAGAAGTTCCAACCCTTTTTTCGGGTGGACGCGAGACAGGAACAAAACAATCCGCGCTTCCGGCTTCAAGCCCAGTTTTTCCCGCAGCCGTATCCGCACGTCTGGCAGCGGAGCGGGTAGTTCGATGCCGTGTGAGGCGACAAATCCCGGTGCGCGCAAGCCCAGTCCGACCGCCTCTGCCTGTTCCTGCTCGGTCATGTAGTGGATTGCCGCCGCCCCATCCAAATTGGCACGTTCGACCAGTGCGAGGTAGATCTGTTTTTTCCAAGCACGGCACTGCAACGACCATAGGCAGAGCTGGCCCAATGGACGGCTCAAATAAGGCACGCGTTGCCGCCGGGCGGCGCACATGGCCCGGGTGGAGGCGTAGGAGAACACCGCATGCACGTGAACCAAATCGTAGCTGCGGAGGGTGCCGTCGAGCCAGCGACCGAGTGGAGATGAGCAGGCAAATTCCCGGAGCGAACGCAGGGGCGGCGAGAAGCGAGGGAAAAATCGAACGGGAGCGCCATCGAACTCCGACAGTTGACCGAGCGGCACGTCCAAGACGCCCTCACCATCGTCATTCGTGGCGGCGATCTCAGCGTCCACACCTCGCGCCCGCAGCGCCTTGACCGTGGCCGTCACCGCGAGGCTGGGACCGCCGCGACTCGGCGAAACCGAAGGTATGACATGGAGGACGCGCATTCGCACGACCCACTTGGCCGCTCAAAACAGTGTGTATATGAACGGGGCCGCCGCCGTGCCCCCCAAGATGAGCAGCACGCCGATCGCCAGCAACGCCAGCAGCAATGGAATGAGCCAGTATTTCTTGTTCTCGCCGAGAAAGGCGATGAACTCTTTCACGAGGCCAGCCTGCTGCTGCTGATTGGCCCGCTCGAACTCGTTGGGTGGTTGCTCGCTCATAAAATCAGAATTGGCTGAAGTAGCGCCCCGGGTTGGACGTTGGCGGCGCTTCGAACCAGTAAGTTTTCGCCTGCGGGTCGGGCGTCTTGCGAATGGGCTGGCCACCGCCAAGTCGCTTCAGCAAACCGATGCCTGTCACCAGCACATAGAAAAGCAGTGCCAGCACGACGTTGCCGACGACAAGCCCGATGCAGCAGGCCAGCCCATACCAGAGGACGTAGAACGGACCGGCCACAGCCGGCACGGCGTAAAAAAGCAGGCCAGTGCCGGCTCCGATGCCTCCAAGCTTCAGGGCGAAGCTGACGTCCGCGCCCTCGCCGCGCAACCAGCCGACGGCGAGGAAAACCAGCGCCAAGCAGGGGAAACCGATCATAAGGCTTTTCCCAAACGTGCGACGCGCGGCCGTATCCGGGTTCCAGTTAACTTCTTTGAAGGGATTCAGCATACATTCGCTTTATCGGCCAAAGCAGATTCAAGCCACAACCGCCAGAAACGTAGCACTTGGAAAATCGCCCGGCCCCACGGCCAGACCATCCGTTTGCAAGGCGGGTTCGTAGTGCGGCAACAAAGCCCGCAGTTTTTCCCCAGCCAAATAATGTAAACAGGACAAGGACACCTGAAGGCAAAATCGGCTGTTATGCGCGAGAAATGCATGCAGCAGCACGGATTCATGCTGGAAAAAAAGCGCGCCTGACAGGACGTGGCGATCGTAATCGTAGGGAAATAAGATGTCATGGAAGTGGACTCGCGCTCCTTTCTTGAGGCGGGGCAACCACTCCAGAATAATTCGGCTGACTTCTCCCGCTGGACCGAGTGTGTGGGTAGAGTCCACAAACAGCAGAGCTTCTGGTCCAAGCGTCTCGATATCCGTCAGCGGCAGATCTTGAGCCCGGCGGGAAATCAGGCGGATGGTGCCGTTGTCAGCTAGGTGCCTGAGGTAGATTGTCGGGTATGGTTCCACGCAGGTGATTTGCGGCTGATAGCCAGCATGAGCAGCGGCCGCGATACACACAGCCGTTGAGACACCGCAACCCACTTGGAGAATCTCCGACGGACGTTGCGTAGCGATGTAGGCGAAGAGAAAATCCGCTTCGGCTCGTCCGTAACCGGGCTCGCCGTTTGCCTTACACGCTGCTCCGTGAACATCCACCCCTCGCAGATGCTCTACCAGTGCGGGCGTGAGACAGCCCCTAAGCATGTCCAATTGACTCTCGACCGCTGCCCCAGTCACACCCTTCATCGTATAAGGGCGACGCCACGAAGAATCCGCCCGCAGCTCGCGAAGGTTCGGGATCTCCGAGTAAAAGTGACGCGGAAGGATATCGAAGCCTGCGCGCTGTCCAAGTTCAAAACCCTTCCAGAGGCAGGCCTTGAGTAGATTTTTTAGTGGTCGCATTCGATTCCGAAAGTGTGACTCAATCCAGCTTGAAGCTCTCGATGTGTTTCTTGCGCGCAGATTCATCCTGCTGGGGCTGTTCGGTGCGGCGCAGGACGCAGTTCTCCAGCACCAGCACAACCGCAAGGCACGGAAAGCCAATCACCAAGCTCCTGGCAAAAGTGCGCCGCGTCGCTAGGTCCGGGTGCCAGTTGACTTCTTTGAAGGGATTGAGCATTGGTCAGGTGAGATTCGCCTTGTGGACAAAGAACATGTCACGCTCACTGCTGGCGTTGATCGCAGCGGCTTGCTTCATGCCCGTGGAATCAATGTGAAACGGCACATAGGACGCCAGCGCAACTTGGCTTTGCAATCCGCGCTCAAACCCCGGCAGCACTTCCAGCGTAAGGTCCGGCTTCCACTTATCAAGAATCGAAGCGAGCGCACCCAGAATCAAAGCCTCGGCTCCCTCGGCATCGATCTTGATCAGCGACCGGCCCGGACTCAGCATCGACTCCAACGATTTAGCGGATATGATCGGGACATGGCGCTGGCGGATCTCCGAGGAGAACTGGGCAGAAAACTCCCGCAACAGGGAACCGTTGGTCAAGTGGCCTTGCGGCTCATGAAAGGCAGCGACGCCCCCCTCGGTTCCGACCGCGCACTTCAGCGCCTGCACCGCTTGGAAATCGTTCAGTTTCAAGTTCGTTTGCAGCCGCCAGTAGGCTTCATCCGAGGGCTCAAAGCAAAAGATCCTGTCCAATGATTTTCCGTGCCGTTGAAACAAGGTGGCGAAGAACAACGTGAAGATGCCGACATTGGCACCGATCTCAATGATGGTGTCGTAAGTCGGGATTCGGCTGCCAAGAGCCTGGAAAACTGAGCTTTCATAAGTGATCTCCCGGCGGAACAAGGCTTCCGCGTCAAATTCTCCCAGGTGTGGCTGAATGAGGAATTCAACATTGTGAGCCACGCGCACACGTTTGGGAGGCAGCTCAACCTCGGGCCAATGCGCGGCCTGCACACTGTTCTGCAACTGTTGGAGGTGTCGCCCCGGCGACAGACAGCGAGCGACACATGAAAGCGCCCGCAAATAGGCACCCGCAACCAGGCGGGGAGCACGTGCCACAGACTGGTGCCAATGTCTGCCGATGCTGCGATAGAGGGCTGACATCTCAGTCCAGCTTGAAGCTCTCGATGTATTGCTTCCGCACGGACTCATCCTGCTGCGGCTGTTCGGTGCGGCGCAGGACGGAGTTCTCCAGCACGAGCGCGTCCATGTCCGACGCCATGAAGCAGCGGTAGGCATCCTCGGGCGTGCAGACGATCGGCTCGCCCCGGATGTTGAAGCTGGTGTTGATGATGACCCCGCAGCCGATCTGGCGCTTGAACTCTTTCATCAGCCGCCAGTAGCGACCGTGCCGCTCCTCGTCCACGGTCTGAAGGCGGGCGCTCATGTCCACATGTGTGATGATTGACAATGCAAAACTTTCCCATCCCGTTAACTCGGACCGAAGCGGTCCCGGAGCCAGCGGCGGACGTGTCCGGTATGCCGCTCGAAACAATAATAAATCCCCCAAGAGGCGGCGAGCACCGCAATCAGCTTGAGTATCAGGCTGACACACGAAGCCAAATCCACCTGTCTGCGACCGGGGAAATAGAATACCCATAAGCCCAGCATCACGTAGTGCGTGAGATAAAGTGTGTAGGAAAAATCCGCCCAGAACTTTCCGTGCCGTTCCAAACGGCTCACGGATTCCGAACCCGGTTGCCAAGCAGACAACACATGGACCATCAGGACAAAACCACTTGCCAGAATCAAGACAGACGTAGCCATATTCGGAATCCACCTCTGCCAAATAGTGATATTCACGGAAACGGTCCCGCTGTTCAACTGAGTCAAGACCATTCCGATGCCGGCCAGCAAAAGTCCAACCAGCAACAAGCAGACGCGTCGCGTGACCGCCCCCAATTGATGGGCCACCGCCCCTGATAGCCAGCACCCGAGGTAATGGACAGCGCCCATTTGGCATAGCACCGCCAAACTTGTGGCGGTCAACATAAGAAAAGCGACCCGCGCGTGGAACGATCCCGCGGTCGTGGTCGCAAGCGCGCAACCCCACAGAACATAAAACCACATTTCAAACGCCAGAGACCATAACGGCGCGTTGCCGCCAAAGACTCCGATAGTGGAAAACACTCCTTGCAATCCGAACAGATTGCCCGCCAACTCCATTCCCGATACTTCTCTTCGCTGGAGTAACGTGGCGAGCGCGGTCAGCCCCAAGGCAGGAACTAGGGGCACGTAAATACGTGTGACGCGATCCAGCCAGTAAGCCGAGACATTGAAACGACCTTCGACAGCGCGCTGCAAAGACCGACCCCCGACCAGATAACCACTCAAAACAAAAAATACCACAACGGCTTCGTGTCCAAGACGGGATAAGGCAAAAGCCAGTGCCGTCATCCAGCCTTTGTCATCCGAAGACAACGCGCCATATTCCAAGAAATGTGCCCCCCTGACGTGGCAGAGGAGCACCTGAAAGGCAGCCAAGAAACGGATCCAATCCAGCCAGTAATATCGATTTGTCTCAGAACAGTGCATTGAGAATCTCCGTGAGTCGGATAACTAATCTAGTTTGAAGCTCTCGATGTATTGCTTCCGCGCGGACTCGTCCTGCTGCGGCTGCTCGGTGCGGCGCAGGACGCAGTTCTCCAGCACGAGCACATCCATGTCCGAGGCCATGAAGCAACGGTAAGCGTCCTGGGGGGTGCAGACAATCGGCTCGCCACGGATGTTGAAGCTGGTGTTGATGATGACCCCGCAGCCGGTCTGGCGTTTGAACTCCTTCATCAGCCGCCAATATCTTCCATGCCGCTCCTCGTCCACAGTCTGGAGGCGCGCGCTCATGTCCACGTGCGTGATCGCCGGCAGCGTGGAGCGCGGCACATTCACGCGCTTGCGAAGGTCGGGATCTTTCATCAACTGCCGCTGCTCCGATGTGAGCGGAAGCCAGTGCTCTTTCTTCACGTCGGCCACCATGAGCATATAGGGCGACTCGCGGTCGTGGTCGAAATACTTCTGCACGTCCTCGATGAGCACACACGGGGCGAAGGGCCGGAAGCTCTCGCGGAACTTGATGCGCAGGTTCATCTGCGACTGCATCGCCGGGCTGCGGGCATCGCCGATGATGCTGCGCGCCCCAAGCGCACGCGGGCCGAACTCCATCCGCCCGCTGAACCAGCCGACGACTTTTTCGGAGGCCATCTCCTGCGCGACGGCTTCGAGCAGCGCGGGCTCCTGCTCGTAAAACGTGTAGCGGACTTGCTTCCCGTCGAGGAAGGCGCGGATTTCCTCGTTCGAGAACTTCGGGCCGAGCAGCGAGCCTTTGAGCGAATCCTTCCGCGCGGCGACGTGCGTGCGCGGCTGGTCGAGCAACTGGTGATGGACGAAGAGCGCCGCGCCCAGCGCGCCGCCGGCATCGCCGGACGCGGGCGTGGCGAACACGTCGTCGAAGATTTTTTCCCGGAGCAATTTTCCGTTTGCGACGCAGTTGAGCGCGACGCCACCGGCGAGGCAGAGATTTTTGCTGCCGGTCAGTTCCTTCGCATGCCGGGCCATGCGCAGGACGACCTCCTCCGTGACTTTCTGAATCGAGGCGGCAATGTCCATCTCTCGCTGCGTGATGGCAGTTTCGGGATTGCGTGCAGGACCGCCAAAGAGCGAGGCGAACTTGTCGTTCGTCATCGTGAGGCCCTGACAGTAGTTGAAATAGCTCATGTCCATCGCGAGCGAGCCGTCGGGCTTCACGTCCACGAGGTTCTTGAGGATGGTGTCCACAAAGCGCGGCTCGCCGTAGGGCGCAAGGCCCATGAGCTTGTATTCGCCGGAGTTGACCTTGAAGCCACAGAAGTAGGTGACTGCGCTGTAGAGCAGGCCGAGCGAATGCGGGAAATGCAGTGTCTTGAGAATTTTGATCTTGTTCCCCTGGCCGTGGCCGATGGTCGCCGTGTCCCATTCGCCGACGCCGTCGAGCGTGAGGATGGCCGCGTCCTCGTAGCGCGACGGGAAGAAGGTGCTGGCCGCGTGCGACTCATGGTGGCCGGTGAACGCGATGCGCTTCGTGTAGCGCCCGCCAAGCGCCTTCCGAATCTCGCGCGGAAGGTGCAGCTTGGTTTTCAGCCACAACGGCATCGCCATGAGAAAGGATTGGAAGCCTTCCGGCGCGAAGGCGAGGTAAGTCTCCAGCAGACGGTCGAACTTGAGCAGCGGCTTGTCGTAGAAGACGACGTAGTCGAGTTGTTCGGGCATGAGGCTAGCTTCGCGCAGGCAGTAGTCCACCGCGTGCGTGGGGAACTCGTGGTCGTGCTTGATGCGCGTGAAGCGTTCCTCCTGCGCGGCGGCGACAATGTCGCCGTCCACGACCAGCGCGGCGGCGCTGTCGTGGTAGAACGCGGAGAGGCCGAGGATGGCGGGCATCGTGATGGTCAGGGCTTGGCTTGAACCGGCACTGATTGCAGCAGCTTGGAACGGAGGACAGCCTCCGCGATGACTTGGTGCCCTTCGGCAGTCGGATGCGCGTCTTTCAGGAAGTGGAGCCAGCGCCCCGTTTTCTGGTGCAATTCACGCATCGGGGTCTGCGCGTCAACAAACCCGATGCCCAAGTCCTGGCAGTAACGGGAGACACGCCGGGTCGTGGCCTCGGGATCGTATCGCTCGCTTGGAAAGGTGGCCTTGCGCAAATCGTCGTAAACTTGGGGTAGATAAGGGATGCCAGTCACGATCAGCTTCGCTCCCTGCCGATCCGCCTCGGTCTTGAGACCTTGTAGCAAGGCCTTGAACAGACGATGCTGATATTCGTGCGCGGGCGAGATTTCCTTCTCCATGACAATCTCCATGTTCGGCCACAAAGACTGCCCTCCAACGCGCACCCTTGCGCCGATCATCAACATGAACTTCGAGCGGCGCAGTTGACGAAACGTGGCACTCTGATCACAGAGTCGGCGCACGGACATTGCGAAGGTTAAATTGTGCCCGTATTCTTTGGCTGCCTCCTGCCGGGCAGGGATCCAGTGCTTCGGCACTAGTTTGCCCTGCTCGTCGAAGTCAAAGTAGTCGCGCTCCCGGTCGCCGCCGTAAATCCAACCGCCCCGGCCCGGCGGCAGGAGGTCATAAAAATCCGTCGCGTAAGACAGGCCGACGACCACATAGTGCGGCTTGAGGCGTGGTCCGTCGTCTCGCAGGCGGGACAAATACTGATGGAGGCTGTAGCCGGTGGTGCCTGCGTTGAACGTGCGGAAGATGTCGCTTCCGGCAGCGGCATTGAGCTGTTGCTCAAGCTGCTTGGCCCAGGTCTGGGTGGTGGAAATGCCGGTGGCGAACGTGTGCGAATCGCCCAGGATGAGCACACGCGTCTTCGCCACGTCCCCCGCCAAGTTTTCCTCACGGTCGTTCATGAAATGGGCGTTCACCCGGCCCGCAGCCACATACTCAGGAGTCCGATGAAGGTAGTCACCCGGCGCGGGCTTCCACCCCCAGTGCGGATCGTCTACCCAATGAGCCCCCTCGAAACTGGTTCGGCTCAATTCCCGCGCTTCCAGAATCCTGAACGCGGCCTCGGCGAGTATCGAGGCCAAGCCCAATCCCAGAAGCAAAGCAATCAAGCCGAAAACTAGCCGACGCCGACGAGACCGTCCTGGTTGGGGGGGCGCGTTCATATTTGCTGGGATGGGGCTGACAAAAGACAGTGCAAAATTCTCCGTGTTCATCGTGCGAACGCGGGGCAAGACTAGTTGGACGCTAGACTGGAAAGCAAGCTCATCGCACTGATTTGTCAGCGGCCGCTTCTCCAATGTATTGGCCGTGCAGGGCATCGCAACCCAGCCGACTCATCGCCCTTCCCGGCCCACTGTCATCCACGGATTTGCGGTCGGCAGGGTTTCACCACCAATAGCCAAGCCACTCCCGTCACCTGGCGGCAGGGGCAGGCGCTGTCGTTTCCAGAAATCTCCGATGGACAGGCGTCAGTTTCACGGCTGACTGGCTGAAGCGGCCGGCGTGCCCGGCTTGAGAATTGTTTTCTTCAATTCTTCGGCCAGCACATCGGCGCCAAGTGCCGTTACGTGGACTCCTGATTGGATGAAGCACTCTCTTCGTTGAGGGTGCTTCTCGAAGACCGCCGCGGCATCACAGATGGCAACGCCCTCTTCGCGTCCAATCGCCACAACGCGTTCGCGCCATTCTCGGACTCCATAAGTTAAATACCAGTTAGGGTCGCCGTTGTCACCGAAGCGTAAAATGACGGGTGTAGCCCCCTGCTCGCGGATGAACTTGAGATAGGCGCGCAGGGTCTTTTCAAGATTGGCCATCACATACGGGTGCTGTGTGGGGTGATGCACGGGCCGTTCACTCAAGACCGGCTCCCGATATTCTGCGGTGGCCTGCCTTTCGAACAGCTTCTTGATTCGATAATCCCACAGACGGACCAGCGCGCTGTGGCGAATCCAGAATCCGGCCTGGCCGAGATTCGTGGGCACGACGGACCAGCGCTGCTCCTTGAACAACCGGTCCAGCATGCCATGATCTTGCCGCGTGAACTGCTCAGCGGACTGCCCCTCGTTGACGCCCGCGAACAGCACGACGTAATCCGGTCGGAGCTGGGGAATCAGCCGGCGGCCCAGGGCAAACTCATGCGACAAGGCGAAACAAATCTGCCCTGCGTTCATCACCTCATCTTGGCTGTGGCCTGGCACCGCGCGTAACTTGCGCTGGAGAACACTCGGCCAGGCACCGTCTGTGTCCAGATTGTAACAGAACGTCGTCGAGCCGCCCGAGCAATAGATGCGCGTCGCCCCTTTGGGCTTGGTCGCGGGGAAGTCCTCGCGGTTGCGCAGGCCCCAGTTGTTCAGGAGCGAGTTCGAGTTATAGGCGTTGCGCCGGTGTGTGGCACCGAGTTCAGGGTCGGGCTCGTAGAGGCCGTAGCTCTTGCCAGGCACGCCATACTTGAAGTGGATGACCACGCGCAGAGCCACTTCCCCGACCAGCAGCAGCACAACGATCAGTGCCGGCACTAGGCCAACGGCTAGCATCGCGAAGGTTCGCCTGCGATTCGGCACGAGAGGTTCGGCCGAGGATGAATTTGACTGTTCGCTATTTTGCTTCATGGTAAACGCTTCAGCTCGCTGGACGGCCCGTCCAGCGTTCGAGGACGAAGATGCTCCACTTCCGATACCATGTCTGCGTGGGGACCGGTGCGTCAAGCTCGATTGTGGCAAACACTTCGCGCCACTCGCTGCCAAGCCATTGCTCGAAGGGAAATAGGAAGCCGCGCTTGGGTTGGTGGGCAATCCAGTCAGGCACCTCGGGCACGGCTTGGAGCAGAAACCGTTTGCCCGGTTGCAACCGAACCGCCGCCGGGATGCGCGCCACGGCGTCCATCACCGGCAGATCAAGGAACGGCACGCGCAATTCCAACCCGTGGGCCATGCTCATCGCGTCGCTGTCGCGCAAGAGTTGATTCCTCATGTAGCGCGTCAACTCCAGCCGGCTGACCGTGTCCTCGGGTGTGGGGTCTGCGGGAAATTCATCGCCGCCAAAATCTTCAATGGCATCCGCGCCTGTATAATGCCGAGTGAGCACGCACGCCTCCGCGGCGGTGAAGGTGCCGCGCAGCGCTGCGTAGGCCGTGTCCAGCCGCGCGGGTTGGCCCAGCATCTCACCGAGACGGCGCAACGGCGGGCGCGCTGACCGTTGCAGCGCCGCGCGGATGCCCAAGCGCGCCGGGCCGGTCCAGTGGAGGCGGCGGTTCAGCCGCGCCAAGCGCGGCACTTCGCGGAAGGACTTGTAGCCGCCAAAGATTTCGTCTCCGCCGAGGCCGGAGAGCACAACCTTCATGCCCCGTTCGCGGGCGAATTTGGACACGGCGAAGGTGTTCAACCCATCTATGCTCGGCTGGTCCATCGCGCGGAGGAACTGCCCGAACAAATCTCGCCCGGTCACGGCGTCCAGCGGCCATTCCTCGTGGCGGGTTCCGAAGTGCGCTGCCGTGCGGCGCGCAAGGCCACCCTCGTCGGCCGACAAGCCCGGAAAAGTGATGGAGTAGGTATGCAGGTCAGTGCGGCCCGCCATGCGCGCCAACGCGACCAGCGCCGTCGAGTCAATCCCGCCGCTAAGAAAGACTCCGGCCGACACGTCGCTGATGAAGTGGTGCTCCACCGAGTCGAGCAACGCACGGCGTGTGGACCGGATCGCATCCGCTTCGCCCACCGGCTCCGTGCCGAAACGCAGGGACCAGTAACGCCGCGCGTCCAGCCGCCCCTCCCGCCACACAGCCAGATGTCCGTCTTCGAGACAGCGGACGTCTCGAAGCAACGTGCGTGGTTCCGGCACTGAGCCAGTGCGGAAATAGCCATAAAGGCCTTGCGCATCCAATTCCCGTCCCACCAACCCGGAGGCCAGCAGCGCGCGCACCTCGGAGGCGAACACCAGCCGACCACGGGCTTCATGGAAGTAAAGTGGCTTGATGCCAAAGGGGTCACGTGCAAGCAGGCACGTCTTTTCTAGCTCGTCCCACAGCGCGAAGGCAAACATACCCCGCAATTTTTCCACACACGCCGGGCCATACGCTTCGTAGGCGCGGAGGATGACCTCGGTGTCCGAGTTGGAGCGGAACACTACGCCGAGCTTCTGCAAAGGTTCACGCAGCTCGCGGTAGTTGTAAATCTCGCCGTTGAAGACAATGGTGAAGCGCCCGTCCGGCGTGCTCATCGGCTGGTGCCCGGCAGGGCTGAGATCGAGGATGGACAGGCGCGCGTGCGCCAGTTCCGCGTGGCCACCCTGCGAACGGAACATTCCCTCGTCGTCGGGACCGCGATGTCGCAACGCGCCCAGCATCTTCGGGAGCACCAAAGCGACGCGTTCAAGCGGCACGATAGTGTTCAGAATCCCGGCGATGCCGCACATGAGCGCTTTCAGGCGTGAGGCCGAGTGGCGACGAGGTCGCTTCCCCCGGCCGTTTGAACGGCAGTGCCGGGCGTTTTGCCCGCAAGGTAATCCTTCACTGGCTGCAAACGAAATCCTTGCTCCAACAGAAACCTTTGGGCCGCGCCGGGTGTTATCCCGCTCTCAGGCCGTTTTTCCGCCCAGTCGTTGAACTCGAACACAACCACGGGTGCGGGTTCCTGACGCAGCAAACCGACAGCCCCCTGAAACACGCCGAGTTCGAAACCCTCCACGTCAACCTTGATTAAATCCACCGATGATAATCCGTGCCGCGCGACTGCTGTGTCCAAACTCATGGTTGGCACCGCCACTCCGCTCCCACCGAACCGACAAGCAAGGGAACCCATTCCGAATTTAGCCTCTGGGGCGTCGTGGAACATGATGGTGTCCCCCTCCTTTTGTGTGACGGCGTAGTTTAGCGGGGTAAAATTGGCCAGCCGGTTCACCGCTGCGTTCGCGGACAGGTATTGGAAGATGGCAGGTGAAGCTTCGAATCCCAAGACCCGTCCATCCGGACAGCACGCTTGGGCCGCCCACAGCGACATGGCTCCGATGTTCGCCCCGACATCCAAGAAAGTTCCTGCCCGCCGCAGTGCCCGCTGGATTACTGCGCAGGTATCGCGGTCATAGCAGCCGTCTGTGAGCAGATGAAACGCTATCGGCTCGAGTAATGAAGGCGCCCGATAAATCAGCCCGGTCGTTTGAATCTCCACAGATCCTGCCGACATCACCAAGTTTGTTATTGCACGGGCCAGCTTTGTCCTGCCCGGCAGGCGGTGGGGCATGCACCGTAAAAGATACAGCCAGCGAGGGATGGGTTGGCAGGCTGGAAATCTTATGGCTGAGGAACATTCCATGATGCACGCGGGCTACGGGCTCTGCGGCATCAAGCCCTTGAGACCTTTCGCCAGTTTCACAACAAACGCGTCAAACCCAAATTCCGCAATCACTTGGCGGCGGAGTTCCTCCGGCTGGGACAGAAGCGGGTGCGGATGACGGCCTTGCAAAACTCGCACCAGCGCATGGCCGATCTCGGCGACAGATGTCGGATTCACCAGCACACCGAACCGTCCGTCAGCCAGGGCGTCGGTGGAGCCGTCCCGGTTTCCTGCCACGACGGGTTTGCCGCTGGCCATGGCTTCGAGAAACACGATGCCAAATCCCTCGCCTGTGCTGGGCATGGCGAAGACATCGCACAGGCGGTAATAGTCGGGCAGTTCCGTGTCAGCGATGAAACCGGCCAGCGTGACGTGCGCTGTCAGTCCACGCACGCGGATCAGTTCGCGCAGACGCGGCAGATCATTGCCCGTCCCACCAATGAGGTAGTGGGCCTTAGGAACTTGCGCATGGATCGCCGGCAGGGCTTCCAGCAGGAGGTCGTAGCCCTTGTAGCGCTCACTGGCTGCGAGGCGGCAGAGGGTAAAAATGATTTTCTGGTCCGGGCGCAATCCGTGCCGCGTGAGGAGAGCGGATGGTTTGGGACCAGGCCGGAAGCGTTCGGCGGCGAAAGTATTGGGCAGGATGGCAATTTTTCCGGTTGTGATTCCCTGGTCTGTGCGTAGCCGCTCGGCCGTGTAACGGCTGACGGCGAACACGCGGTCTGCGGCTTGCAAGGCGCGACGGCGCAGAGAATGAATCGGCCCCCAAACTTCGATGCCGTGCGCCACCACGGCAAAAGGCACGCCACGCAGTCTCTTCAGCAAATGAGCAATCGGTGCAAAGTTCACGTGCGTGGTGACAATCACAGCGGGTGGACGGCGGAGGTTGGTCAGCAACAGATCGCCACCAAAGGCAAGCGACCTGCGCCATCGAGGGACATCACCGTATGATTTGATCCGCCAACGCACCGGGACGGAGCCGTCAGCAGGCGGGCCATTGAGCTTGGCGCAGGCTTGGAGCGGGTATTCAGCGAAAGCAGCCTGAAAAGCGCGGAATGCAAAAAAGGAGAAGGTTTGCAACCCTCCCCGGCTGGGTTCGAAATCCGGTGCCCATAGCTCAACGCGCGAACTGATGTTTGATCTCAGGGTTAGGGATCGGGATGAATCCCACTGCTCGAGGAATCGGCATTGGTGGCAAACGCACCATTCGCCGGTCTGTTCGGTGAGCGGGCTGGCACGGGCTTCGACTCCAAGAATTGCTTGTTTAAATGGAACATCACTGCGGCCGTGGCAAGCGACGCCGAGATGGCCACAAACGAACCCAGGAAATTGAGCAACGGCAGGCCCAGCAGCAGCCACACGGCAAACCGGTTGGTGCGCCCCTCTTGGAGACATTCGCCCGCCCTCAGATCGCACAAGGCAAGCAAGCCCCCCATGATGATCGAGCCTATGATCAGCCCAACCCGGCCAAAATTGGCGTAAAGCTCCATGACTGGCCCAATCCCCACGCTGGTGCCATCAGGGAACTGTATGCCGGTCAACTCTCCCACGAGATTGCCACTCCCCGAAATTAGATCCTTGCCCGGCCAAAGGAAGCGCGGAATGATCGCGAAAAAAGCTGATTTGAATGATTCACCTCGCCAGTAGTCAACCTCGCCGCGGGTCAGGCGGTTGATGGCTGCTCCCAACAGATAATTCTGGTTAAGCCGGCCATCCACCAGTTCGAACTGCGCCTCGGAGTGAGGATTAAACCAGTCGAACCTGGAAAAAGTGTCCGCGATTATCCGAGCGCGGCCCTGAAGAGCTTCACCGCCCCAGACTGAATCGCGGATATCAACCCGGTCACGCATATACGTGACGTAGATGGACAAACCCACAAACAAAGCCACCGGCCCCAGCAGCAGCACCACGAAGCGAGGACGGAGGTTGGCAGCCACGAGGCTCACGATCAGGACGACGGAGTTGATGCCAAAGCCAATGAAGCCGCTTTGGATGATCGTGCTCGCGGGAAAAATGATCGTGCCTGCCACTAGTGCCGCCAGAAGCAGAAACGACCGCGCTTGAGCGGCCTGGTAGGCCAGAATTCCCCAAGCCGCCACGGTCAGGCTCGCCAGCGTGCTGGAAACGGCTGTCCCTGAGGGAATGAGGTTGAAGAGCGGGGCGAGCGCGTAACCGAAGACAGCACCCGCGAGAAAAATCCGCGAAGGCGAAATCCATTTTCTTTCGTTCTTGGCAGATTGTTCAGATGTCAATCTGCCGTAACTCCGCAGGATGAACCGGCTCGCCATCGCTCCCGCACACAGGCATCCCAAACTGAGCACTGCCTCGGGGAAGCCCACCGCCGTCTCCGCAGCAAATGAACTGTTGAACCACGGCAGCGCGTGCATGACTCCAGCCACGCCGTAGTTTTGGAGGAAATGCAACCAGTAGCCCAGCAACAGTCCAGCCCCTGGCGTCTTGCTTTGCAACGTCCACCAGAGGACGAAACCAGTGCAAGCCAGCAGGCCGAAAACTGCGGGGACAAGCTCGGGGTGTAGATTCATGCGCAGGTCGCTGGTCTGGTCAGACGGCCCGTCTCCTCAGCGATACGGAGGAAATCCGCCGCCGCGTCACGCCAGTCGCGCTGGCGAAAACTCGTGGAGAGGCAGCACGCCATCGTTTCAAGCTCCGCGCGGTGAGCGTCACACCAATTCAATCGTTCCACGAAACGCTCAGGCGAGCGAATGGGCAGCACCCAGCCGTTCACCCCTTCGGTGATCAAATCCGTCCCCGCTCCGTTGGGCGTGGCGATCTGGGGCAGTCCCGCCGCGCACGCCTGCGCCATGACGGCAGGAAAACCGTCGTGAATGGTGGGAAAAACGAACAAATCGGCCCATGAATAGTGCGCGGGGAGTTCCCCCTGTGGCACCCGCGGAAAGAATTCAATCCGGCCCAGCAACGAGACGGCAAGGTTCATGGTCTCTAACGGCATTTTCCCGACAAAGCGGAAGCGGAAGCGCTTCTGCGGCAGTGCCCGCACAATTGCAGCGAAGTCGTGCATGCCCTTCTGGTAGGAAAAGGTGCCTACGTTCAGCACCCGCAACGGTGCTCCCGACACAATTCGTTGGCAACGTGCTTCGACCGTGCCGGGAGCGGGCTGGAATGCTGTGACACGAACACCTGACACCATCAGCCTCACCTGCGCCTGATCAAAGCCCCGGTCCAGAAACGTCTGCCGGGAGAAGCTCGACAGGGTCACTACCGCATCCGCCAGTCGGTATTCACGTTCCTCACGCGCCATGATCAACGGACTGGGCTTGTCCTGGGGCACCCCCGTGCGCTCATGCTCTGCGGCCAGCAGTTCGAATTGCGCCCTGATGTGCGCCGACCCTCGGGCCATCAGCCGTGCCCGTGCCCGCCGCGGCCCCCGCAGATGCTCCTCCGACACCCCGCTCCACGTGTAAGTCGCATCCCAGTCCTGCCCCGCCAACCGCCGCGCCAGCCACCGGCCAAACCACTCGTGCAGCCACAAATCCCGACGCAGATCGCGCCGGCGAGGATCCAGCCGGGCCCACAGGCGCACCGCCACCCCATGCGCCACGCAGCCTCGCACGTGCTCAGGCAAAAGTCCAAATCGTTTCGCTATAAAGGCCGGGTAATTCGTGAACACCGTCACGTTGTGACCGGCTTCGATCAGCGCGCGCGCCAGCTCAAACGCGTGAAAACGTCCGTGGACTCCGATCCCGATTTTCATCTCAACCCGTCCGGGGACGCCGATTGGAGCCGGCGCAGAAAATCGCTCCAGACGTAAAGCCGCCATGCCGTGGTGAAGTGGCAGAACATGTCTCGCAGACTCCAACTCATGGGTGGCTTGCGCAACGGCACCGGCAACTGCTCATCGAACAGCCGCTGTGCCTCGGGCGAAACGCGGTCCCGCAACCCCTCATAGCCAATCAATCCCCACATCCACCGAAGATTGATCACAAAACCCATTTTCCGACGCTCCAAAAACCAATTGGGCCAGCCCTGAAGCTGATCCTTCAATAGCGCTTTCATTACCCCGCCGCGAGTCAACATCTCGAATGGCACGGTGCGCACGTAAGTCATCAGGTCCCAATCCACCAACGGGCACCGCACTTCGACCGCCTGCTCAGCCGAAGCTCGGTCCACCTTGGCGAAGCCGTGCCCGACCAGATGATCGGTCACCATGCTCGCTCCCCAAGCACTCATCCACGCCGGCACCGGTGGTCCACACGGCACGTGGGTCGCCTCCACTCTCTCCCCTTCACCACCCGCATGCTTCCACATGGCCGGCCGGCCATAGCCTAGAAACACTTCATCCCCGCCATCTCCAGTGAGCAGCACGCGGCTCCGGCTGGCCACAGCGGACACCAATTCCGCCAACGGATAGAAGGAGATCATGGCCAGCGGTTCATCCTGCTGGGTCAGGCAATCGCGCAACTGCTGGCGCAAACGCCGGATGCCGGGGCGCACGACTTCGAGGGACAGGCCTATGCGTGCGGTGGCGTAGCGGGCAAACAGCTCATCGTTGCTCAACGGCAGCAGCGCCCCAAGCGTAAGCACCTTCAGCGGAGCGCAAAGCGCGCCTTGTCGTGCGATTTTGGCCGCGATGAGGGTGATGACTGTGGAGTCAATGCCGCCCGAACAGAGCACGGCCGGCTGGGGGCTGTCCCGCAAGCGCCGCTCCACAGCTTGTTCCAGCAAATGGGCGACGGTGGCCGCCGCCTCCGCGAACGGCTCGCCCTCATATCGCCGCCCCGCAGATGGCGCTTGAACGTGGCGTTGCCGCTCCACTCCCTGCCAATCCAATTCCACCACTTGGCCCGGAAACACCGGGGCGACGCCGCGCAACAGGCACTGATCCGGGCGAATGAAGCTCTCCCGCCAAAAAAATTCCACAGCCTCGGAATTAATCTCTGGCCTGTGCGCCTGCGCTGCGACGAGAGCCAGCACGCTGGAACCAAACAAGACTGCCTGCCCCCAGCGCGCGATGAACAGCGGCTTCTTCCCCACGGGATCTCGAGCCACGAAAACCCGCCGGGCGCGAATGTCCACCAAGGCCAGGCTATACATACCGCGCAGCCGGTTCAGCCCCGCCAGTCCATGCAGCGCATACGCGGCGAGAATCACCTCGGTGTCGGAAGAAGTGTGGAACGGATAGGCCGCGAGATCACGCCGCAACTCCGGATAGTTGTAAATCTCTCCGTTGAAGACGACAACGAGGCCATGCTTCTGGTCCACCAGCGGTTGGGTGGCTCGCGGATCGGAATCCACAATGGCCAGCCGCGTGTGGAGCAGTTCCACTGTCCGGTCATCCGAATGCCAAACGGAATGGGAATCCGGCCCGCGTCGGTGCAAATACGGCAGCGCGCCGGTCAAGAGGCTTTGCGCAGCTCCCGGGCAGGAAAAGATTCTACCGATGAAACCGCACATAGTCGCTACGCTCCAAGGTCACCGAGCATGACTCGCAACCGGTCCGCATAAGTGTGCCCGCCCCCCGTGATGCGCGCATGGGCGGCGCGCACCAGCCGGTTTCGTTCTTCCGGCCGGCCAACCAAATCACGGGCCTTCGCGATCATCTCCGGAGGACTGCCGAAAAACACCGCGCACTCCCCTTCCGCGCCGAGCAATTCGTGATGTTCTTCGGTGTCCTCCAGCAACATGCATCCACCCATGGCCGGCACCTCAAACGTGCGCATTGCGTGACCATCACGATTCGCACGCCGCACCAAGCACAACGAGAGTTTCGCCGCTGGCGTCACCCGGCGCAACGTGGCCAGGTCCGCCATGCCGCGTGCATATGGCCGCAGGCCCGCCTGCCGGTCCCAATACCCGCCGTAAAGTGCCACGTTCAGTCCGGCTGCGGCCAACGCTCTGACACAAGGCAGCCGGTCCGCATCCGCGCCGCCAGCGAAGATCACATCGACATCCCGTTCCTCCGGGCTGGCGCCCTCCGCCGGGAAGTGCAGCTCTGAGTTGTAACCAAACGGTAGATACCCGACCGTTCGACAGCCAAGCGCCCGGAGGTCATCCAAGTTCTTTCGCCGCGGGGAGAATACGGCATCATAGCGGGGCAGGACTTTCAGAAACCACGGCGCGAGCTGCGTGCGGTTCCACGGGTCGTCCGTGAGGAAGTTCAGGCTGGCAACTCCGCGAGACTGGATCTCTTCCAGCCCTGCGGACGACAGCGGTGCAAAACCGGTGGTGAGCAAATGCGTTGCTTTGAACTCGACGGTCCGTCGGACTGCCTCGCGGCTGAACAAGCCAAGCCGCGCCGGTCTCCTTCCCAACCGCCACATCAATGCCCGCACGAGCCGGCTCCGGCCGTGGGCCGTATCCGCGTCCAGCAGGAGTGTCTCCACACCGAGCCGCCGTGCCGCAGTGAGCAGATGCGCGCCGACATGCGCCTCCCCGCTGTTCCCCACGATCACTAGGCGAACAGTGGGCGAGCATGACTCAGTCTCGCTCACGACCGCCGCGCCCTAACGTAAACGCTGTCCGCCAACTGCCGCAGCAGCGCGCGCGTGGCCGCCCGCCCGCGCAGCCACTCGGACAACGCGATGAGCCGCCGTCGCGCCCGCCCCATCAACGGTGCGTCCGTCGCCTGCAGGCCCAGGCCAAAATAACAGTCCACGCTCAGGTCGGCAGGCCCCACGGCCTGCCGGAACGTGTCCACCAATTCACCCGGCCGCCAATAGCGCACCTCAAATTCCCGGCCCTCACGGAAACCCCGGCGCAACTGGTGGTAAATGCTCCGCACGCCCAGCGCGTTGGGCATCTGAATGAGACACTCGCCGCCGGGCCGCAACACGCGCGCGACCTCGCCAAGGGTCTGGTGGGCGTCGGCCTTGCTGAAGTGCTGGACCACGCTGTAGGAAAACACGTTGTCGAAGGCGCCGGGACGGAATGGCAGAAAGCGTGCGTCACCAACGACGAAGTCCGCCGCCACGCCGAGCCGCGCGCACATCCGTTTCGCCGCCAGCACCGCGCCAAGCGAGGGATCAAGGCCGACGGGCCGGTAGCCCTTGCGCGCGGCGGCCACGGACCACCGGCCCCAACTGCAGCCGATGTCCAGCAACCGCCGGCCTTCCCCCGGCGGCAGCCGCAGCTCGGGCATGGGAAACTCGGTGACTTTGCCGATGAGGTCGCGGTAGAGGATGCCGTTCGTGGCCGAGATGAGCACGGCGACGACCGGGTCCACGACCGCGCCGTTCTCCTCGCGCAGCCGCCGGGCCAGCTCGCGCTCCTCGTCCGACACGCCGACCGTGGCCAGGAACCAATCGTCGGGCCGGCGGCCCGCGAGCGCCTCGCGCGCGGCGGTGAGCGACGCATGCGCGAGTCCGATGGTTTGCGGCACGTCGTCGCGCAGGAGCACCGGCACGCCCTCCACCACCGGATACTCGGCCCCGCCGGGCGAGCGGAGGATCTCGCCGCTCCGGGTGAGCGGTTCACCCGTGCGCGGGCAGGTGAGGTTTTGCTGAAGCCAGGCGTCCATGTTCACCCTCGACCCGCCGCTGTCACAGAATGGTAAGCCGCTGCGATGCCTTCCGCCGCGCGGGCGACGGTGTAGCCCTCCATCTTTTTGCGACACTGCGTCCGCACGCTTTCCGCACCCACCAAGGGCAACGCGCGGACCAAGGCCGCGGCCAGTGCAGATGCGGAGTCTGTCTCGCAGACCTCGCCGGTGCGGCCTGGCTCAATCAAGTCCGGCGCGCAGCCGACGGCTTCCGAGACGATCGCAGGCAGGCCATGATGCAACGCTTCGTTGACAACCAAGCCCCAAGTTTCCCCGTGCCGGCTGGGCAGGACGAACAAATCGGCGGCGTGGTAATACGCGCTGAGTTCGCGCTGCTGCTTGAAGCCCACATGGCGCACCGCCAACGGCGGAGCCGCATTGGCCAGCGAAAGCAAATTCCCCTTCAACTCGCCGTCACCCACCAACAGCAGGACATAGCGCGAACGCTCGTGCTCCGGGAACTGGCGGATCGCCTCCAACAGCAAGTCTGGGCCCTTGCGCGGACTGAGTTTGCCACAGAAGACGATGACCCGCTGACCGTCGGTCACGCCGAGTTCGCGGCGCGTAGGCCCGCGTAACTCCGCCCGCGCTGCTTCATCGGTGCGGAACGGCGTCGTGTCCACGCAATAGGGCGAGCAGTAACTTTCATCACTGCCAAAACCCAGCCGACGGAAGTGCTCGCGGGAGCGCCGCCCTACGTGCAGCAGCGCAGCGCAACGGCGATAGAACCAGCGGAGCGCCGTGTCCCGGGCCAACCGTTTCAGAAGGTTCCTTTGTTGGGCGTGGTCCGTCGTCTCGCCACGGAAGAGCACCGGCAGCCCTGCTCGCCACGCCGTGCGAAAGGCGTCGCTGTGGTAGCGCGGACTGTAGCCGACCGAGAGCACGGCGCGAGGTTGGACGCGCCGCAACACTTCGGCCAACCCACGCGTCGTCACTTGACGGTCATCGCTCGCGCCACTGTCCGCGACGCGCGAGAGGAAGACCGGCGTGCAACCCCGGAGTAGGTCCGCGTCCCAAGAGAAGCTGGCGTTGAACTCCGCGTCCCGGTAGCCGGCCATGCTGAAGTCCGAGCCATAAATCGCCGTGACTGGAATGCCGTGCGCCCGCTGCACCTCACGCCAGACGGGCGCGTGGTATTGGATCGGATGGGTTTCGATAACAGCCAGGCATGCTGTCATGGCGGCGCTGGGAAAATCGGTGCGCTTTGCGCACAAGCTTGCCCGATGAGGGCGGCGCGGCCAAATCCTTAAAACAGGAAGCAAATCATTGCGAACCAAGGAGAGCAGACTTTTCATTTTGGCTTCCTTGCCTGGGTGCCCAACGAAAAATCCCACGGCACAGGCAGTTCAATCAGATCAAACATGGGATCTCCGGAATCGCCATAACTCACCGCCTTGATGTCCACAAAACCGATTTCTAAAAGCTCCCCACGCAGCGACGCCTGATCCCAAAGCCATTGGTGGCGAGAATTACCGAAGGCTTTGCGTAAAAGACCCTCGACGCCTCGTGGCTCCCGTTCCATGCCAAGCCCCAACCGCCGCATCAGAATATGTGCCGCGTCGGGGCTGTTGTTCTGGCAATACTCATCCACCATCTCGCGAAGGTGCGGGATGAAGAACCGGACCGCCCCCCCCGGGTGCCAGATACCGGAACACGTTCTTCAGTGCCGCACAGAAGCCTTCCCTAGTAAGGTGCTCAAAAACTTGGTCGGCGTAAATCCGCTGGCTGACGCCGTTGGAAATCGGCAGCCCTGACACGATATCTCCATAGCGGGCCATCTTTCCCCAAGCCGGCAGCTTGAGAATCCGCGTCAGACCGGGAACTTTACTCAGCAAGAGCGTCGGGCTCTTGTCAAAATTGTGCCACCCTTCACGCGCATGCACGCCGCAACCCACCTGCACAGGGAGCAAGTCTGATTGATTCTGGTTCATATTGCAATGGTCCGCTGCCCCAATTTTAGCCTAACACTTGGTGCAAGTTTGCGCACGAGGAACAGTGCCCGCGTTGCAGGAAGAATAACAATGCCGAAAACCTAAAACGGATCGTCAGCCAAGCGCGTCAGAACGCAGCCAATGCAAGCAGCCGACTTACAGAACATTGCTTTTCACATGCGCCTCATTTGGCTCGACCGCGATCACCCGCCCGCCCGCGCCCGCGCCCACGAGCAGGGACAGATGCAGCGCGTGTCCGCCCCAGTTTGTGCGCACATCCACCACCACGTCTCCCGCCTGGACGAGCCGACCAAATGCCTGTTGCATCGGTTGTTCATGAGCAGAGTGCCAAGTCTCCATGCCCGTGATCGGGCTCACGCGGTAGCGCATCCCCCGCAGGGCCCGAACGCAATTCTGCGGACTGCACCATTGGGAAAGCACAGCCGACGCACGAGATGTTTGAGAGGATTGTTCCGCATAGGCGAGCCTAACTAGGCGGACTTTGCACAGTTCAACATGCGCAGCACGGGCGCGAACTGCGTCTCATAATTCCACTCATCAAGGATGCGTTGCCGCCCGCTGGCCCGTGCGGCTTCGGCCTCCACCGGGTGGTCGAGAAACCAGCTCACCGCCCCGGCGATGCTCCGGCCATCAGTCGGGTCGCAGGTGCGAGCGTAGCCCGGTTCCACGAACAATGTGCGCCAGTCCGGAAGATCGGACACGAGTAGATTCAATCCGCAGGCGAGGTAGTCAAACGGCTTGTTCGATGCCCCGGTCATCGCGCGCATGTTCAGGTCGCCGCTCGCAGCCGGCATGAAGGCGAGGCCGATGTCTGCACGAGCACAGTAGGGAAGCAAGTCGTGCCGACGACTGAACGCCCCGAGAAATTTCACTCGTCCCGTTAAGTTCAGCCGCCCGGCTTCCGCCAAGAACTCCGTGATATAGTTGCGGTTGCCCTCGGTGGTGTATCCCGCGATTTCTAAGCTGACGCGGTCTGGCAGTCGTGTGAGGGCGTGGACAACAGAGATTGGTAAGCGAAGCGCGTTGATCGAGCCGTGGTAAAAGAGCGTGCATCCGCCAACTCGTTTCCGTAATGGAAGCACATCGCGCTTGCCCGGGCAGTTCCAAACCGTCAGCACGGGGCACGCCGGGCGAACCGTCTCAGCAAATACTCGCGCCCGCTCCGCGTTGGGGAGCACGACGGCGGCGGCGCGCTGGCAGAGCCGGCGGCGCGCGCCAAGGATGCGGCGGAAGAAGGGCGTGGCATCGTTCACCGTCGGCGAATCATGCTCATGGTAAATCACGCGCCGGCCTGGCAGCCGGCCGGCCAGCCAGGCCGCCGGGCACGTGAGAGGTTCGGACGCGTAAATCCATCGCGCACCGCTCCGCCACGAACGCCACCAAGTCCACAGGCAGAAGCCGGTGAAGTGCGCCTTCTGCCGCCAGCCGGGACCGGAGTAACGCCACCTCTCCGTGCGAATGCGCGGGTGCGGCTCAAATTGAAACGCATCCGCCTCGCCCAAAGCCCCGCTGCCGAGGAAGAGCACTTCCCAGCCGCAGTCAGCGAGAATCCGCGAGCTGTGCTCCAGAGGAGGATAGCCCGCCGGGTTGGTGTATTGGACATAGAGGATGCGCCTCACGCCGGCTGCCTCCGCGCGGTGAACCATCCGTTCACGATCCTCCGGACTTCCTCCGTGCGCCGCTCAAACAGCCACCAGACCAGATGTGATCCCGCGAGCGTGAGCGCCACGACGCCGGCATAGACCGCGAAGCCCACCGCGCCGGGCTGCCATTGCCGGCCTTGCAGCACGCCGAAGGAAAGGAAGGCGAGGAACGGGAAGTGAAAGAGGTAGAGCGTGTAGGAGGTGTTGCCAAAATACCGCGCCGGCCCGCGCCACCAACCGGTCCCGCCCGTGTCCGCCGCCAGCCGCGGCAACGTGGCCGCAAAGGCTGGCGCGATCCAGTAGTCCGCGCCCGCCAGCCCGCGCCACCGGTTCCACAAGAGCACGCCGCCCAAGCCAAGCAGCGCGCCCCAGAACACCGGAGCCGAGCGCGCCAGCTTTGCAATGCGCGAACGGCTGAACACGTAGGCCGCATATCCCGCCAGCCACATCAGGCCTGCGAGCAGAAAACCAACCGGCAGGAACACACCCGCCGCCAGCAGCAGCACGAGGAAGAACAGCCGTCCTCGCACGGGAGTCGTTCGGTGGCACATCGCGAATCCGAGGGGAAACATCAGATAATACCAGAACTCGTTCGCGAGCGACCACAGCGGGCCGTTGCTCCCGAAGGTCCGCACGACGATGGTTTGCAGAAAGCAGACATTGCCGAGCAGGGCGAGGACGCCGCTGTCCGCCGGCTCCGCCGTCGAGGGGCCGGAATGGATTCGCTCGTAATAGCGGCCATCGTAGCCCGCCCCGCCGCTCAACGTCCCGCCGGCCAGGTCCCAGCCCAGCGTCAGCGCCAGCGCCGGCAGCAGCACCAGCCAGAGCCGCGTCATCCGCCGCAGCGCGTAGTCCCCGAAGCTCCACCGGTTCGTCGCGAACCGCTCATGCACCGCGCCGCCGATCAGAAAGCCGCTCAGGACAAAGAAGATGACCACGGCCTGGTGGCCGAAGCCCGTCAGCCCGTAGAAGGCGTCCGTCACGACGTTGCGCTCGGACACGGCGAAGTGTTCCACGAAGAGAAACGCGCGCAGGTGGCCGAGCAGGACCGCCAGCGCCGCCATGCCCCGCACGAGGTCAAGCTTGTCGAGCCGCATGGGGTTGGGGGGATTCCCGCCGCGCCACGACCTCGCCGTAGTTCTCGATCCGTCGCACCGGCGCGCCGTCGAGATGCTCGACCACGTAGCCGTGCCGGGCCAGCCGGTTTAGCAGGGAATCGCTGCTGGTGCCGCAGTAATGCCAGTTGTAGGGATGCACTTCTATGTAGATTCGGCGCGGGGATCGAGCGGCATCACGCAGCAGGGTATCCGCACCTTCGAGAACCTCTTCTTCGAAGCCCTCCACGTCCACCTTGAGGATGTCCACGCGACGGTTTGCAAAATAGGTATCCAGCCGCATCACTGGCACTTCATGGGAGCCGGGTGTGCCTGCGGGCACGATCTGGTTCTGAATATCCTTCCCCCCGCTGAAGCTGATGCGTCCGTCCTGCGCGCCGACCGCCGCGTTGACAACCGTCAATTGCGACTCCACTCCGTTGAACTTTGCATGAGTTTCCACCCATCTGTGATTCGCTGGATCAGGCTCAAACGCGATCACCCGCCCACCAGCTCCCACGCGTTTGGCTAACGCCACGGCATAAAGCCCAATGTGCGCACCCACATCTGCCACGGTATCGCCAGCCCGAAGATGGGACATGACGTGCCGCCACACGTCCGGCTCGTAGCTTTCGCCAAGATTGCGAAAGCGCGGCGCGATCAACATCCGGTCGGTGCCGTTGAGGTTGCGCTCCAGTCCTCGACGACCCAGACCGTTGACGATCCGGTCGTAAGCCGGCCGCGCCGCGTTCCACAACCAGTCCGCACGCTTCAGCCACACGCTGTGCCGCAGCCGCACACACGCCTGTTCAATCGCGTTCATGTCTTACGTCCCTCACCAGCCGTCGGTAAAGCACTGCCATCTCGCCCGCCGCCGCCGTCATCGTGCGCGGGGGCCGGATGTTCGCCCGCAACGCATCCAACCGCCTGCGATCCACCACCAAACCCCGCAGCGCAGCGGTCCAGTCCGCCTCCTGCGCTGCTTCGACCAGCAGGCCGTCCACCCCGTCGCGGACCAGTTCCGCAATGCCGCCAAGATGTGAGCCGAGAACGGGCACCCCGGCCGCGAAGGCTTCGAGCACCACCATTGGCCCTGTTTCCAGCCATTGGGAAGGCACGGCGAGCAGATCATATCCGCGCAGAGTTTCCACCACCCGGCTGGCGGGCACGGACGAACGGAAATTGATGCGCGGGTCGCTCGCAGCGAGCTGCCGTAGCGAGTCTGCGTAAGCTTCTCCCACAGCCCCTTGGGCGATCCCGTAAACGTCCGCCGACAACTTCATCGTCGGCAGCCCTCGCACCGCTCGCACCAGCACATCAACGCCCTTTGTGCGATCCAGCCGGCCGAAAAAGGCGATGCGCAATGGCGGCTCCGCGATATCCCCTTCAGCTTTCGGTTTTCCGGTTTCCGCTCTGGCACGGCACGGCTCCTGGCACAAACCCTGTCGCGACAAGGTGATCTTCTCCGCCGGCACGTCGTTGCGAAGCAAAACCGCCCGCACCCATTCGCACACAGCCACAATGTGGTCCGCCTCGGCTAGAAACTCACGCGCACACCGTTGCCGCAGTGCTGTCAATTCTCTCGCCCTGACAGCCGTCCAAATCCCGCCCCGCATCCCGGCGCGACCACACAGTTCGCCGGCAGCCGCCGGCACCGCTTCCAACGCCTGAACCGCCAGACGGTTCCCCCCCGCCCCCCCCAACGCCCCATCGCCGCCACAGCCCCCCGCCCATCCCCCGTCCCCCCCCTCCCCACCCCCCCCCCCCCCCGTGCCGCGCTGGCACGTGGCTGTGGGCGTGTGGTAGGTGTAAACCACCGGAATACGCCGCCGCCGAGCGGCCCGCAGCATCCGCAGCGAAACCCCACGCGTCTGAGCGTGCAGATGCACGACGGCCGGTCGTTCCTCATCAAGCACGCGCTCGAAACTCACCGCAGCCATCGGATCCCCTTCTCCATAGAGGTCACGCAAATCGGAAATCTCCTCATTGAGACCATACCGCCGCACTCGCAAGCCAGCGTGCTCCTCCACCGTCTCCCGTGCTGCCGGCGCGGCGATCACCGACTCGACGCCGCACTCGGCCAATCGCTGCGCGAGCGCTTCAACGTAAACCTCCGTCCCCCCGACCACATCAGGATAGAAGGCGAAGGGCACTTGGAGAACCTTCACACGGGCTGGCGAATCGCCGGGGTTCCCCGCCCAAGCAGGCGTTTGATCTGCTCGTAGAATCCGCGGCCCATCAGGGTGCCGGCCAGATGCCGCGCAACACCGGGCCGGAACAGCCATTGCGGTTGACGCCGCAAAGCCTCCCAATAGCAGCGCCGTGCGTCCGCGTCGTGATGCACGCCGAAATACTTCTCGGCAAAATCCACGTAGTGACTGGCGTAGGTGCCGGACTTGGCCAGCCACTTGGCCCGCTCCAGTGCGGGGTCCGCCTCGGTCTCGCTGAACACTTTGTCCAGCACCCACAGCACCGACGGTTCCTCGCTCTTGTTGAGCACCACCATATGATGATGATTCTGTGAGTGGACGCGATAATCCGCCACCACCTCGTTGACGTAATAGTATTCGTGCCGGCGGGCTAGCATCACGTTGAAATACCAATCGTTGAACGCCAGCCCGTCCGGCAAGGGGCACGCGGACATCCACGCCTCGCGCCGCGCGATGGCCGTTGGGCGGCAGCTGTAGTTTTTCCTGAGGATGCGCAGCAGCTCATTGCCCTTGCGGTCGTGGGCGCCAAATTCGGAGCCGATCTTTGGCTGCGTAATTACTCCCTGCTCGTTGATGAGCGCCACGTCGCCAAAGACCAACCCCACCTCGGGATGGGCCTCGAGTTTGGGCACGGTCGCGGCCAGAAAGCCAGGCCGGTGGCGGTCATCGGGGTCAACGCGGACCAGGTATTTGCCCCGCGCCTCTCTCAGCCCTCGGTTGACCGTGACGATGTGGCCATGGTTCTTCTCGTGGACGATGACGCGCAGGCGCGGGTCGGCAAACTCGCGCAGAATCTCGAGTGTATTGTCCTTCGAACCGTCATCCACGGCGATGATCTCGAAGTCCTGACAACCCTCCTGTGCGATGATGCCGCTCAGACAGTCCGGCAGAAAGCGCCCGTAGTTGTAACACGGGACGACGAATGAGACCAAAGGGACGCCACTGCTCATGCCAGCCAGTCCAAGGAAGCCTGCTTGATCACCCGCGCCGGCACTCCCGCCACGGTCGCGCCGTCCGGCACATTCCGAATGACAACCGCACCCGCTCCAACGATGGCGTCGCGCCCGATGGTGATCTTTTCCTTCACCACCGCGCCTGCGCCGATGAACGCACCATCGCCCACGTTTACGTTGCCGCACAGCGTGGCGGCAGGATTGATGTTTACGAAGTCGCCGATCACGCAGTCGTGGGAAACGGATGCCTTCACGTTTAGGATGCAATGCCGGCCCACGCGCACACGTGTGGTGAGGATCACGTTGGGCGCGAGCAACGTGCCCTCGCCGACCGTCACGTCGTAACCAATCTGCGCCGTCGGGTGCCGCAGCGTCCACGGACGGAGGTTCGCCTGGCGCAGGGCTTCGACCGCATGCACGATTTTCAACCGCACGGCATTGTTGCCAAAGGCGGTGATAAAATACAGCGCTCCGCGCAGTCGCGCGCGGGCCAGCTTTTCCAACGCGGGCAGCCCACCATGCACCTCGCTGTCCAGCCAAGGCCCGACCGCGCGGCTGTCGTCAATGAAGCCCAGCAACCGGATGCGCTCCTTCGCCGCACGGAGATCGGCGAGATACGAACGCACTTCGCTGCCATGACCGCCAGCCCCGATGATAAGAACAGCCACCTCCGAAATGCGCGGGGACGGGCTTTTCGTTTTCACGCGGTATTGCTCGCGTCCACTGGTCAGCGCGTCACTGGGGCCATGCTGCGGGCCATGGACTCCATCAGGCCAACGAACTCCTTGTGATTCGCATCGCCGAACTGGGTCAGTTCCTTCATCCACTTGGCGTTGCGGTAGAAGATGGACTCGGGGTCCTGGATGCCGCCGTTGGTGATGGCATCCACGATTTCCTCGGCACCGAGGGCCACGTTCACGCGCGGCTGGAAGCCGGCCGCCTTCATGCGCGCGGTCGAGACATGGTAGTTGCGCGCGTCCTTGTCCGACGTGTCGAGATACTTGGGCTTCACGTGCGGGTTGATCCGCCGGAAGATGTCCACCAGGTCCACCACGCGCAGGTTCTCATGCGCGATGTTGCAAACCAGGTGCTCCGTCCCCTTGGCCTCCGCGAAATGGACGAACGCGCGCGCGCAGTCCGAGATGTGCAGAAAGGGCCGCCATTGCAGGCCGTCGCCGAAGATGCGCACCTCGTTGTAGAGCGTGCTCATGAAGGCGAAGATGTTAATAACGAGGTCGAACCTCATGCGCGGCGAGTAGCCGTAGAGCGTGCCGTTACGCAGACTCACGGGCCGCCAGTCCGGAGTAGCAATCGAGGCGAGGAAGCGGTCCGAGTTGACTTTGGAGTGGGCATAGGCGGTAAGCGGATTCACGAGGCCGGTCTCGTCCACTTCGCCGGGCGCCTCGCCATACACCGAGCACGACGACGAGAAAAGGAAACGTGCGCCACGGGCCTTCGCCGCCTCTGCGAGCGCCTGCGTGGCCTGGAAGTTGACCTGCTCGGTGAGCACGGGGTTCAGCTCCGCCGACGGGTCGTTCGAGATGGCCGCGAGGTGAATGACGCAGTCAATGTTCTCCAGCGCGCGCGCGCATTCCTGCTTGTCCTGCGTGAAGCGCCGCACGTCCTCACGGATAAGTTCGATGCCCGGTCGCAAGGTGCGCAGGTGCGAAGTGCCAAAGTAGCCAACGTCCACCACACGGACTTTATGGCCGCGGGCGAGCAATTTGGGGACCAACACGGAGCCGAGATAACCAGCCCCACCAGTGACGAGGATGTTCATGTTAGAATTGCAATCAGTCTTTCCGGGCCAGGCACCAGAGATGGGTGTCTTCAGGACGAACAAAGGTTGAGAGAACTGTCAGGCCGGCCGTTTTCACCGCCTCCCGCAAATCTTCATCCCGATATTTGTTGCCGTTGAATTCGGCCGGTTCGCCCGGTTGCCAGCGATGGGTGTCGGCGCGTTTGAGGCCCGTTTTGTAGAGCAGTTTCGCAGCGCGCCCCCCCAGCGAATCGCCGAACATGGTATCAGGATCCAAGCAACGCACGTCGAAGCGAAACAGCCCGCCCGATTTGAGCGTGCGATGCACCTCACGGAGGTAGTTCAGGATGATGCCGCCGTCGAAGATATGGATGAACACATCCACCGAGTAGGCGAAGTCAACCGTCCCGCCCGGGACCATGCCCAGGTCGTAGCCAGTGTTCACATACAACGAGAGTCGTGGGTCTGCGCCGGTGTTCTTTCGGGTGTAACCAATCATGGTCTCCGAAATGTCCACGCCGTAGAGCTTGCTGAATTTCACCCGCTTCTGCATCTGGCGAATCATGCGGCCCACCCCGCAGCCGACCTCCAGCAACACCGGCTGGGCGGAAAGCTGGATGTCTCTCAAGAGGATGTCCCCCGTGCTCTCGGCCAAGGCCAGGAATTTGGCCTCGTCGCCCTTGGACACGGTGTCCACCCGCGCAAATGTTGCCTCGCGCTCATCGTTGGTGTTCCAGAATTTCCGCTGCTGTGCGGCGTAGGCTTCAAAATTTGGGTCAGCACTCATGAGGGTTGGGAGGCGAGGGTTTTTTCTTGGCAAAGTATTCTTGCACCACGCTGAAAAGGCGGTCCATCTCCGTCTCGCTCATGACAGTGTGGATGGGAAGAGAGACCACGTTGTCCTTGATGGCGTTGGTGAAGCTCAAATCCTGCTGCCGGTAACGGCCCCGGTAGAATTTCAGATCATGCGTGGCGGTGTAGTAGCGGCGCACGGCAATGTTCTTGCCGCCCATGTGGCGCACGAACTCCGTCGCTTCCTCGTTGAGGACGATCGGGAAATAGAGATACGGGCAGGTCACCTCGGGCGTGACCCGCATCTGCCGCAGCATCCCACGCGACTCCAGCCCACCAAAGAACTCGCGATAATGCGCCGCGTTTTTCGCCCGGCTCGTCAAAATGAAGTCAATCTTCTCCAAGTTGCGCAGGCCCACCAGCGCACACACCTCGGTCATCTTGGAGTTCAATCCCGGAATGTCCACGTCGCCCCGGGTCTTCTCATACTGGCCAAAATCCCGAAGTCGGAGCAGGTAGTCCGCGATCTCCGGATCGCTGACAACATTACCGCCACCCTCCATCGAATTGAACACCTTCGTCGCGTGGAAGCTCACCATCTCGCTGAAACCGTAGGCACACGGAAACTTGTTGTTATACTTGGAGCCAAAAGCCGGCGCGTTGTCGAGCAAGACGGCGAGGTTCTGCGCCTTGGCCAGCGCGCCGAGTTTCTCCAAATCCACCAAGTTTCCGTAGGCCCCCACAGGCATGATCATCCGGATGTTGGGCGAGTCGGCCACGGCCTTGTCCAAGTCGAGCACCAAGCCCGCGTCCACGTCGCAGAATACCGGCTTCAGGTTGTTGGTGACCAGCGCGTTGATCGTGCCGGAGAAGGTGAAGGACGGCACGAGCACCTCGAACGAGTCGTGCGGGCCAGCGCCGAGTTTGTGTTTCCACGCCTGAATGAGGTGGAAGAGGGCCAACTCGCCGTTGCAGTTGACCGACGGCCTGATTGGGCAGCCGAAGAACTCCTGCAGCTTCGCCTCAAACTGGCGGACATGCGGCGAATTGTTGGTGACCATCCCGGACTGGAGACACTGGGCAAACTCGGCCGAAAGCTCGGCTAGGTCCGGCATGAAGGGGCGGACGATGTTGATCTGCATGGCGAACGGTGTAATTATAGTCGACGAACTGGAAAATCATTCTCCCTGGCGACAAACTGGAGGCGGAAGTTACGTAAGTCAATGGCCTCGGCTTGCGAAGGCCTCAGCGAGGAATCCGACATTTCGTGCATTGGCTCACAAGTCACGTTGCCAGGTGATGTTCGAACGAAGCACTTTCGCCGGAGTCCCCCCAATCAAGGAGTGCGGCGGATAATCCGCCGCGCACACCAAGGAATGACTTGCGACGACAATGCCGTCCCCCAGTCGAGCACCCTTGAGCACGCTGCTTCCATGGGCAACCCACACACGATTTCCAATGACTACGTCAGCCTGCGATGCCTGGCCATGAATTTCGTGCCAGTTCGAATCAGTGACGAGGACGTTCCATGCACACAAGAAGTCATGACCAATCCGCACGCTGCGTTGGACCATGATGGTCGAGTTACAGGTTATCCCAGAATCCGATTCCAAGCGCTTCCCACCGATGTGCAGCGAAGCGCCTGCGGCGACGAAAATTCGCACGCCATTGCCAATCGTAAAATTGCCGTCGATTCGCAGCATACCTCCCTTGTGTATGACGATAGCCGCCGCCTCGTTTCCTCCCAAAAACGAGACCACTCGAAGGCTGCCGTTCAAAATCAGCTTGGCACCTGGCTCCTTGACTACATCGAAAGGGAAGCGGGGATGCTGACATAGTTCGATACTCCCTTTGCCCTCATCCACCAGCCGGCCAAGCCGTCGCTCCTCCAAGCCTCGCAACACTTTGCGAAACACACGAACAGGCAAGGAGACTTTTGTCACAAGAGCGGGCCGGGCTTGACCCGGCTTGACAGATCAACAATCGGTGCGGACCCGTCATCTGGGAAACCGCGAGATCTTCGCTGCCACGACGAATGAAGGCCCCGTGTTTTAGGATTAGCAGACAAGCCCATCCGGAAAATCAGGCCGCATCAGAAACCCACGCGCGTTTAAGGCTCCGCCAGCGTCGTTTCGTCGGTTCCGGCAGCCGACCATAGGCTGCGTTAAGCAGGACAGGTAAGGCCGCGCTCAGGGCACGCAACTTGGCCAGAACTGTGCGTTGAGTCTCCAGAACCTTGAGCACACATTTCCACAAGTGAGGCAGGCTGCGGTGCCTCTTGAACAACAGTTTCACTGTCTTCCACTGCGTGCGCACGAACTGCCGCTCGGCGTGGAGCAGATATTCTTGGCTGACCCCGAGGCGGCGATACTCCTTCAGGATGAAAGGCTGGACGTGGTTCAACAGATCGAGCACCTCATCAGCCCACTCCTGTGCGCCGCTGCTCTGCACGGCGCAGGCTTCCGGAATGAAGTGGAAGCTGCAGTGCCCCTCGCAGGCGTAAAGGATGGCCAGATGCGGAAAGGTGTTATTAAGGTTCGTGAAGAGACCGTCGCATCCAATGCGTTTGAGATCCAACTCGGCAATCCGCGCACGCCACACCGACGGCTTGAAGATATGCGCCGGTATGCCGCAGAAGATGGAGATATCGCCGCCGCCGCATTCCAGGATGTCGCGCAGATGGTCGCTGCGCACGTCCTGTGCGTGCGGTGTGATGCGCGCCTGCCACAGTTCGTTCATCGGCACGGAAACGCGGCCATTGAACACTATCAGCCAGTCGTCCAGAGACATCGTCGCCACATTCAGCAGAAGATAGTCCGCCGCCTCAGGGAGGGTGATCGCCGCCAGCACGCGGGCGATGCCTTCCTGCAGAGGGAAATCATCGTCGCCCAACATCCAGCAGTAGTCCGCACGCGGCATCTCGGTCCCCAGCCAGAAGAAGTGAGCATGTGCATGGACGTGCTGGTCTGGCTGCACGGCGCGCAATTGCGGCCAATCGGCAAAACGGTCTATCACCGCCTGAGTATTGTCCGTGGAATGATTGTTGGAGACGACGACTTCGATAGCTGAACCGAACGGCTCCACTTGCCGGCGCATCCAAGCCAACGATTTCTCCAGCACTTTCGCCCGGTTGTAGGTGGGCACAAGAATGCTGAGCAACACGGGGAACTTTCTAGCCATGGGAAAGAAGCGTAGTTTGGAGTGTGAGCGGCGGCCATCCACTTGGCGTTTGTGCAGGCAGCTTAACACTAATTCATTGCGGAATCCTCAAGTGCCCTCCATCTCCAGCGGCTTCGCATACGGCTCCATCTCGGCGATGGACCGGCCGAAGGCCATTTTCGGATAGGCGTTTGCTGCGGTGGCAATGACTACCTCCAACAGGAACGGTGCGGCAGGGTCGGCCCAGCAGTCAGCCAGCGCGGCGGGAAGGTCATCAGATTCGGCGACAAGTGCGGACGGAACCCCGTAGGCTTGGGCCACCGACTTGAACGACGGGGCGGAGTAGCCCCAGAGCGTGGACTGGTAGCGCTCCTTGAAATAGGCCTCCTGAAACTGGCGCACCATGCCGTGGCACTGGTTGTTGAGCACGATCATTTTCAACGGCAACTGTTGCCGAACAACCGTCTGCAACTCTTGAATGTTGAGTTGGAAGCCGCCGTCCCCGGCGACGACCACGATGGGCCGGCTGCCGGCTGCAAGGCAGGCACCGATCGCAGCCGGCAACGCAAACCCCATCGCGCCCATGCCGCCAGAAGTGAGAAACCGCTGGCCCGGCCCGAGAACGAGCGACTGCGCAGCCCACATTTGGTGCTGGCCCACGTCCACAACGAACGCGGCGGCGACATCCGCCCGCGCGGAAACATGATGCATCAGCACGTTGGGATTGATGCCGGGCACGCCGTCCAGCTCGCGCGTATCTGGCCATTGGGCCTTGAGCTGGCTGATGCGTCCGGTCCAGTCCGGGCGGGGCACTAGCGGACCGGGATGTTTTGCCGCGCAGGCCAGAAATGGTTGCAGCTCGCTCACGAGCGCGTGGCAGCCTTGGACCCGGTTGTTCATTTCATCCGGCTCGCAATCCACATGGTAGATGGCACGCCGCCCCTTGAAGTCGGTCGTATCGGCCCCGGTCTGGCGCACGTCCAAACGGCTGCCCAGCACGAGGAGAAAATCACTTTCACTCAAGGCGATGTTGGCCCAGCGATTTCCGTAGGAACCGATCAAACCCACACGCAACGGGTCTTCCGACGGCAAAACGTCCACCGCCATCAAGGAATGGACCACGGGCACTTGCAGACGCTGGCACCAAGCGCGAAAGCCCTCGGTGGCGCGGCCCGACCGGATGCCGCCACCGGCCAGGATCAAGGGTCGCTTCGCAGCGGCCAAGGCGGCGCAAACCCGCGACCAAAACTCCACCGACTCCCGCGGCTCGCCCGCAATGAGCAGCGGCGGTGTGTTCAGTGCCAGCTTTTCAAGCCGACTCAAGTCCGTGATCTCTGCCCGTTGCACATCCATCGGGATATCTAGCAGCACCGGGCCAGGGCGTCCGCGCGTCGCTAGGGCGAAGGCTTCCTCTAACAGACGGGGCAGGTCGTCCGGCTGGTTGACCAGCCAGGCCGCCTTGGTCACGGGCTTCGCCATCGCCACGATGTCAGTCTCTTGAAAACCAAGCTGGCGGACGGCGCGATCACCCTTTTGCTCGTGACGGTTCACTTGACCCGTGATGAACACGGCGGGAGTGGAATCAAAGTAGCAGCTCCCGATGGCCGTCAGCAGGTTGGTCGCCCCGGGACCACTGGTGGCCATGGCCACACCGGGCACGCCCGTGATCCGTCCATATCCCTCGGCGGCAAATCCGGCACCCTGCTCATGGTGCATGCTGACAATCTTGATCTGCGTCCGTTGGTGGAGCGAGTCGAGCAGAAAGGCGATCATCCCGCCGATCAACTCAAAGACATGAGTGACCTGCCGGCGTTCCAAATACAGCGCGATGTAATCGGCGGCTTTCATTCCGGGTGAAATCAAACGGCAGCTCGCCACCAATTGGCCGTGCGACAGATGGCCTCGTTCAGAGGGATAGCCCCTTGGAGTCCCAGTTCCGTTGCGGCCCGGTTCACGTCCGGCACGTAACGGGAGGATGGCTGGCCTGGCACAGGTGATTGGTTCACCCGCACCGGCTGCGCGCAGTTCAAAGCTGTTTGCACCAACTCAGCTAGTTGCGCGATGGACACCGCTTGATTCGAACCGACGTTGTAAGCCCGTGCGGGAGTGCCTCGGACCAAGATCGTCCACAGCCACGCCACAAGATCGGCGGCGTAGAGATAGCTGCGATATGGCGTGCCGTCACCCCGCACTTGGATGGGCTGGCCCGCCAGCACGTCGCGAATGAAGTTGCCGATGGCAAACTGTCCGTCCAACGGCAAGTGCGGACCGACGAAGGCGAAGCAGCGCGCCACCTTCACCGCGCAGTGGGTGCGCTGGGTCGCAAGCATACTCAACTGTTCCGCTGCGCGCTTGCCCTCACCGTAGGCGGATGCCACGTCCAACGGATCGGGTCCGCCACCAAAGTCTTCGGGAATATGCGTGAGATCGGACGGCTGCCGTCCGTAAACCGCACCGGAACTCACAAAGAGTAGCTTGCGCGTGCCGCGTTCAGCCGCGAACTGCAACACACGCCGAGAGCCATCCACAATCGTGTCGAACATCTCCTGCGGTTCAACCGCCTCGTTTGTGGCCGTCCCCGCATGGATGACGTGAGAATAAATTCCGGCTGGGAAAACAAAATCACGCACATCGCCGCTGACTAGCTCGATGTCGCTCCGGCAGGTCAGGTGCGGAACCTTGGCGGCGAACACGCCGGGATTTCTGGTCAACACCACCGCCCGCGCTCCCAGACCCAGTGATTGATTCGCCCGGGCAAAACTCTCCAACAGCCAGCAGCCAAAAAACCCGGTGCCGCCGGTGATGAAAATTTGTTGACCGCGCAACTCCGCCCACAGGTCACGCGTCTGCTCCAGAATCAAGGTCAAGTCCTCGTCGGGCAGCGGCGGGAGTGGTTGGGACAATTTCACGACGACTTAAGCGTGAGACATGACGAACTGGCGAATCGTGGCCAGCTCGAAGGCGAGCATTTCGTCCGTCAACCCGGGATAGGTGCCGAGGAAGAGCGCGGTGCGCATGATCGCATCGGCCCCGGCCAGCGTGCCGGCGACACGGAAGGACGAAGGACGGTCCTGTTTGAGTTGAACAAACGCGGGCTGACGCAGGAGGTTGCCGCCGAAGAGCATCCGGTTGCCGATTTTTTTTGCTTCCAAGTGCCGGGCCAATTCCGTGCGGGTGAAGGGCGCCGCCGGCTTGACGAGCAACAAGAAACCGAACCACGAGCAGTCGGTGCGATGGCCGCTAGCATCCCACATGAAGCCGTCCGGCGTCCACCCCGTCGCGTGCGTGGGCAATTGGAAGGTGAAGAATTCTTCGAGGTCGGCCAGCCCTTTGCGCAAGGCCTGCCAGTTGTCCACGCGGGCGCGCACGAAGTCGGGCAGCTTCCGCAACTGCGCGCGGCCGATGGCGGCCTGCGGGTCCAGCGGCTTCAGGTTGTAGCCGAGGTGGCTGTAAATGTATTTGTGGTCATAGCCTTCCGGCAGTTCGCCGAGCTGCCAGCCGAAGCGCTTGTTGCAGGTGTTGTCCACGCCGCTCGCGCACCAGCAATCGCGGCCCCAGTCGCGGAAGCTCTCGACGAGCACCTTGAGCTTCATGTCCCGCACCACGTTCACCGCGCCGCCCTCGCCCATTGTCAGGTGATGCGGCGGGTAGAACGACTGCGTGGACAGGTCGCCGAATGTGCCGGTCAGCTTGCCGTCGTAACGGCAGCCGAGCGCGTCGCAGTTGTCCTCGATGAGCCACAAGTTGTGGCGGCGGCAGAACTCCGCGACGGCCGCGAGGTCGAAGGGATTGCCCAGCGTGTGCGCCATGAAGATGGCCTTGGTCTTGCCCGGCGCGAAGGCCGCCTCAAGCTGGTCCACGCGGGCGTTGAGCGTCAGCGGATCGTTGTCAATGAACACGGGCACGCAGCCGTTCTGGAGGATGGGCGCGACGGTGGTGGGAAAACCGGCGGCGGTGGTGATGACCTCGTCGCCGGGACGCAATCGGCGGTCGCCGAGCTTGTGGCTGGTGAGCGCGGAGAAGGCGAGGAGGTTGGCGGAGGAGCCGGAGTTGACGAGGATGGATTTCTTGACGCCGAGATACGCGGCCAACTCGCGCTCAAAGGCGTCGCCTTCCGGACCGAGCGTGAGCCAGAAATCCAGCGTCGCACTGACAGCGGCCTCCACTTCGTCTTCGGTGAAGACGCGGCCCGCGTAGGGGATTGCGGTCTGGCCCGGGACGAATTCGGCCAGCCCATCGTTCGGCGTGTATCCCGGCCGGTTGGCGCAGTGCATCTGCCGGGAATACTCGCGGGTGAGGCGGAGTATTTCGGCTTTCAGTTGGGAGGGCGAGGACATCGGGTCAAGAGCAAGCCCACGCCAACTGGCGGGCACGGGCATCCGCCGCGTAGGCGCTGATTTGGTTGCGGGTGCGGGCTAGGGCGTCCTCTGCGTGAGCGTGGTCAGCCTGATACCAGCGCGCTGTTTCCGCCACCGCGTGGCTGAAGTCCCAGACGGGCTGCCAACCGAGCAGGTGATGCGCCTTGTCCGTGGCCACCTGGAGCAAACGGGCTTCATGCACAGCCTGCGGGTCACTGCGGTCTTCCCAGCGGCCCGGCCAGTGGCGGAGGAATTCTTGGACCACTTCGGCCACCGTGCGGTTGGATTCGTTGTCCGGCCCGAAGTTGAAGGCGCTGCAAAACACGGCAGGCTCGAACAGCCGCAGGGCGGGTTGGGCCAACACCGCCCCGAGCCACAGGTAGCCGCTCAAGGGTTCAAGCACATGCTGCCACGGGCGGGTGGCGGTTCGGTTGCGGACGGCGATGACCTCACTCCGGCGCAGCGCACGTGCGCAGTCCGGCACGAGCCGGTCAGGGGCCCAGTCGCCGCCGCCGATGACGTTGCCCGCGCGCGCACTGGCAACCTTCACCGCCTGCGAGTCAGGGAAGAAGGATTTGCGCCATGATTGAATGGCCAGCTCGGCGGCGGCCTTGCTGGAACTGTAGGGATCGTGCCCGCCGAGCCGGTCGCCCTCCCGATAGCCATGCATCCACTCGCGGTTCTCGTAGCACTTGTCCGTGGTGACGAAGACGGCGGCGCAGGGATTCTGCAAGCCGCGCAGGGCATCAAGGACGTTTGCCGTGCCAATCACGTTCGTGGCGTAGGTTTCAAGCGGTTGCTCGTAGGACAGCCTCACCAGAGGCTGGGCAGCTAGATGGAACACAAAGTCCGGCCGGGCCGCATGAAGGGAACGGCGGACGGCGGCAACATCGCGCACATCGCCAATCTCGTGGCGCATCCTTGAGGCAAGGCCAAGCTGTTCAAACAACGCCGGCTCAGTGATGGGGGCCAGCGCAAAGCCATGCACGCGTGCGCCAAGCGCCAGCAGCCATTCCGCCAACCAGGAGCCCTTGAAGCCCGTGTGGCCGGAAAGCCAGACGGTGCGATTTTGATAGGCCTGTCCGAACATCACCATGTTTTCCATGGAGCGTCGCCCGCCTGCCACATCTGGGTGAGCATCTGCTGCTCGCGATAGGTGTCCATGCATTGCCAGAAACCGTGATGCTTGTAGGCCCGCACCTGTCCCTGTTCAGCCAACCGACCCAACGGCTCCCGCTCCAGCACGCAATCGTCACCCGACAGATATTCGGCGATGCGCCGGTTAAGCACAAAGAAGCCGCCGTTGATATATTGGTCCTCCCTGACCTGTTTCTCCCTGAACGCCGCGACGCGCTCACCGGTGAGGACTAAATCGCCAAAGCGTCCGGCTGGCTGGACAGCAGTGAGTGTGGCGACGGCACCCTGTCTCTGATGAAATGCGAGGGAAGCTTTGATGTCGCAGTTCGACAGCCCATCGCCGTATGTCAGGAAAAAGTCATCTGTGTCAATGTGCGGCAGGGCGCGTTGGAGCCGGCCTCCAGTCATGGTGTTCAACCCGGTGTCGAGCAGTGTGACGGTCCAGTCCTCCTCGGCGTGCGTGTTGTGGTAGCGGACTTGTGGATTGCGCCCCAACCTGAGGGTCACGTCGCTCGTGTTCCAGTGGTAGTTCCGGAAGTAGTCCTTGATAACCTCGCCCTTGTAACCAAGGCAGAGGATGAAATCCTTGAACCCATGGCTGGCATAACCCTTCATGATGTGCCAGAGGACGGGCTGATCGCCGACGGGCACCATGGGCTTGGGGCGGAATTCAGTCTCTTCGCGCAGACGGGTGCCCAACCCGCCGCAGAGGATGACGACTTTCATAAGGTGGAAGCTGCCGACAACTGCCTCGTGTGCCAAGGCAGGCGCGGGCGGATAGCGCCGATCCACATCCCGGTGTATTCCTTGCGCATCGCTCCATGGTCCACGGCATTGAATGTGAGGATTTCGTTGCGGGCCACGCGAACGGCCCCGGCCCCGTTCAACAGAAAGACGCTCAACGAGTGGGGTCCGTCATTGAGGAAGTTTGCCGGAATGGTGAGGCAGCTTTGATAACGCCCAAAAGGATGCGGTCGCATGGCCCACTCGTCCCTACCTGCGTTGGCGGAGGGCGCGTTGGCAGTGGCGAACAGACAGCCTCCCAAGCCGGAGTTCACATGGATGCTAACCAGCACGGAAGTCCCGGCGCGTAAGACCTCGTAGTCCACCTGCACCTGGATATCCTGGTCCATGTTGGCCTCAGAGGTCACCTCGCCACTCGAAACAACACGCACGCCCCAGAGGCGCAGCGCGGCGTCCTGCGGGCATTCGTTCGCATCGCTCCATTCCACGGCACCACCGGAGGATCGCAACACGTGCAGGTATTGCTCGATGGTCTTCTCCACGGCATCGAACACGCGTAACCGGCCACGCTCCAGCAGGAGTCCCTGGCGGCACAAGGTTCGCACGACGGCCATGTTGTGGCTGACAAAGATCACCGTGCGCCCGCCACGGCTCACGTCCTGCATCTTTCCCAAGCACTTCTTCTGAAACTCAGCGTCGCCCACGGCCAGCACCTCATCCACGATCAGGATTTCCGGCTCCAAGTGCGCCGCGACCGCGAAGGCCAGCCGCACATACATGCCCGAGCTGTAACGCTTGACCGGCGTGTCGAGAAACTTTTCAACCTCCGCAAAGGCCACGATCTCGTCGAATTTGATACGGATTTCGGCCCGAGTCATCCCGAGGATGGCTCCGTTCAGAAAGATGTTCTCCCGGCCAGTTAGCTCAGGATGAAAGCCCGTCCCGACTTCCAGCAGACTCGCCACCCGTCCTCGCAGGCGGATGCGCCCAGTGGTCGGCTCGGTGATGCGGCTCAATAGCTTCAGGAGCGTGGATTTGCCAGCGCCGTTCCGCCCAATGATGCCAACCACCTCGCCCTGCTTTATCTCGAAGGATACATCCTTCAACGCCCAAAAATCTTCCTCAGCGGATCTGGAAGAAGTGTTCAGCGCCTGACTCTGGCCCTCTCCGCGAGCGAGGCGGAGTGGCGAAAGCCGGCGGGCAAGATCCTTAACCTTGTCTGCAATCACATCGCGGAGAGCCGTGTAACGCTCGCGCTTCTGCTGGTGCTGGATGCGGTAGCACTTGCCAAGATTTTCAACCGTGATGATGGCTTCAGACATCAGATCACATCAGCGAAGGTCTTCTCGGTGCGCCGGAAATACCAGATGCCTAGCGCGCACATTGCGATGGTCACCAGCCAAGACGATGCCACGGTGCGCAGTTCCAGCGGGCTGGCTCCTTTCAGGCAGGCCCAACGGAAGCCCTCGATCACCCCAACCATCGGGTTCAAATCGTAGAGCCAGCGCAGATACTCAGGCACTCGTTCACTGCCGAAGCCAACAGGGGACACATACAAGCCGAATTGGACGATGAATGGCACGACATACCGGAAGTCGCGGTATTTCACGTTCAAGGCGCAGAGGAGAAGACCGGCACCTAGCGCGGCGGCAAAGGCCTGCAGGATGAAGAGCGGCAAGGTCAAGATGCGCCAGTCCGGTGTGAACTGATACCACACCATCAACAACGCGAGCATTACGAGGGTGATGACGAAATCCACCAGGCTGGTGATCACCGAGCCGACGGGCACGATGAGCCGCGGAAAATACACCTTGGAAATGAGCCCCGAGTTAGAGAGAAGCGAGCCGCTCGCCTCGGAAAACGCCGAGGCAAAGAATTGCCATGGCATCATCGCCGCGCTGACAAACAGCGCGTAAGGCAGGTCGGCGGGTGCCTCCAGCTTGGCGATACGGTTGAAGACCAAGGTGAACACCACCACCGTCACGAAGGGCCGGATCACCGCCCAGGCGATGCCGATCACCGTCTGCTTGTAACGCACCAAGATGTCGCGCCAGGCCAGAATGTAGAACAACTCGCGGTAGTTCCACAGGTCGCGCCAATACTGTTGCTCGGTGCGGCCCGCCTCAATGACCAGCTCCCTAGATTTCTCGTTTGCCATGCCAGCGTTCAATCGCAGTCAGTAGCGGCACCAGTAGTAAGCCATCAACACGCACTCATGCTCGAAGGCCAGCAGGCCCTCCTTGGTGCGCCACCAGTGATCCACGTCATAATCCGGGACTGCCACGGCCACCACGCTGGCCTGCATCCCGGCGGGCCACCTCAGCCGCCGCACCAGCCACGCCTTCCGCCGTGTGGCAAATGGCGACGCGGGCAAAACCACCCGCGTTACGCGGTTGCTCCGGACCCAGCCCTGCAAGGCCACCATCTCGCTGTGCATTGTCGCCAGCTCCTCGCCGACCACGACCAACGCCGACTCCGGCACGCCGGCTTTGCCCAGCTCGTTCAACCGCCACTGAAGCCGGGGCTCGGTGATCCCGGCGCGATCCGTGGGCTGCGTCTCTTCGCGCAGTAGCACCAATCGGTCGACCTTGTGCTCCCGAAACCAGTCGATCGCACGGTCGAACGATTGCGCGCGCGCGCCGGCACTGAGTGCGACTGCGTCGGCAGAACTGAACTGGTCGGACACGACCCACCCCCGCGCCGCGATGCGCAATGCGGGCCGCCAGAAACACCCGGCGAGCACTCCCAACAGCACGCAACCCGCAGGCAGCCAGCGCAACGCCCGCCACCGGCCACCGGCGGCGGCGCCATTATTTGAGGGCGTAGAAGACACTCTTGATCAGTTCCGATTGAAACGAGATGACGCCGCGTTCGTCCCGCCACCACTCCTGCCAGCGATAGCCCGGCGGGTCCACTACCGTGACCAGCAGGCGTGTTTCCGAGCCGTGGAACAACTTGCGCCCAAGCCGGCTCAGGCGACGCGTGTGGTAAGGATCGGTCGGCACGAGGATCGTTCGCGCGCCGTTTGTTTTAGCCCACACACGAACGGCGAGAATCTCATCGTTCGTGCTGTTGACCGCGTGGCCGACCAGCTCGTGTGCGCTGCGCGGCACGCCTTCGTGTTCCAGCACGCGCCCGATCAATTCAGTTTCCGGACTGACGGTCCGTCCCAAGCTCGCGTCCTCGACAGAGAGCGCGATGTCGGGATAAAGCACCTTGGCTGTCTTGCCGTCCTTGAACAGGCGCGCGGCGGCGAATGTGCGATACTGCGCGCCGCCGCCCCGCACCATGATCGCATCGGCGTGCTCGATGGGATCGTTCACCACCCACGCGTAAATCATCCCCGTCAGCCAGCGCTCACGCGTCTGCCACGCAACGCCCGCTAGCAACGCACATCCCAGCGCGATCGCGCCCAGCCACTTCAACCAGCGCTTGCGCCGGAGGCTGACAACGGTGGAGGTGGCGGTCATCGGGGGAAAGGGACTTCAGCTCTGTGCGTCGGCGAGATACCAGTGCACCGTCTCGCGGAGACCAGTCTCGAACGTGTGCGCGGGCCGCCAGCCGAGCTCGCGGTCAATCTTGGCGGCGTCAACCGCGTAGCGGCGGTCGTGGCCGGGGCGGTCTTTCACGAAGGTGATGAGCTTGCGCGAATTGCCGCCGAGCTGCGGGGCCAATTCGTCCACGAGGTCGCAGATGAGTTCCACGATGCGGAGGTTGGGCCACTCGTTGTGGCCGCCGATGCAGTAGGTCTCGCCGTTGCGTCCACGCAAAAGTGTTTGCCAGAGGGCTTGCGCATGATCGGTCACGTAGAGCCAGTCGCGGACGTTCATGCCGTCGCCGTAAACTGGAATGGGCTGACGGGCAGCCGCTTTCCCGATGACGACGGGGATGAGTTTCTCAGGGAACTGGCGCGGGCCATAGTTGTTCGAGCAGTTCGTGATGACGGTGTCCAGGCCGTAGGTGTGGTGATACGCACGGACGAGCAGATCGCTGGCGGCCTTGCTTGCGGCGTAAGGCGAGTTCGGCGCGTAGGGCGTGGTCTCGGTGAAGTGGCCCGTCGTGCCGAGGCTGCCGAAGACTTCATCGGTGCTGACGTGCAAGAAACGCGCGCACAACTTGGAACCTAAAACTTGAAACTCGGAACTGCTCCACTGGGCGCGGCAGGCTTCGAGGAGGTTGAAGGTGCCGACGATGTTGGTCTGGATGAAGTCGCCGGGGCCTTCGATGGAGCGGTCCACGTGCGACTCTGCCGCGAGGTGCAGGACATGCGTGATGGCGTGCTCGCTCACGACGCGGAGCGTGGCGGTCTTGTCGCGCAAGTCCACTTGCTCGAAGCGATACTTTGGATGCGCGGCGACGGACTGCGCGTTCTCCAAGCAACCCGCGTAGGTGAGGCAGTCGAGGTTCACGACGCGCGCGACTTCCGGCTGCGCCACCACGTGATCGAGCACATGAGAGCCGATGAAGCCGCAACCGCCGGTGACGAGGAGGTTCACTGGCTCAGGCAAGATTGCCGATGCGCCGGAACTCGGCGGCGACGCCCTGCAGGTAATCGCGATACTCGCAACCCGGCATCTTCGCCGTGAGTGCCTCGAACTGCTCCACGCTCAGGAAGCCGCGCCGCAGGGCCGCTTCCTCCGGGCAGCCGATCTTCACACCCTGCCGCTTCTCGATGGTCTGCACATAGGCAGACGCATCATGCAAACTCGTGCTCGTGCCGGCGTCGAGCCACGCGAAGCCGCGGCTGAGGCGACGCACCGCGAGCCGTTCACGGCGGAGGTATTCCTTGTTCAAGTCGGTGATTTCCAATTCACCGCGTGGTGAGGGCTTCAGCGCCTTGGTGAGCGCGACCACCTCGTTGTCGTAGAGATACACGCCCGGCACGGCGTAGTTGCTCTTTGGCTGCCTGGGCTTTTCCTCCAGTGAAATGGCCCGACCGCTGGCATCGAATTCCACCACGCCGTAGCGCTGCGGATCGTGGACGTGATAGGCAAAGATGGTCGCTCCGCCGGCAAACTCCGCGACGGCGCGCGGGAAGGTGTCGTCGCCGGAGAAGATGTTGTCGCCCAGGATGAGCGTCACCGCGTCGCGCCCGATGAAGGACTCGGCGATGAGAAACGCCTGCGCGATGCCCTCGGGCTTCGCCTGCTCGCGATACTCGATGCTTACGCCCCACGCGGAGCCGTCGCCGAGAAGCTGGCGGAAGCGCGGCAGATCGTGCGGCGTGGAAATGAGGCACAGTTCACGGACGCCGCTGGCCATGAGCGTGGTCAGCGGGTAATAGACCATCGGCTTGTCATAGACGGGCTGGAGCTGTTTGCTGGCCACCAAGGTCAGTGGAAACAACCGGGAGCCTGCGCCGCCTGCGAGGATTATGCCTTTCATGGCGACCTCAATTCTTCCGCGTGACGATCCAGTCACCCAGCACGAGCACGTCCATCTTCGTGCGCAGGAAGCAATCGAGCGCTTCCTCGGGCCGGCAGACCACGGGCTCGTTCTCGTTGAACGACGTGTTCAGCACCATCGGCACACCGGTCAGCGCACGGTAGCTGTCGATGAGCCGGTGATAGCGCGGGTTGGTTTCCTGGTGGACGGTCTGCAACCTGCCTGAACCGTCCACGTGCGTGGTGGCCGGCACAAGCGCGCGTTTCTCAGCGCGGACTTGGAAAACTTCCATCATGAAGGGCACGTCGTCCTCCTGCTCAAACCACTCGGCCACGTGCTCGCGCAAGATGCTCGGCGCAAACGGGCGGAAGCTCTCGCGGCGTTTGATCTTGAGGTTGAGAATGTCCTTCATGTCCGCGCGGCGCGGGTCGCCGAGGATGGAGCGGTTGCCCAGCGCGCGCGGCCCCCATTCCATGCGGCCTTGGAACCAGCCGATGACTTTGCCTTCAATGATGGCCTGCGCCGTGCGGCGGCAAAGTTCCCCTTCGTCGGCAAGATGCTCAGTGGTGCAACTCTCCGCGCGGATGTCCGCCGCCTTGCGGTCGAGAAGCATCTTCATCTCCGCTTCAGTCGCGCTCGGACCCCAGTATCCGTGGTCCATGGGCAGGCGTGTTTTCACATCGCCGAGCCGGTTGGCGACGACAAACGCGGAGCCGATGGCACCGCCAGCATCGCCCGCCGCAGCGGGAAGATACATCCGCTTGAACGGTGACTTGAGGTAAATCTTCCCGTTTGCGACGGAGTTCATCGCGCAGCCGCCGGAAAGCGCGAGGTTCGGGCAGCGATACTTCGCGTGCAACGTGTGGAGCAGCGCGAAGAACGTCTCCTCATACATCGCCTGCGCCGATCGGGCCAAATCCTTGTGCCGCTGGTCGAGCGGCTCGCCGGCTTTGCGCGCAGGGCCGAGAAGTTTTTCCAGCTCGGGGCTGAAGACCGTGCCAATCTCGGGCGAGCAGTTGTCCCACGTGTAGTGGACGTTCTCGCGGTGGTGCCGGAAGAACTCCAAGGCGAGCTTGAACGTGCCGTCGAACTGCACACGCACGATTTGCCGCATCTGCTCCAGAAACTTTGGCTCACCGTAGGGTGCGAGACCCATGACCTTGTATTCGTCGCCGTAATGCGGAAAGCCGATGAACTGCGTGATGGCCGTGTAGAAGAGGCCCAGTGAGTGGGGGAAGTAAACCCGTCCGTCAATATGGATGCTCCCGCCGCGCCCCATGCCCCACGCCGAGCTGGCGAAATCCCCGAAGCCGTCCACCGAGAGGCACACCGCCTGGTCGAAGTTCCCGACGTGAAACGCGGAGGCGAGGTGCGCGAGGTGATGCTCGACGTGGTGCATCTGCGCACGCAGCGTCTCGCCCGGCAAGGCCGCACGCACCGAGTCTTCGAAGGACGACGCGCGGCGGATGTTGCGGATGCGATTGAGGATCAACTTCGGGCTGGGCATCCGACGCAGCGCGTAGGCCACGCGGCGGAAATTGTTCACCGACGGATCACGGTTGATGGCGACGTGCTCGACGTCCGCGAGCTTGAGACCGTCCTCGCGCAACACGTAGCGGATCGCCTCCGACGGCATACCTGACCAGTGTTTCACGCGGCGGAAGCGCTCCTCCTCCGCGCACGCGACAAGCTTGCCATCACGCACGAGGCAAGCAGCGGAATCACCGTGAAACGCGTTCAGTCCGAGAATGACAGCCATGCGCCGCGGAAAGAAATCAGGCCAAGCTGCCGCCCTTGGTCGGGAGCCGGAAAACTCCGGCCAGACCATGCTGGCGCACCGCGTTCGATTGTCTGTTTCGCGACACGAGGTCGGAAACCGTCTGCCCTGCCCGGCGAACCGGGCGAAAAGTCACTTGCCGAGGAACCGGATCAGCAGCGGCAGCAGGCCCGCCGCGCGCCGGTGCCAGTTCTCCAACTGCTTCACACGCTGGACGACGTGCGTCCGCTGCTCCGCCGACGCACTGGCGGCCAGCCGCTTGAGCCGCGCGAGCCGGTCCTCGCCGCTGTCCAAGTGCGGCTCGATTTGCTCCTTGAGGAACCCCGTCGCCAGCGCGCGCAGGCCGACTTCGGCCTCGTAACGATCGCAGCGGGAACCATTCTCGGCACTGAGACGCACCGCGCCCGTGCTGCGGAGGAATTTCAGGCCCTGGCTTGCCGAGCCTTTGCTGATGTCCAGCCGCGCGGCGATCTCGTCCAAGCTCAACGGAGCATGGGAGATGTAGAGCAAACCGTAAATCTGACCGACGGACTTGGGCAGCCCCACCACCTGCGACAAGCCCACAAACAGTTCCACTGCCTCGGCTTCCAAAGCCGTGAGTGCAGTCGGTGCCGGAGCGCTGGCCAGGCGGCTGTTTGAGCTTTCGGTGGCGTTGAGGGCCATAAACGACAGGCCCGCACTCAAGCAGATCATCACTTATTGTTCAATAATTTTTGAACAACTCTCCAACGACACCACTTCCCAGCCAAAGTGAAGCCGAGGCCTGCACCCCCATCGAGAACCGCGCTCGGCTACTACTTCAGTGCCGCGCGGATCACCGGCTCGAAGATGTCCGCCTGCCGCATGAAACCGAGGTCATTCGCGTGCGAGGCGTCCGTCGCGCCGTCGGCATCGTCGCCGTAAAGATGGTCGCCGCCGATGTAGTGCAGCTTCGCAACACCGTCCTTCTTCAACTGCTCGTAGGCGGCCCGCAACGCGGCGTGGTTGTCGTCGTGGAATTTTTTCTTCGCGGGCGTGATCCAGTCATTCGTGAAGCGCCGGTCCTCGACGAGCACGATGGGGGTGTTGGGCCGCGACGCGCGGAGCTGTTTCACCAGCGGGATGCACTTGGCCGTCACATCCGCCGGTCCCATGTTCGGCAGGCAGTCAATCACATACACGGCGGCGTCAATCTCCGTCAGCAGCTCGCCCACGGCGGCGTCCATGCGGCCGTTGCCGGAGAAACCGACGTTGATGACGGGCCGGTCGAAACGCCGGCCGAGAATCGCCGTATGCACCATGCCGGGCCGCGACGCACACGCGCCGTGAGTGATGGACGTGCCGTAGAAGATGATCGGCTTCTCCGTGCGCGGCGCGAGGCCCTCGAACTTCGCGCCCGCCGGCACGCCGATTTCGAGCGACTCGATGCCGTTGTAGAGCGGGAGATAGGCCGCGTATTCGCGTTCGCCGGGCGCGAGATCGCTGATGATGGTGGCCTCGACCTTCGGCGAGCTGGGCCGCGTGACGTTGACCCACTTCCATTTTTCGTCGGTGTCGCGCGCGTAGAGGTCGAGGCCGCTGACGCCGGTGGCGGGCATGTGCGGCATGGCGAGGTTCGTCTTGGAGAGCGTGTAGCGCGTGTAGATGGCCTTCGCGTCCGTCTTGAAGCGCACCATCATGCCGGCGCTGTCGCGGCTCAGGCTCCAGACGGCGGACGTGACCTTGCCCTCGGCCTTGGCGGGCAGGCGGTCGAACCACCGCTTGCGCTCCTGATCGGCCCAGCCACGGCCCTCGACGCCCCACTTCGTCACGTCATGCCATGCAGCATCGGCGGGAATCGCATTCGCAGCAGCTTTGGGCGGCGCGGGTTTCACCGCCGGCTTGGGCGCGGGCTGCTGGGCAACAACCGTGGTGGCGAGGACGAACGCGAGGAAGAGGGCGGATCTCATGGCGAGGGCGGAATGTTTCTGAACTGGGTTCACGCGAGGAGTCTTGGCCGGGCGCAGGCCGGGCGTCAACGCCGTGTCACTCAAACAGCCCCTGAATCTCCTCCCACGTCAGGTTGTCCGCGAGGGTTTCCTCACCGCCGAGGGCAGTGGACTCCGCTGCTGCTTCGGAGCCGGACTTGCTTGCAGTGAGAGGCATCGCTAGTTTCGGAGCATGAAGTTTCGCTTGTTGGTCACGCTGGATGAACAGACGCACCGTTGGTCGGCGGTTTTCCCCGAATTGCCCGGCTGTGCCACGGCGGGCGACACTGAGGCGGAGGCTGTAGCGAACGCCAAAGAAGCGCTCGACCTGTGGTTCGAGCCGACCCCCGTGAAACTGGCCAAAAGTGCCAAGCTGTTGGAACTCGCGGTGCCGTGAGCCGCGCTTTCCAATCCGCAACGCGAAGGAGGTCGTGCAGGTTCTCCGTCGGCACGGCTTCGCGTTGGTGGGTCAGGCCGGAAGCCATCAGAAATGGCGGCATCCCAACGGACGGCAGGTCATCGTGGCGATGCACGGGAGCAAGCCCATCCCGATTGGCACGCTCAAGAGCATCATCGAAGGCAGTGGCTTGGGCGTGGAGGAGTTTCGGTAGTTTGGCAGCGGGTGATCAAAGCAGTGTGGAGCAGCAAGGCCAGGGACTGAGCTTTGCCAAGCCAGAAAGAGTGAAGTTGTCCCGGCCAATTCACTCAAACAACCCTTGAATTTCCTCCCAAGTCAAATTGTCCGCGAGGGTTTCCTCGCCGCCGAGCGTGGCCTTGATGATCGCGCGCTTCTTTTGCTGAAGGGCTAAAATCTTCTCCTCCACGGTGCCGCGTGCGATGAGCTTGTAGCTCGTCACCACGCGGGTTTGGCCGATGCGGTGCGCGCGGTCAGTGGCCTGGTCTTCCACTGCGGGGTTCCACCACGGGTCGAAGTGAACGACGGTGTCCGCGCCTGTGAGTGTGAGGCCCACGCCACCGGCTTTCAGGCTGATGAGGAAGACGGGAATCTTCGCGTTGCCCTGAAACTTCTCCACCACCGCGCCTCGGTTCGTGGTCGAGCCGTCGAGGTAACAGAACTCGATGTTGTCCGCCGCGAGCTTGTCCTTCAGCAGCGCGAGCATGGTGGTGAACTGGCTGAAGACGAGCACGCGATGCCCGCCGTCAATGGCCTCCTCCAGCAGTTCGCCGAACATCGCCAGCTTGCCCGAGCTGTCGTCGGTGAACTCGGCGTCCTCTATCTTGAGAAGCCGCAGGTCGCAGCAGATTTGCCGCAGCCGCAGCAGCGCATTGAGCACGACCATCTTGCTCTTCGCGAGGCCCTGCGCACCGACGGCGTCCATGACTTCCTTTTTGCTGACGGCGAGAACCTGCTTGTAAATCTCCGCCTGGTCGTCGGTGAGTTCGCAGTAGGAAACTTGTTCGAGCTTCGCGGGCAAATCTTTCGCCACCTCGGTCTTGAGTCGGCGCAGAATGAAGGGCCGCAGCCGCCGTCCGAGCCGCGCCGGCACGGCCTCGTCCTTGTCACGCGTGATGGGCTGCTCGTAGCGCTCCTTGAAGTCCGCCGCCGAGCCGAGATAGCCGGGCATGAGGAAGTCGAAGATGCTCCAAAGGTCGAGCACCGAGTTCTCCATCGGCGTGCCGGTGAGCACGAGCCGGTGCGTGGTCTGCACAGCCTTCACGGCCTGCGAGTTCTGCGTCTGGCGGTTCTTGATGTGCTGCGCTTCGTCGAGCACGAGCGTGTCGAACTCGAACTCACGATACTTCTCCGCGTCGCGCCGGATGAGCGCGTAACTGGTGATGACAAGCTGGCTCCACGCAACTTCATCGAAGCGCGCGTGGCGGCTCGCGCCGTGCAGCGCGACGGCCTTCAACTGCGGCGTGAACTTCTTCGCCTCCGCGAGCCAGTTGAAGACAAGCGAGGTCGGGCACACGATCAAGACCGGGCCGGAGAGCTTGCGGTTCGTGTGACACGAGTGGAGGAACGCGAGCGTCTGGAGCGTTTTGCCAAGACCCATTTCGTCCGCGAGAATGCCCCCGAATTTGTTCTCGCGGAGAAACTGCAACCACGCGACGCCCTGCCGCTGATACGGACGCAACACGTCTTCGAGCGCGCCGAGCGGCGGGCAGGTGAGCTTTGTCTGGCCGCTCTGCTGCGACGCGCGTTCACGCCAGCCAGCCGCAGCTTGCACCTGCCAGCCAGGCTGCTGCCGAAGCGTGGCATCGAGGAAGCCCGCCTGCACGTCGCTGAAGCGGTAGCCGCGCGCGTGCTGCTGCGGCGCGCAGTCTCGCAGCACTTCGTTGAACTCCTCCAGCGCGCCCGTATCAATCAGCGCGATGCGGCCGTTCTTCAGGCGCGTCGTGCCGTTGCCGGAGAGAATGAGCCGCTGGATGTCGGCGGCGGAAAACTTTTCGCCGTCCGCCGAGCCGAGCGACATCTCGACATCAAACCACCGCTCGCCCGACGGACGAATCTCGAAGCGCGGTTCCAGCCGCTCGAAGTTCTTGGTCGTGCTGTGCTGCAACCGCTCTTCCAGCGAAACGTCCCATTCCTTCTGGAGACGCGGGTAATCCTTCGCGAAGAAGCGCACGACCGCGCTTTCGCCGTGGAGATTCCAGCGCCCTTGCGCGTCGGGACCGTTGAAGCCCGCGCGCCGCATCCGTTCCGCCGCCGCGACCTCGGCACTGAAGTCACGCGTCGAGTAGCGCGTGGTGCACTTCGGGTCCGGCAGCCAGAGCGATTCGTCCTTCGCGGTCACGCCCACGGTCATGATGCGCGGGCCGTAAGCGCACTGGAGTTGGGCCTGCACCTGCGCCAGACCGCCGTTGAGCGCGAGGATGAAGCGCGGCGACTGCGGCTCCAGTGTGAATTCATCAATGCCGAAGTTCGCGTCCACCTCGCTCTCGGCTTCGAGCACGACGAGCTCCTGACTGAGGAAGAGCGGCACGCGCGTGCGCGGCAGTTTCATCGGTGCTCGGAACAGCTCGCGCCACTGCTTCGGCAGGCCCACCGGCTCCAGCGAGTCACCGCGAAACGCCCAGAGCGACTCGCCCGCGATGAGCGTGGGCGCGCGAAGATTCGACGGGAGGTTCAGGCGAATCTCCCCGGACGTTTCCAGCGTGACCTCGACGGGCACGCGCCACGAGGTCGCGCCGATGGCGAGCGGCTGGCCGCGTCCGAGCGCCACGCGCGGGTGCCCTCCGAGCGCGTCGAGCAGTTGCGTCAACTCGACGAGATTGAGCATGAGGCCGCCGGGCGTTTCGTCGCCGGCGAGTTCCTCGGCCTTGTCGAGCAGGCGCGCGTCCTCGGGCGAGAGCGCGAAGGGCTGGTTCATCGGCAGCGCGCTCAACGGCGCGCGGCCCTTGGCCCACTTGCCCTCGAACGTGACCATGACTTTCCCGCGCTCGATGCCTTGCGCGAAAGTCGGCGGGAGGATGACGGAGATTTCGAGCGGCTGGCCGTTGGCGGCGCGCTTCAGCTTCGGCCCCGGCTGCGGCTCCGGCTCGCGCGCGACGGACCGAGTCGTTCCGAACCGTGCAGGCAGTGGTGTCGCCGTGTCGCTCCCACGCGGGGCGGGCTTGTTGCTCAAAATATGATGCAGCCCCACCGCCACCGAGTGCGCGCAGATGAGGCCGGCCTCGCGGGAAGCGCGGCACGTGCAGAGGTTGTCAATGTCCACCGGCCCCTTGATGACCAGCCCGGCGCGGTAGGATGAAGTGCCTTCCTGCACGACGCCCTTGAGCAGCGGCGGCGTCCAGTTCGAGGAGAGCACGCGTTCCGAAGCCAGCAGCGACCGGGCGTTTTTGACCGCCTCCCAGCCCGCCGCCCTCGTGAAGAAGGCTTCCGTCAACTCGGTGAAACTCATCCGCGCGACTGTGGCGCACGTTCGGCACGGTTGGCAAAAATTTTCCAAAGCGTCGGCCCCAGGAGAGCAGACTTGCAATACGCGGCCCAAACCGTTCGTCTGCCAGAAGCACAAATGCTCAACGCGACGCATTCATCCTCACTCGGCCCCCCGGCGCGAGGCATGGCTGCGCTGGCGTTGGGCTTGCAGCTCTGGTGCGCGGCGACGGCCGCGTTCGGGGCCGGCGCGGGCAGCGCGGACCCACACGCTCATTGGTCGTTCCAGCCGGTGCGAAAGCCGGCGGTGCCGGGCGTGAAAGATTCCGGCTGGGTAAAGTCACCGGTGGACGCCTTCGTCCTCGCGAAGCTGGAGGAGCGCAAGTGGCAGCCCGCGCCCGCAGCGAGTCCGGTGGATTGGCTGCGGCGCGTTTACTTCGACCTGACGGGCTTGCCGCCGTCGCCGGAGGAAGTCGCGGCATTTTTGGCTGACCCTTCTCCCGACGCCCGCGAGCGCGTCGTGGACAAGTTGCTGGACAGCGAGCGGTATGGTGAGCGCTGGGCGCAACACTGGCTGGACGTGGTGCGCTTCGCGGAATCCGAGGGCTTCGAGTATGACCGACACCTGCCGGACGCGTGGCGGTTCCGCGATTACGTCATCGCCTCGCTGAACGCGGACAAGCCGTTCGACCGCTTCATCGCCGAACAACTAGCGGGCGATGAAATCGAACCGGAAAACCGCGAGTGCCAGTCCGCCTCCATCTTTCATCGCCTCGGCGCGGTGCGACGCAACGCGGGCAACCCTGACATCGCGCTAAGTCGCAACGAGGTGCTCACCGAGCGCACGGACATTGTGGGCACGGCGTTCCTCGGTCTGACGGTCGGCTGCGCGCGCTGCCACGATCACAAGCTCGAACCCATTTCGCAGAAAGATTATTACCGGCTGCAGGCCTACTTCGCCGCGACGGAGGAGCATAATGTTTCGCTCGCGACGGCGGAGGAGAAGAAAGCTTGGGAGGAGCGCAGCAAGCAGCTTCAAGGCGAAATCAACGCGCTCAAGAGCAAGGCGAAGGCCGCTGCCGGCGAGGAGCGCGTGCGGCTGATGGCGCAGATCGAAACGCTCGAAGACCAGTTGCCCGCGCCACCCGCCACCATTCCCGCCACTTGGAACGACGCGCAGAAGCGGACGGCGATCACGGTGCTGAAGCGCGGCGTGTGGGAGCAAAAGGGCGAGCCGGTCGGGCCGCGCCCGCCTGATGTGCTCGTGGCTGACGCGCGGCCTGAACTTGCCGCCGACGTGGCGAACCCCCGCACCCAGCTCGCGCGTTGGATCACCGACACGCACAATCCGCTCACCGCACGTGTCATGGCGAACCGCATCTGGCAGCACCACTTCGGCGTGGGCATCGTGAAGACGCCAAATGACTTTGGCCTGCACGGCGACCGGCCGAGCCATCCCGAACTGCTCGACTGGCTGGCAACATCGTTCGTCGAGAACGGCTGGCGGTTGAAGCCGTTGCACCGGCTTATCGTGTTGAGCAACGCCTATGCGCAGGCGAGTTCGACCGCGAACGCGACCGTCGCGCGGCTCGACCCGGAGAATCGTTTTCTGTCGCACTTCAACCGCCGCCGCCTTTCCGCCGAGGAGATTCGCGACTCGATGCTCGCCGTGTCGGGCCGGCTCAACCTCCGCACCGGCGGCCCGAGCGTGATGGTGCCCGTGGACGCCGAACTCGTGAAGCTGCTCTACAAGCCGTCGCAGTGGCAGCTCGCGAAGGACGCCACCGAGCACGACCGTCGCTCGATCTATCTCTTCGCCAAGCGCAACCTGCGCCTGCCGTTCATGGAGGCGTTCGACGCGCCTGCGCTCCAGACGACCTGCGCCCGTCGCGAGTCCAGCACGCACGCGCCGCAGGCGCTGGAGCTGTTGAACGGAAAACTCTCGAACGAACTTGCCGATGCCTTTGCGCACCGGCTTGAGATCGAGTGCGGCGGCGACTCGCAGCGCATCGTGACCCGCGCATGTCAGCTTGCGACTGGCCGCGCGCCAACCGAGTCTGAACGCAAACTTGCACTGACGTTTCTCCGCGAACAGCCATTGCGCGAATTCGCGCTGGCGACATTCAACCTCAACGCGTTTCTCTATGTTCCCTGAGCCGCGAGTCCATTCGCGCATCACCCGGACGCGCCGCGAGTTCATCCGCGATTCGGCGTGCGGCTTCGGCGGGCTGGCTCTGGCCGCGCTGCTGCACGAGGAGCAGACCCGCGCGGCGTCGGTGAACCCGCTCGCGGCGAAAACGGCGCATCTGCCGGCCTCGGCGCGTTCGGTCATCTTTCTCTACATGGCCGGCGGGCCGAGTCACATTGAGACGTTCGATCCCAAGCCCTTGCTGAATGAACTCACCGGCCAGCCGAGACCAAAGGAGTTTGGCGAGGCGAAATACCAGTTCATCAAGAACGGCGCGAAGTTGCTCGGCACGAAGCGCACCTTTCAGAAGCACGGAAAAAGCGGCATCGAAGTCAGCGACCTGTTCCCGCACCTTGCGACGTGCGTGGACGATCTCGCCATCATCCGCTCCTGCACCGGCGACGCCGTGGTGCATTCGGCGGCGCAGTATGAACTGCTCACCGGCCGCGTCGTGCCCGGCTACCCGAGCATGGGTTCGTGGATGCTCTACGGCCTCGGCGCGGAGAGCCGCTCGCTGCCGGGCTACGTCGTGATGCCGGACCCGGCGGGCGCGCTCGAAGGCGGCCAGCCGATGTTCATGCACGGCTTTCTGCCGGCGGCGTATCAACCGACGATGTTCCGGCCCGGCGGCCAGCCAGTGTTGAACTTGAATTTGCCTGACGGCGTCTCGCTGTCGCAACGCGAACGCACGCTGCGGCTCATCCGGGAATTGAATCAGGCCACGTTGCCGAAGGAAGATTTCGAGTTCGACGCGCGCATCAGCGCCTACGATCTCGCGTTCAAAATGCAGACCGAGGCGCCCGGCGTGCTCGACCTTTCGCGCGAGCCGCAGGAGACGCTCGACCTCTACGGCATCGGGAAGGAGCGCACGAACGACTACGGCCGCCGTTGTCTGCTCGCGCGACGGCTTGTCGAGAACGGCGTGCGCTTTGTGACCGTCGTGGCCGGCGGCGGCGCGGGCAACATGCAGTGGGACGCGCACAGCGACATCGAGGAAAACCACTTGCGCAAGGCCAGCGAAACCGACCTGCCCATCGCCGGTCTGTTGAAGGACTTGAAGCGCCGCGGCCTGCTCGACAGCACGCTCGTCGTGTGGGGCGGTGAATTTGGCCGCTCGCCCGAAGCCGAGTCTGGCAGAGGCCGCGACCATCACAACCTCGGCTTCTCGATGTGGATGGCCGGCGGCGGCGTGAAAGGTGGCACGATCGTCGGCGCGACGGACCCCATCGGCCTGCACGCCATCGAGCAGCCGCATCACTTTCGGGACATCCACGCGACAATTCTCCATCAGCTCGGCCTCGACCAGCACCAGCTCACTTATCCGCACCTGGGCCGCGACGAGCGGCTCACCTTCATCGAGGGAAATGTGATCACGGACATCGTCTGACGCCGCACCCATGCGCGCCACTTCGCTCATCCGCATCGTGCAGCTCGGGATCAAGAGTCTCCTGCTGCACAAGATGCGCTCCGGCCTGACGATGCTGGGCATCATCTTCGGCGTGTGCTCGGTCATCGCGATGCTCGCGATCGGCGAGGGCGCGAGCTACGAGGCGCAGCAGGCGATCAAGAAGCTCGGCTCGAGCAACATCATCCTCCGCAGCATCAAGCCCGCGCAGGACTCCAAGACCGCCAACTCCGGGCGCAGCTACGTCAACGAATACGGCATCACCTACGGCGACGTCACGCGGCTGGACGCCACCATCCCCGGCATCCGGCGCGTGCTGCCCATGCGCATCATCCGCGACGAGGTGCGCTTCAACAACCTCGTCCAGCAGGCCCAGATCATCGGCACCCATCCCATCTATCCCGAGATGAGCAGCGTGGAAATCCTGCGCGGCCGTTTCCTCACCGAGACTGACGAGACGCACATGAACAACGTCTGCGTGCTCACCGTGAGCCTCGCGGAAAACCTTTTCCCCTACCAGGATCCGCTCGAGGAGGAGGTGAAGATCGGCTCGGAATACTTCACCGTCGTCGGCCTGTTGCGCGAGCGCGCCACCGCCGAGAAACGCCCGCAGTCCGGCCAGACCGAGGGCCAGCCGCTGGACAGCAACGTCTATATGCCGTTGTCCGCGACCCGCGCCCGCTTCGGCGAGACCATCATCCGCCGCTCCGCCGGCACCTACGAGGCCGAGAAGGTCCAGCTCCACCAGGTCACCGTGCAGTTTCATTCCGTGGACGACGTGGAAACCGCCGTGCCGCAAATCCGCACGCTGCTGAAGCGCTTTCATCCCAAGAGCGACTACGAGATCATCGTGCCATTGGAGCTGCTGCGCCAGGCCGAGCAGACCAAGCACATCTTCAACATCGTGCTCGGCTCCATCGCCGCCATCTCGCTCGTCGTCGGCGGCATCGGCATCATGAACATCATGCTCGCCACTGTCACCGAGCGGACCCGCGAGATCGGCATCCGCCGCGCGCTCGGCGCGAAGAAGCAGGACATCATCACGCAATTCCTCGTCGAGACGGTCGTGCTCTCCGTCGGCGGCGGACTCATCGGCGTGGTGGTGGGCGTGCTGACGCCGCTCCTGGTGTCGCAGCTCACCGACATGAAGACCATCGTCACCCCGCTGTCCGTGCTGATTTCCTTCAGCATCTCCGGTGCGGTGGGCGTGGTGTTTGGGATTTACCCGGCCTCGCGCGCGGCGGCTCTCGACCCCATCGAGGCGCTGCGGCACGAATAGCGGTGTCCCATGCGTCCACAGAACAGTTCGACTGCGCGCGCCCCGGCGATTATTGTTTCGCACCATGAGCAAAGACGCATCGCGGGAACTGGTCGCTGAGATGGCGGGCGTTTATCGGGACGCGGAGGAGGCACGGGTCGCAAACTTCCAACGGCTCAACGCGGAATCGCATCTGCGGGATCGCCCCATCTGCGCCGGCCAGACGGTGTGGACGGTTTTTCTGGAGCCGGTCACGCCCGAGAACGCAGCCGACCATCCGGGCTACGTTCTGTTCGCGGGAGAAGTCCACGACACGCGGGAGGCGGCCTACGAAGTCGTGATCAATGGACGGCTGCAGACCTTCGAGCGCGTCCGGCTCCACCTCCGGCGAGAGGACGCTGAACAGGAGGCGCTGGTCTGCAACGCGGCCATCGCCCGTCGTCTGGCCGAGTTGCACGACGGGGAACTGGCCTGAGCCGCTTCAACTGCCCGGTTTGGAACCGGGAAAGATTTTTACGGACGACTCAATCCTGCCGTCGGGGAAACAAATCCGCGGGGAAATTGAAGAAGCGTGCCGTCGAGGCAATCGGACTAGCGTGCCTTTGAATGCGCAGCCATTCGTTCCGCCCCAGCGTCGCCGGGGCCAGCGTCGCGCACTGCTCCTGTCCCTCCTGCTCGCGGGACCGGGCTTCGCCGCCGAGTCCGCGCGCCCGGTCAGCTTCGTGAACGACGTGGTTCCCATGTTGACGAAGGCGGGCTGCAACTCGGGCGCCTGCCACGCGAAGGCGGGCATGGGTCAGAATGGATTTCAACTCTCGCTGCTCGGCTTCGAACCCCAGGAGGACTACGAGCATTTGGTCAAGGAGGCGCGGGGCCGCCGCGTGTTCGCCGCGTCGCCGGAGCAGAGTTTGTTTCTGATGAAGGCCTCCAACCGCCTGCCGCATGGTGGCGGGCAGCGGCTCGACCCGGATTCGGAAGGCTACCGGCTGTTGCGAGCCTGGCTCCAGCAGGGCACGCCGTATGACAAGGATTCTGCGCCCAAACTCGTGTCGCTCGACGTGCAGCCGCCGCGCAAGACACTCAAGGTCAAAAGCGAGCAGCAGCTCAAGGTCACGGCGCGCTACGCCGACGGCCGCACGCGCGATGTCACGGCGGTCGCCCTCTATGAGGCCAACGACCGCGCGATGGCCGACGCCACCGAGTCCGGCCGCGTGAAGATTTATGACATCCCCGGCAACGTGGCGGTGATGGTGCGCTACCAAGGGTTGGCCGCCGTCTGCAATGTCTCCATTCCTCTTGGCGCGCCGGTGAAGCATCTGCCGCCGAACAAGAACTTCATTGACCAGTTTGTCTTCGCGAACTTGAAGCTCATCGGCGTGCCGCCCTCGCCGGTGTGTGACGACGCCACGTTCATTCGCCGCGTCTCGCTCGACATCGCGGGGCGTTTGCCGACGGTGAAGGAGGCCGAGCTGTTTCTCGCCAGCACCGACCCGGCGAAGCGCGACAAGCTGGTGGACGCGCTGCTCACCAGCCCGGACTACGCGGACTTCTTCGCGAACAAGTGGACGGCGCTGCTGAAGAACAAGCGCGACGACGCCAACGACATCACCGCGAACTTCGCCTTTCACTCGTGGGTGCGCGACAGCCTGCTGGCGAACAAGCCTTACGACCAGATGGTGCGCCAGCTTCTCGCGGCCACCGGCACCATCGCGGGCAATCCGCCCGTGGCCTGGTATAAGCGCGTGAAGCAGCCGACCGAGCAGCTCGAGGACGTGGCACAGCTTTTCCTCGGGGTGCGGATGCAGTGCGCGCAATGCCACGACCATCCCTTCGAGCGCTGGAGCCAGCACGACTACTACAGCATGTCGGCGTTCTTCAGCCAGATCGGCCGCAAGCCCACGGCGACGGCGGGCGAGGATGTCATCTTTCACAAACGCGGCGTTGCGCAGACCGAGAACAAGAAAACCAGGCAGCCTGTGAAGCCCGCCGGCCTCGGCGAGCCGGCACTGGAAATTCCGCCTGACGAAGACCCGCGCCTGCGCCTCGCCGATTGGATGGGCAACAAAAGCAATCCATTCTTCGCGAAGGCGCTCGTGAACCGCTATTGGAAACACTTCTTCAAGCGCGGCCTCATCGAGCCGGAGGACGACATCCGCGACACGAACCCGCCGTCGAACCCCGAGCTGCTCGACGCGCTGGCGAGGCATTTCATCGAGAGCGGCTACGACTTGAAGGCCGTCGTGCGCGTCATCACGCAGTCGTCCACCTACCAGCTCAGCTCGGTGCCGAACCAGCACAACGGCGTGGACCGGCAAAACTTCTCGCACTTCTATCCGCGCCGGATGCAGGCCGAGGTGCTGCTCGATTCGATTGACCAGTTCACCGGCGCGCGCACGGACTTCGCGGACCTGCCGCCCGGCACGCGCGCGATTGCGCTGCCGGACAACAGTTACAATCGCGGTTCAGCCTTCCTGAAAGTCTTCGGCCGTCCCGAGGGCGCGAGCGTCTGCGAGTGTGAGCGCGCCTCCTCCGCGAGCCTCGCGCAGAGCCTGCACCTGATGAACGCAAGCGACGTGAAGGCCAAGCTCGCCACGAGCGGTGGCCGTGCTGACACGCTCGTGAAAAGCGACAAGCCTGAACCGGAAAAAATCCGCGAGTTGTATCTCGCCGCCTTCGCGCGCGAGCCGCAGTCGCACGAGCAGTCCGTCGCGGAAGAATATCTTGCCAAGCCCCGCGAGGATGCCGCCGGCAAACCGCTCCTGCCCGAGCAAGCCAAGCGCTCCGCTTACGAGGACTTGTTGTGGGCGCTCATCAACACGAAGGAATTTCTCTACAACCACTGAACACCATGAGTTGCCCGCCGCCCGACGACTCCGCCTCTTACGCCGCTGCGCTGCCGAACTGCTCCGGGTGGAACGGGCCACCGGCCCGTTGCGGCGGGCGACCCGCCCGCCGCTGGCGGTGCGCCCGGAATGCCTCGAAAAGTTCGCCCGCGCGCTCCGCCGAAGCTCCGCGGCGAGTCGCCGCCCAGAACGGCCAGGTTGGCCGTTCCCCCCTGCACCTCCCGCACGCGGTGGCACGGGGCGCCCCCTTGCGGTTCGCCCCCGCCCACACCGCCTCCCCCCCGTACGTC
>CAYZJP010000007.1:0-66341 GCA_964478755.1 uncultured Klebsiella sp.
CCCTAGCTCACACACTCACGCGCTGGGAGTCCACCAAATCGGGGCAAGGGCAGGAGGAAAGAGCGGTGCTCGCCAGGCACCGGGTGCGGCTCCATACTCCCGCCATGACACCGACCGAAGCCGCCGACGCCATCAAGCAAACCTGCGACGAAATCTCCAAGGCCACGCTCAAGCTACAGCCCGCCATCCGCGCGCTGGGGAACCAAGCGGCGCAGGACGAGTTGCTCAAGGCCACTTACGAGCTGACGAAGAACTTGGAGACAGTGAAGAAGATCGTGCGCAAGTCCGTGACCGGCACGACGACACCGCTGACCTGAGCGGCCCTACGCCTTGAGTTTCATCAGCAGGTCCTTGCTCTCCACCGTCTCGCCGACTTGGGCGTTGATCTCCGAGACAACGCCATCGGCCTGCGCGTAAATGGTGGTCTGCATCTTCATCGCTTCCATCGTCACGAGCTTGTCTTCCTTCGCCACCTTCGCGCCAACGCCGACGGCCAGGCTGGTGATGATGCCGGGGATGGGCGCGGCGACTTCGAGCGGGTTCGCCGGGTCGGCCTTCACGCGGCTTCTGGCCTTGGGCGCGACGCTCTTGTCCTGAATGTGCGTGTCACGGGTCATGCCGTTCAGCTCGAAGGTCACGGTGCGGCGGCCGTCCTTGTCGGGCGCGCCGAGGTTCACGAGCTTGATGAAGAGGGTCTTGCCCTCCTCGATGCTCACGCTGACTTCCTCGTCGGGCTTGAGGCCGTAGAAGAAGGCGGGCGTGGGCAGCGCGCTCACGTCGCCGAAGTCGCGCTGGACCTTCGCGAACTCGGCGTGAACCTCGGGATACATGAGATGGCTGAACAGATCGTCGTCCGTCACGTCGCGCTTGAGCTTGGCGGCGAGTTCCTCGCGAACTTTCTTCAGGTTCGCATCGGGCATATCTTTGCCGGGCCGGACGGTGATGGGCTTCTGTTTGCCAAGAACAACTTTCTGCAATTGTGCAGGCCAGCCGCCCATCGGCTGGCCGAGGCCGCCGAAGAGCATGTCAATGACACTTGCGGGAAACGGGATCAAACCCGGCTCCAAGTTCACCACATCGGCGGCTTTGATGCCGCGCGTGATGAGGAACATGGTCATGTCGCCGACGACCTTGCTGCTCGGCGTGACCTTGACAATGTCACCGAAGAGCGTGTTGACCTCGGCGTAGGTGTGGGCGATCTCCCGCCAGCGGCCCGCGAGGCCCATGCTGGCGGCCTGCTCCTTGAGGTTTGTGTATTGGCCGCCCGGCATCTCGTGGAGATAAACCTCCGCGCTGCCGGCCTTGGGGGCGGTGTCGAATGGCCGGTAATACTCGCGCGCCAGCTCCCAGTAATCGGAGAATTCGTTGAGCGCTTCCAAGTCCAGCTTCGTGTCGCGCGGCGTGTTTTGCAGCGCGGCGACGACGCTGTTCAAGTTCGGCTGGCTCGTGCTGCCGCTCATGCTGGCGATGGCCAGGTCCACCACGTCCACGCCCGCGTCACAGGCGCGCAGGACCGAGCCGGCGTTGATACCGCTGGTGTCGTGCGTGTGGAAGTGGATGGGCAGGCCGACAGTTTCTTTCAAAGCCTTCACCAGCTTGTGCGCGGCATAGGGACGGCACAGGCCGGCCATGTCCTTGATGGCGATCATGTGCGCGCCCATGCGCTCCAACTCCTTGGCCAGCTCGACGTAATACTTGAGCGAATACTTGTTGCGCTTGGGGTCGAGGATGTCGCCGGTGTAGCAGACGGTGGCCTCGCAAATCGCGTGCGTGTCCTGCACGGCCTCCATCGCGGCGCGCAGGTTCGGCGTGTAGTTGAGCGAGTCGAACACGCGGAAGATGTCCATGCCCGAAGCGGCGGCGTGCTTCACGAAACCGGCGACGACGTTGTCGGGATAGTTCGTATAGCCCACGGCGTTGCTGCCGCGGAAAAGCATCTGGAAGCAAATGTTCGGCACGCGCTTCCGCAGCTCGCGCAGGCGCTCCCACGGATCTTCGTGGAGGAAGCGCATCGCCGTGTCGAAGGTCGCGCCTCCCCACATCTCCAGCGAGAATAGCCCCGGCGCGCGGCGCGCGAGCGCGTCCGCCACTGTGAGCATATCGTAGCTGCGGACACGCGTTGCCATGAGCGACTGATGCGCGTCGCGGAACGTCGTGTCGGTGACGAGCAGGCGCCTTTGTTTGAGCACCCACTGCGAAAACTTCTTTGGCCCGAGCTTGTGCAACAGATCGCGCGTGCCGTCGGGTGGGACTTGCTTGTGATCGTAGGCCGGCGGCTGCGCGAGGGCGAACGGCTTCTCCGGTTTGAAGCCTTTAGCGTGTGGGTTGCCGTTGACGATGATGTTGCCCAAGTAACTCAGCAGCTTCGAGGCGCGGTCGCGGCGATGCTTAAAGGCGAACAGCTCCGGCGTCGTGTCAATCAGCGTGGTCGTGGCCTGCCCGCTGCGGAACACCGGGTTGTGAATGAGGTTTTCGAGAAACGGGATGTTCGTTTTGACGCCGCGGATGCGGAACTCGCGCAGCGCGCGGTCCGTGCGCTGAAGTGCCATCTCGAAGGTCTGGCCGGAGCTGGTGACCTTCACGAGCATCGAGTCGTAGAACGGCGTGATGACCGCACCCGCAAAGCCCATGCCACCGTCCAGCCGCAGGCCGAAGCCGCCCGCGCTGCGATAGGTGAGAATCTTGCCGTAATCCGGCGTGAACTTGTTCTCCGGGTCTTCCGTCGTCACGCGGCATTGCACTGCGTAACCGTTGCGAGGGATTTGATTCTGCGGCGGCATCCCGACCTCCGGGCCGTGGAGCGGGTGGCCTTGTGCGATGAGTATCTGCGCGCGCACAAGGTCGAGGCCCGTGATCACCTCCGTGACCGTGTGCTCGACCTGGATGCGCGGATTCATCTCGATGAAGAACCATTCGTGCCGATCCAAGTCGTAGAGAAACTCGATGGTGCCGGCGTTGTCGTAGCGCACCTCGCAAGCCATGCGCGCGGCGGCGGCGCAGAGTTCCTTGATGACGTGCTCGGGCAGGCCGAACGACGGCGCGACCTCGACGACCTTCTGGTGCCGGCGCTGCACCGAGCAGTCGCGCTCGTGCAAGTGAATCACGTTGCCTTGCTGGTCGCCGAGAATCTGCACCTCGATGTGCTTCGCGTTGGGAATGTATTTTTCGAGGAAGACCGCCGGATTGCCGAACGCCCGCCCCGCCTCCGCCTGCGCCTCGTCGAGCAGGTTCGCGAGGTCTGCTGACTTGTGGACGACGCGCATCCCACGCCCGCCGCCACCGAACGCGGCCTTGATGATGAGCGGGAAGCCGATTTCCTTCGCCATCTTCAGCGCGTCGGCGCGGTCGGTGACAGGTTCCTCAGTTCCGGGAAGTGTCGGGACACCGATCTTTTGGGCGAGAGTGCGGGCCGCAGTCTTGTCGCCCATCATCTCCAGCAGTTCGGGACGCGGCCCGACGAACGTGATGCCCGCCTTCGCGCACGCCCGCGCGAACGCCGCGTTCTCCGACAGGAAGCCGTAGCCCGGATGGATCAAGTCCACACCGCGCTCCTTCGCCAGCGCCACAATGCTCTCGATGTCGAGATACGCACCGACCGGCCCCTTCCCCTGCCCCACCAGATACGCCTCGTCCGCCTTGAAGCGATGCACGCCGAAGCGGTCCTCCTGCGCGTAGATGGCAACGGTGCGCAGACCCAATTCCGTCGCCGCACGGAAGACGCGGATGGCGATCTCAGAACGGTTCGCCGCCATCAACTTCCTGAAAGACTTGGGGGCCGCTGCGTCGGCTTGCTGTTCGGTGGAAATCTTCTTCGCGCTGCTGCGTGAACTCATAAGCCGGGACGTTTTACAGGACAGGGTGTGGTTGTCCAAGCCCGGATGCGCGCTCAAATTCGTGCCGATTGCGATTTGATCAAACCCCTGCGATTGGGCCAGACTCTCGCTCGAAATGAAATTCGCTTCCTCGTTGCCCGACTGCATTGCGCGAAGTGCGCGGCGTTCCGTCGGCCTTCTCAGCCTGTTGGCAGCGCCGGCCTTCGCCGACTTCCCCGTCCCTTACAACACTGAGCCGGACACGAATTCCGCACCGATGCCCCCCGCACAGGTCGTCGCGCAGATGAAGCTGCCGCCGGGCTTCAAGGCCACTGTCTTCGCCGCCGAGCCGGATGTGCAAAACCCCATCGCGCTCGCGTGGGATGCGCGCGGACGGCTGTGGGTGGCGGAGAACTACACTTACGCCGAGCGCGCGACGCGCTTCGATCTGCGTCTGCGCGATCGTGTGCTCATCTTCGAGGACACGAATGGCGACGGGCATTTTACTTCGCGCAAAGTTTTCACCGACGAGGTGCAAATGCTGACGAGCGTCGAGGTCGGACGCGGCGGCGTGTGGTTGATGTGTCCCCCGCAGTTGCTCTTCATCCCGTGCATGAACGGTGGCGACAAACCCACCGGCCCCGCCGAAGTCATGCTCGATGGCTTCACGCCGCCAGCCGAGAACTATCACAACTTCGCCAACGGCCTGCGTTTCGGTCCGGACGGCTGGCTCTACGGCCGCTGCGGCGCGTCGGCTCCCGGTGAGATTGGTGTGCCCGGCACGCCGAAAGACGCACGCATTCCCATGCGTGGCACGATGTGGCGCTATCACCCGACACGAAAAGTATTCGAGGCGCTGAGTTCCGGCTGCACAAACCCGTGGGGCCACGACTGGGACGAGCACGGCGAACTCTTTTTCATCAACACGGTCAACGGCCATCTCTGGCACGGCATCACCGGCGCGCACTACGTCCGCCCGCACACGATTGACCCGAACCCGCGCACTTATACGCTGATTGACCAGCACGCGGACCACTGGCACTTCGACACGGCACAGGACTGGTCGAAGTCCCGCGATGGCGTGGCGGACGCGCTCGGTGGTGGCCACGCGCACATCGGCATGATGATTTACCAGGGCGACAACTGGCCCGCCGAATATCGTGGCCGTCTCTTCACGCTGAACATGCACGGCCGCCGCGCGAACCAGGAAATCCTTGAACGCAAAGGTTCCGGCTACGTGGGCAAGCACGGCGAAGACTTTTTCATCGTGCCGGACAAATGGTTTCGCGGCATGGAACTCACCTACGGCCCGGACGGCGGCGTGTATGTGGCCGACTGGAGCGACACCGGCGAATGCCACGAGGCCAACGGCGTGCATCGCACCAGCGGCCGCATCTACAAAATCACCTACGGCGAACCAAAGCGCCCCGCCGTCACCGACCTGACCAAACTCTCCGTCCCCGAACTCGTCCGCCTGCACACGCACGCGAACGAGTGGTTTGCTCGGCAAGCGCGGTTGCAATTGATCGAGCGCACGGCGAAATCCGCTGACTTGGCCGCCGCCACGAAAGATCTGCGCTCGCTTTTCGCCGCCGAGAAAAGCGTGGTTAATCAGCTCCGCGCGCTGTGGTCGCTCTACGTCCTCGGTGCGACGGACGAAGCCTTCCTCCTCGCCCAACTCCGCCACCCGAATGAGCACATCCGCACGTGGGCCGTGCGCTTGCTGACCGATTCGTGGCCGCTAGACACCGTGATGAGCCAGCGCCCCATAGCAGCCGACGTGAGGAGGCTCCAATCTCCCCAGACGCCAAAAGCCAGACCCCAAACCCAAGCCAGTCAGAGCCTCCTCACGTCGGCTGCTACCACGCGGGAATTGGGCCGCCTCGCTCGCGAGGATGGTTCGGGGTTGGTGCGGCTCGCATTGGCCACGATGCTGCAACGCCTGCCCGTCAACCAACGGGCTGAACTCGCCAGTCCACTCGTCTCACGCAACGAAGACGCCGCTGACCACAACCTGCCTGCGCTCATCTGGTATGGACTCATCCCCACGGTGGAGAATCACGCTGGCGACCTTGTATTTCTCGCCCGCTCGTGTTGGCTGCCACTCACGCGCCGTCTTATCGCTCAGCGTCTGGCTGAGGACATTGAGAAAAATCCTGCAGCGGTTAATCAGCTCATGGTGCTAGCAACCGGCGCATCTGAATCGTTCCAAACTGACATCCTCAAGGGTGTCGGCGACGGGCTTGCAGGCTGGCGCAAGGCCACGAAGCCGAGCGCTTGGGATGCCTTCGCCAAGCTCATCAAACGCTCGCCCAACGCCGCGCTCCGCGACCGCGCGCGGGACTTGAGCGTCGTCTTCGGCGATGGCCGTGCGCTTGATGAAGTGAAGCGCGTTGCGCTCGACAAGGATGGCGAAATGAATGCGCGCAAGGCTGCGCTGCAGACACTAATTGAGAGCCGTCCGCCGGACCTGCGCGCGATTTGCGAACAACTGCTCTCTGTGCGCTTCCTGAACATCGTGGCCGTCCGCGGCCTCGCGCAGTTCGACGACCCGCTCATCGGTGAGAAGCTTGCCAAGAGCTACCGCAGCTTCCACCCAAGCGAGCGCCCTGCCGTGCTGGACACGCTCGTTTCGCGCCCGACGTTTGCGAAGGCACTGCTGGCCGAGCTTGGCGCGGGCAAGTTCCCGCGCGTGGACGTGACCGCCTTCCACGCACGGCAGATTCGCAGTTTCAACGACGCTGAACTGAACGCGCAGTTGGCCAAGGCTTGGGGCGAGTTGCGCGAGGCGGCGGCGGACAAGCAGGCGCTGATCGCGAAGCTGAAGACCCAACTCACACCCGACGTGTTCGCGAAGGCGGACAAGGGTGCCGGGCGCGCGGTGTTCAACCTCGCCTGCGCCGCCTGCCACCGGCTCTATGGCCAGGGCGGCGAAGTCGGTCCCGATTTGACCGGCGCGGGTCGCGACAACTTGGACTACCTGCTCGACAACATCGCCGATCCGAGCGCGGTGGTGAACGCGGACTTTCGCATGAGCGTCGTGAACCTCAAGGACGGCCGCACCTTGAACGCGCTCATCGCCGCCAAGACCGAGCGCACGCTCACGCTCAAGACGATGACCGAGACCGTCACCGTCCAGCGCGGCGACGTGACGAGCTTGCAGGAGTCGTCGCTCTCGCTGATGCCGGAGGGTTTGCTTGAAGCGCTCACGCCCGAACAACGGCGCGATTTGCTCGCCTACCTCATGCACAAGACGCAGGTGCCCTTGCCGGACGGGAAATGAAATCCGTCCTCCCCGTTCTGCTCCCGCTGCTCGCGGCGCTGGTCTATGTCCTGGGCGCGTTGCTCGCCAAGCGCTCGGCGGAATTCGGCGTCGGCGTGTGGCGCACGGCCTTTCTCTCAAACCTCGTCTCCGCGCTGCTTTTCTCGCTGCTGCTGCCATTTGGAGGGACGTTTCATCTCAAGCTGCTTTGGCAGCCGGCCGTCGTCGCGGTGTTTTACCTGCTCGGACAGTTGCTGAATTTCTTCGCGCTCCAACGCGGCGACGTGTCCGTGGCCACGCCGGTGATGGGAGTGAAGATAATTCTCGTCGCGTTGTTCACCACGCTGCTGCTCACGTCAGGCGTGTCGGCGAAACTCTGGTGCGCGGCGGCCTTGAGTTCGCTCGCCATCGCGCTGCCCAACCGCGCCGACGGCACGCCTCACCATCACGTCGGCGCAACGATCCTCTACGCCGGCTGCTCGGCGACGATGTTTGCGCTGTTCGACGTGCTGGTGCAAAAGTGGTCGCCGGCCTGGGGCGCGGGCCGGTTCCTGCCGGTGATGCTCAGCTTCACCGCACTGTTCAGCCTGGTCCTCGTGCCGTCCTTCCATGCGCCGTTGCGCGAAATTCCCCGCACCGCGCGGCCGTGGCTGCTGGGCGGCTGCGTGTTCATCGGGTTGCAATCGCTGATCTTCGTCAGTGCCATCGCGTGGTTCGGCAATGCGACGACTGCGAACGTGATCTACAGCTCGCGCGGGCTCTGGAGCGTCGTCGCCGTGTGGGGTGTGGGGCATTGGTTTGGCAACCGCGAGCGGCACCATGGCCCGGGCGTGCTGCGGTGGCGGCTGGCGGGCGCGTTGCTGATGATGGCGGCGATCGCGCTGGCGCTGATTTGAACGCCGCACTTTGCGCTTCATCGAAAACCGCGTTCCCCTCACACTTCGCCCCGCATGCTGACCCTCGAAAAATTCACCATCGGCGTGGGCGACCGCTTCGCCCACCAAGCCAAGGCCCAACTCCACGCATTCCAGCTCGCCGCCGCACAGGGCGTCGAAGCCGTTCCCGTCTGGAACAAATCCAACCGCGAGCACACCTTCATCGGCTCGCATCCGCAGAGCGTGTTCGACGCCGCGCAGGCCGCGGTGAAATCGCTCGGCTGGAGCAAGGGCTGGCACGTGGACGCCGACCACATCCGCCTCGAAACGGTGGACAAGTTCATGGCCTGTTCGGATTTCTTCACCATTGATGTCGCTGACAGCATCGGCCAGCCCGCGCCCGCCGCGGAGGTCGCCGCGTTCGTCGCGCGCCATCCCGAACTCACCGGCACCGTCAGCATCGCGGGCGTCAGCGCGCCGTTCACCACCACGCGCGCCGACGTGGAGCGCATCGCGGCAAAATATCTCCTCGCCGTGAAGGACGCCGGGAAAATCTACCGCCACATCGTCGCGCAAAAAGGCGAGGGCGACATCATCGCCGAAGTCTCGATGGACGAGACCGACGCGCCGCAGACGCCGCCGGAACTGCTCGTCATCCTCGTCGCGCTCGCGGACGAGAAGGTCCGCGCACAGACCATCGCGCCGAAGTTCACCGGACGCTTCAACAAGGGCGTGGATTACGTCGGCGACCTCGCACAGTTCGAGCGCGAGTTCAACGACGACCTCGCCGTCATCGCGCACGCCGTGAAGCAATACGGTTTGCCCAGGAACCTGAAACTCAGCGTCCACAGTGGCAGCGACAAGTTCAGCCTCTACCCGATCATCCGCCGCGCGCTCCAGCGCACCGGCGCAGGCGTTCACCTCAAGACCGCCGGCACGACGTGGCTCGAGGAACTCATCGGCCTCTCCGAAGCCGGTGGCGACGGCCTCGCGCTCACGAAGGAAATCTACGCCTACGCGCTCGCGCACGTGGACGAACTGTGCGCGCCCTACGCCAGCGTCATTGACATCAAACGCGACAAGCTGCCCAGCGCCGACGCGGTCGCGAAATGGACCGGCGCGCAAATGGCGAACGCGCTGCGGCACATACCGAATCATCCCGAGTTCAACGCCAGCGTGCGCCAACTCCTGCACGTTTCGTTCAAGCTCGCGGCGAAGGCCGGCACGCGCTACACCGATTTGCTGAAAGCCAGCGAAGCCATCGTCGCGAAGAACGTGACGGAAAATCTCTTCGACCGGCATTTCAAGCCGCTGTTCATCGGTTAAAATCCTTTTTAGCCACAGATGAAACACAGATTGAACACAGATAAGCTTCGGCCAAGGAATTCTGTGTTTCGTCTGTGTTCAATCTGTGGCTAAGAAAATCTTTATGAAGTCTGCCATCACCATCTCGCTCGTCCCCGAAGCGCGGGGTGGTCCGTTTGTTTATTGGGATGACTTGGCCGCAGGGTTTGCCGCCGCCGCGCGGCACGGCTTCGACGCGGTGGAGATTTTTCCTCCGATGGCCAACGCCATTTCCATCGGGCACACGCGCGAACTCATGGAGAAACATTCGCTCAAAGTCGCCGCCGTGGGCACGGGCGCGGGCTGGGTGAAGCACAAGCTCCGTATCACTGATCCCGATCCCGCCGTGCGCGCGAAGGCGCGCGAGTTCATCTACGGCATCATCAACCTCGGCGGCTTCCTCGGCGCGCCCGCGATCATCGGCTCGATGCAGGGCCGCTGGGAAGGCGCGGTGTCGCGCGAACAGGCGTTCGATTGGCTGGCGGAGGAACTCACGGCCTTGAGCGAGCGCGCCGCCGCGCATCAGCAAGTGCTGCTCTACGAACCGTTGAACCGCTACGAGACAAACCTGTTCAACCGCAATGCGGACGCGGTCGAGTTCGTCACTGCGCGCGGGTTGAAAAACGTGAAACTTCTCTGCGACCTCTACCACATGAACATCGAGGAGCAGAACCTCGCGGAATCACTGCGGCGCACCGGCGCGCTAGTCGGCCACATCCACTTTGCGGACAGCAACCGTCGCGCGATGGGTCTTGGGCACACGGACATTGCGCCCATCGCTGCTGCGTTGAAGGAAATCGGCTACGCGGGTTACGTCTCCGCAGAGATTCATCCTTTGCCCGACACTGAGATCGCCGCGTCCCAGACGATGGCAAGCTTCCGCAAACACATTCTGAATTCCGTCTCCTGACTTCCGACTCCTTTCCCCATGCTGAAAACCCAGCTCCTTCATCCCGACATTCTGCGCATCTGCGCGCAGGCTGGGCATCACGCGAAGATTCTCATCGCCGACGGCAACTATCCCGCCTCGACGAAGAAGGGGCCGAACGCCGAGCTGATCTGCCTGAATCTTTCGCCCGGCTGCGTGACCGTGGCGCATGTGCTGCGCGCGGTGTTGAGCGCGGTGCCGGTGGACTATTTGAACACGATGGGCATCCCGGCGGACGACGCTTACGCGAAGTTCGGCGAGCCGCCCGCGTGGGCTGAGTTCCGCGCCATTGCCAAGGAGGCGGGTGTGACGGCGAGCATCGAGCCGATCTCAAAGTGGGATTTTTACAAGCACGTCGAATCGCCCGACCACGTGCTGACCATCCAGACCGGCGACCAGGCGTTGTGGGCAAACGTGCTGCTCACTCTGGGCTGCCGGACAAACTGATTTTTGCCACAGATGCACACAGATGAAACACAGATAGGAATCAGGAAGGCGCGAACACACGAAGAAACTGCGTTGCTGTTCCATTCCTCTCTTCCTGATTCGTCTGCATCTGTGTTCAATCTGTGTCTCTTCTGCGGCTAAACAATGAAAATCCGCCCCCGCATTGGCACCATCGGTGAGATGAAGTTCACTGTTGCGCAGGAGCACGTCATCGACTTCGCGATGGGCGGGATGCCAGCAGTCTTGAGCACGCCCCGGCTCGTGGCGCTCATTGAGCGCACCGCACGCGAGTCCCTCCATCCGTTTCTAAACAACAACGAGCGGACGGTCGGGACGGAGATTGAAATTCGCCATCTCGCGCCCACGCCGCTGGGCCAGCCCGTGACCATCACCACGCGTGTCATCGGCACGGAGGCGCGTGCGGTGGACTTCCAGTTTGAGGTTCGCGACGCCCACGAGACCATCGCGCGGGGCCTGCACAAACGCGCAGTAATCACAGTCGAAAGCTTTGCGAAGCGTGTCGCGCGCAAGGCCGTCTGAACCACCAAGCCTATATGAACCGACGCCGATTCCTTCACCAAGGTGCACTCGCCGGAGCCGCGCTCGCCGCGTGTGGTCCAGACCTTTCCGCGCAAGTGGCCGGCGAGCGTCCGCCGCGCGCGGACGGCGTCACCGTGATCAACCCGCGCAATCGTGTTCCCGTCGGCCTCATCATTGACGACTCGACGTGCCTCGTGAATCTGAACCGCTTCGCGATGCCGCAGTTCAACGAGGCGTATCTCGGCGCGAACTCGGTGTATCAGCGCAACTGGCGCGAGTGGCCGGCGGAAATTCCCGACAGCTTCGTGCGCAAGTTCGGCGAGTGGTGCGCCGCGCAGGGCGTGAAGGGCAAATACAGCATCGTGCCGTTCCCCGCGTGCGTGGGCCGGCTCGACCGCGGGCTGCCCGGCTGGTCGCCGCGCGAGTTGGAGGACAGTCTCAAGCTCGTGCGCGAGCTGATGCTGCCGAACTGGGACATCCACCCCGAGATGGTCACGCACACGCGGGTGATTGACACGAAGACAGGGCATCCGTTTCCCGACATCACGCCGAAGTTCATGGAGAACTGGGAGTGGACCACGGGCCGCAGCGCGGATGAAATCACCGACTATCTCGCCTACGCGCTGCGCATTTTGAAAAACGTCGGCCTGCCGTGCGAAGGCATCACCACGCCCGGCGGCTTCGGCGGCAAGGCGCGCCCGCAGTTGGCGCAGGCGAGCTTTCAATCCGTGCGCGATGTGTTCGGCGCGGAGATTCCGCATTACTTCCGCGACCTGTTTTCCGAGGGCAACCAAAGCGTCGCGCCCATCGTGCAGAACGCGTCCGGTCTCGACGGCCCCGATCCGCGCTGCGTCGTCCACGTGCTCGGTTGCACGGGCGACTGGACTGGCGGCTGGGACTGCACGAACCCCGGCGGAGCGGACAAGTTCATCACCGCCGACGGCCAGCGCGGGCGCATGGTGGACGTCATCACGCGAGGCGAGCCGGCCTTCATGCTCGCGCACTGGACGGGCATTTATTTCAACGGCTACGAGGTCGGCTTCAAGATTTTCCAGGAAGTTGTGAAGCGGCTGCAAGCTCGTTTCGACAACTTGCACTGGATGAAGTTGAGCGAAGGCGCGCGCTACTGGGCCGCGAAGGAACTCACGCGCATCGAGCGCGCCGGCAACATCGTGAAGCTTCGCGCGCCCTTTGCCTGCCCGGATTTCACGCTGCGCATCGCATCGCGGACGCAAGCGCCGCCGAAGCTCCGCGCTGGCGCGGACGCGAAGCCGCTCACCGAAGTCACCGCACCGCTGAAACTCCAACCCGGCACCTGGTGCCGCGATGGCGACGCGACGCTTGCCTGCTTTGCGCTTGCGAAGGGCAGTTCACAGCTTGAACTCACGAACTGATTTTGAGCCACGGATGAAACACGGATTGAACACAGATAAGAATCAGGAAGGCAGGAACACAGGAAACGCCAGAGCTGCCCTTTTCCTGCCGTCCTGCTTTTCTGATAATCCTTCATCTGTGTTCCATCTTTGGCTAAAGCAAAATGCAAACCCGACCTCTTGGTAAGACCGGTCTCCAGCTCCCAATCCTCAGCTTCGGCGCGTCCTCGCTCGGCGCGGAATTCCGCAGCGTGAAACTCGACGAGGCGCTCGCCAGCGTCCGTGTCGCGCTCGATTGCGGACTCAACTTCATTGACACCTCGCCGTTCTACGGGCGCGGCATGAGCGAGGTGCTGCTGGGCATCGCGCTCAAGGGCGTGCCGCACGACCGCTACACGCTCTGCACCAAGCTCGGCCGCTACGACCTTCAGCATTTTGATTTCAGCGCCAAGCGCGTCGCCGAGAGCGTGGACGTGAGCCTGCACCGGCTCGGCACCGACCACCTCGACATCATTCTTTGCCACGACATCGAGTTCGTGCCGATGCAGCAGATCGTGGATGAAACCCTTCCCGCGCTGCGGAAGATTCAGCAGTCGGGCAAGGTCCGCTTCATCGGCTTCAGCGGCTATCCGATGAAGATTTTCAAATTCATCCTCGACCAGACCAGCGTGGACTGCGTGCTCTCCTACAACCAATACACGCTCCAAAACACGCGCTTCGCCGACGAGACGATTCCGTATCTCAAGGCGAAGGGCGTCGGAGTGATTAGCGCCGGCCCGTTCAGCGCGCGCCTGCTCACCAACGCGTCGCTGCCCGCGTGGCTCAAGGAACCCGAGAGCGTGAAGTCCGCCGCCCGCGCCGCCGCCGCGCACTGCGCGAAGAAGGGCGTGGACATTGCCAAGCTCGCGCTGCAGTTCAGCCTCGCGAATCCCGACATCGCCACGACCGTGAGCGGCAGCGCGAACCCGAACAACATCCGCAACTGGGCCAAGTGGGCCGCCGAGCCGGTTGACCAGCAGTTGCTCGCTGAAGTTTTGGAAATCTTCAAGCCCGTGAAAAATCTTGGGCACAAGGAAGGATTGCCGGAAAACAACTGAACCATCATGCGTCACTTCATTCTCCTCATTGCTCTTGCCTCCGCGCTTCTCGCGCAGGAGCCACCCAGGCTCGCCGCGCCTGTCTTGCGGCGCGATGCCGTCGGCACCGTCACGCTCACCTGTGTCACACCCGGCACCGTCATTCGCTACTCGATTGATGGATCCGATCCGGGGCCGAAGGGTGGGCCGTATCTCGCGCCCATCGTTCTCCCCACTGGCGGCACGGTGAAGGCGCGCGCCTACACCGAGGACCGCAAGGTGAAGAGCGAACTCACCGAGGCGAAGTTTGACGCCGTGCCCGGCGCAAAACCGCTGCCATCCACGCTCGTCCCCTGCACGCAGGATCGCGACTGGCCGGTTTATGATTGGGCCAAGCGTCACGCCGCCGTCACGAAGATCGCGGCGGAGCGCAAGGCGTCGCTCGTGTTCATCGGTGATTCCATCACGCAGATGTTCGGTGGCGAGCCGCACGATCGCGGTCAGCCGGGCAAGGACGTTTGGGAGAAGTATTACGGCAAGCGGAATGTCGCGAACCTCGGCTTCGGCTACGACTACTTGGAGAACACTCTCTGGCGTTTGCGCCACGGCGAACTCGACGGCGCGAAGGCCAAGGTCGTCGTCATGCACATTGGCACGAACAACGCCGGCAAGAACACGCCCGAAGACATCGCCACCGGCGTGCGCGCACTGCTCGACGAGATTCAGCAGCGCCAGCCACAAGCGCACGTCATCCTCATGGCCATCTTCCCGCGCGGGCCGAAACCCGACGGGATGCGTGCGAAGCTCGACACGACGAACAAACTCCTCGCCCAACTCGACGGTCGGGGCGGCGTGACCTTCCTCGACATCGGCGCGAAGTTCCTCCAGCCCGACGGCACCATCACCCGCGAGATCATGGGCGACTTCCTGCATCCGACGGCGAAGGGCTACGAGTTATGGGCCGAGGCGTTGGAGCCGTTGCTGGTGAAACTTCTCGGCGAGGCAAAGCCATGAAAACTCTGAGTCTGTTTCTAGTGATTGCCAGCACGGTGCTCGTGCATGCGGAGCCGAATTGGAGCAGCTTGGCCAAAAAGTCCGACGAATGGTTCCGCGGTGAGGAGGGCGAACGCATCGTGACGAATGTCCTCTCGTGGCAGTCCGACGTGGGAAGCTGGCCGAAGAACATGGACGCGACGGCGAGCGCCTTCTCCGGCGACACGAAGACAATCAAGGGCACGTTCGACAACAGCGCGACGACTGGTGAATTGCGTTTTCTCGCGCGGGCATTTCACGCAACGAGCGACGCGCGCTGCGAGGCTGCGTTTCTCAAAGGCTGCGACCACATTCTCAAGGCGCAGTATCCGACCGGTGGCTGGCCGCAGTTTTATCCGCCGAGCACGCAGTATCATCGGCACATCACGTTCAACGACGACGCGATGGTGCGACTGCTGGAGTTCCTGCGCGAGGTCGCGACGGTCAAGGACTACGAGTTCGCGGGCGCGGCGCGGCGGACGGCAATGCGGACGAGTTTCGACCGTGGCATCACGTGCATCCTCAAGTGCCAGGTCATCGTGAATGGCAAGCCGACGGTCTGGTGCGCGCAGCATGACGAGCTGGACTTGAAGCCGCGGATGGGCCGTGCGTATGAGTTGGTGTCGTTGAGCGGCAGCGAGAGCGCGAGGGTTTTGCGGCTGTTGATGAGTCTGGAAAATCCCTCGCCCGAAGTGCGTCGCGCCGTGAAAGCGGGAGCAGAATGGTTCGAGGCGGCGAAGCTCACCGGTATCCGGCAGACTCGCGTGGACGGCGACAAGCGCATCGTGAATGACGCCGCCGCACCACCGCTTTGGGCGCGCTTCTACGAAATCGAAACGAACCACCTCATCTTCTCCGGCCGCGACAGTGTGAAGAAATACGACATCGCGGAAATCGAAGCCGAACGCCGCAACGGCTATGCGTGGTATGGCTCATGGGGTGAACGCGTCGCGAGCGATTACGCGAAGTGGCGGGAGAAGTGGGAAAAGTAAATGGCTGGCCCAAGGCCAAGGAATGGTTGCCGGAAAGCTCTGAAGCCGGGATTCTCCGGCCCATCATGAATCTGCGACGCCTGACTCTCCTGTTGTTCACTCTTTGCGTTGCTGGTGCATCCGCCGCGCCGGTTTCGCTCTTCGATGGCAAGACTTTGGTCGGATGGGAAGGCGACACCAACAAGGTTTGGCGGGTGCGCGACGGGACAATTGTCGGCGGTTCGTTGGAGGGAAATCCGCGCAATGAATTCCTCGCCACGCTGAAGAGCTACAAAAACTTTCACCTGCGGCTCGAATACAAACTGGTCGGCACGTCGGGCTTCGTGAACAGCGGCGTGCAGTTCCGCAGCAAACGCATCGCGACGCCGCCGAATGAAATGTCCGGCTTCCAGGCGGACATCGGCGCGGGCTTCTCGGGCTGTCTCTACGACGAGTCGCGCCGCCGCAAAGTGCTCGCGCAGGCGGACACGAACTTCGTCGCGCGCATCGAGAAGATCGGCGATTGGAACACTTACGAGATCGTCGCGAGCGGGCCGCAGATTCTGCTTTTCCTCAACGGCCAGCGCACGGCGATCTGGGTCGAACGCGAGGCGGGCATTGACGAAACCGGCGTCATCGCGCTGCAAATCCACGGCAACTGCAAGGCCGAGGTGGCGTTCCGCAACCTCAGCATTGAAGTGCTGCCGGACTCGGCGGTGCCGGGCGAGGCGGAAGTGCTCAGTCGCTTCGGCAGCGCGCAGCCGGGCGCGCCAGTCGGGGCGTTCAGCGAGGGGAAGTTCGCGCTGGGGACGAATGAGGTCGTCGTGTTCGTGGGTCAGGAAAATTTCGTCCGCGATGCGAAGGCGGGCGAAATCGAAGCGCTGCTGGCGAAAGAGTTCTCGGCCAGGAATCCGCGCTTCCGCTCGATGGCGTGGGAGGCGGACACGGTTTACGAGCAGTGGCGTGACCTGAATTTCGGTTCGTGGAAAGCGCAGCTCGAAACGGCGGGCGCGACCGTCATCATCACGCAGTTCGGCCAGATGGAGGCGCTGGATGGCGTCGCGCGATTGCCCGAGTTCACTGCCGCGTATCACCGGCTCCTCGATCAATTCGCCGCCCGCACGCGCAAGGTCGTGCTGGTTTCGCCGATGCCGTTCGAGAAACCGCTCGCGTCGCACGCGCCGGACTTGACCAAGCGAAACAGTGACGTTGCGGCTTATGCGAACGCGGTGCGGGCGATCGCGAAGCAGCGGGGCGCGGTCTTCGTGGACGTTTTCGCGCCAGTCACAAAGCGTGGTTCCGGCGCAACACGGCTCACGGAGGACGGGATCCATTTGACCGAGTCCGGCTTGGGTGAGGTTGCCGCCATCACGGCGCGGCAGCTTGGCGTGGAGCCGAAGTTATCCGCCGAACTGGATCCGCTCCGCGCCGCCATCGTGCAGAAGAACCAACTGTGGTTCGACGCGTGGCGCCCCGCGAACTGGTCGTTCGTCTATGGCGACCGCGTGAACCAGATGTTCGGCAAGGCCGGCGGCACCGAGCCGTCGCTCAAAGGCGCGTTCGAGCGGCACCGTCCGCTGGTGGACGCGGCGGACGTGGAGATTCACGTGCTCGCGCGCGGCGGAGCGCCGGTTTCCAAACCGGCACAGTCCGTGCCGCCGATCAAGTCTCGTGCCGATTTGGAAATCGGCGCTCCGGTCCTTTCTCCCGAGGAAGAGCTGGCCACCTTCACCGTCGCGGACGGTTACGAAATCAACTTGTTCGCCTCCGAGCGCGACGGCGTGGTGAAGCCAACGCAAATTGCGTGGGACGAGAAAGGCCGCCTGCTCGTCGCGTGCTCACCGACGTATCCGCAGACGCAGGCCAGCGCGAAACGCGCGGACTACATTCAAGTGCTCGAAGACACGCGCGGCGCGGGCCAGGCCGACAAGTCGTGGCGCTTCGCCGAGGGCCTCCCGATGGTGCAGGGCCCCGACCCCGGCGCGGGCGGCGTGTATGTCTGCGACTTTGATCAGCTCGTTCACCTGCGCGACACCGATGGCGACGGCAAAGCCGATGTGCGTCGCGTCCTCTTTAGCGGCTTCGGCATCGGCGACACGCACCAACTCATCAACAGCATTTGCCACGGGTCAGACGGCAGCCTGTGGTTCTCGCAAGGCTTGCACGCGTTCTCGCGCGTCGAGTCGCCGTGGGGCATCGCGCGCCTTGATCGCGCGGCGGTGTGGCGTTTGAATCCGCGCACGCTGCGTCTCGAAGGCTTCTTCGGCGGCGGCATGGCGGGCGCGAATTGCTGGGGCATTGCCTTCGATGACTTCAACCAGGTTTTCCACAAGTCCGGCGACCGTCCGCACGGCTACTGGACCGTGCCCGGCATGGTGCGCGGCGCGAGTCCCAGCGGCAGCAGCTCGGCGACTTCGGCGGACACGGCGTATCGCAATTCGCCCGAGCAATATCATTCCGTCGGACCGCTGTTCGACACGTCGCCGAAGACGACGGCGATTGAATTCATCGGCACGCGCGCGTTGCCGGATGACATTCAGGGCTGCGCGTTGATCGGCGGCTACTTCGGCGCGGTGGTGGAACTGCATCGCTTGCAGGACGACGGCTCGGGCTTCAAGAGCACACAGTTGCCGAAACTGGTGAAGTCGTCGAACGCCGCGTTCCGCCCCGTGGACGTGAGCGTTGGCCCGGACGGCGCGATGTATCTCGCGGACTGGTTCAATCCCATCATCGGCCACTATCAAGCGAGCTACGCCGACCCGCGCCGCGACAAGGCGCACGGCCGCATCTGGCGCATCAGCGCGAAGGGCCGCGCGCCGGTGAAGCAGCCGAATCTCGCTGCGATGAAGCCCGCCGAACTGCTCGAACAACTGCGTTCACCCGAACGCTGGACGCGTTATCAGGCGAAACGGCTGCTCTTTGATTTGCCCGCGAACGACGTTTTGAAAGCTGCGGATGAATTCGTCGCGAAGATTTCTGGCACGACGCTCGACGAGGAAAAGTTGTTGCTCGAAGTCATCGGTGTTTTTGAGGCGCATCAATCGCCGCGTCCCGCGCTGCTCGCGAAATTGCTGAACGCGAAAGACGCCCGTGTCCGCGCCTACGGCACGCGCGTCGTCGGCCTGTGGGCGGACAAATTGCCCGACGCCGCGAAGCTCCTCACTGACCGGGCGCATGATGAGAACGCCCGCGTGCGGCTCGAAGCCGTCGTCGCCGCGAGTTACCTGGGCAAACCGGTCGCCGCCGAGGTGATGACCACCGCGCTGGACAAGCCGATGGACAAGTTCCTCGACTACGCGCTGCGGCAGAGCGCGCGCGCGACGCAGCCGCTATGGGCGAAGCCGTTCGCCGACGGCCAGCTCAAGCTCGCGAGCGCGACGCAGGCCGACTATTTGAAGAAGCTGCTCACCGCTGCGCCGAAGACTGCATCGCCCGGAGAGCAGCTTTACGAGATGGCCTGCCTGCCGTGCCATCAACCGGAGGGCAAAGGCTTGCCGGGGGTTTATCCGCCGCTGGCCGGCAGCGACTGGGTGCGCGGCGACAAGGCTCGCATCATTCGCGTCGTGCTGCATGGCCTCACCGGCCCCGTGACCGTCGCGGGCCAGAACTTCGGCGGCACGCCCACGTCGGTGCCGATGCCTGCGATGGGCGGCTTGGAAGATGCGCAGCTCGCGGAGCTGCTGACCTTCGTGCGCGGCGAGTTCGGAGCCGGAGCATCGCCCGTCACGGCGAGTGAGGTGAAAACCGTGCGCGCTGCGACAACAGGACGGGAAGTGCCATGGACGGCGACGGAATTGTCCAAGTGAAGGGGCGCGATGCCTTGCTCATCGCAGGGCGAGCATTGGGCGGGCAAGCTGCCCGCCCTGCGTTTCATCACAGCTCTGATTCGTCCTCGGCCTTGAGCGTGGTGACCTGCGACGCGCCTTCGAGGGCGGTGACTTCGTTGACCAGTTCATCAATGCGCGCGGGATCGCGGAGCAGGAGGCGGAAGGAGAAGTCCGCACCCTCGTAGCCCTGGTGCGAGCGCTGGCTGGCGAGGTGGACTTTGCGCGCGTGGCGGTTGAGCAGGAGGCTCAGTTCCATCAGCTCGCCGGGCGAGCGCGCCCAGTGGAGGTTGAGAATGAGGTCGAAGCGGTGGCGTGCGCCGAAGTTGGTGCCCCAAAGATAAATCATCATGATGAAGATGATGATCGCGCCGACGAGGGTGGTGGAAAACTTCTGGGTGCCGCAGCCCATGCCGATGAAGATGGAGGTGAGCACGAACGTGGTGTCGAGTGTGTCGCGCAGAATATTGCGGAACCGCACGATGGCGAACACAGCCATCATGCCAAAGGCGGTGACGATGTTGTTCGACAGCACGGTCATCACGAGCGAGACGATGACGGGCGTCACAACCAGTGCGTTCACAAACGAGCGCGAGTAGCTCAGGCCGGCATGCGTGATCATGTAGGTCCACGCCAAGGTCTGCCCGAGAAGGAAGGACAGCAGCAGGCCAAGGGTGACGGCGGGAATATTGGGCGGAGCCAGCGAGGTGTCGCCTTGGAAGAAAAGCCACTCGTTCATGCGCGTCTTGGTTTCGGTTTGCGGAGCAGGATTAAGATTACAATTAAGATTACGAGGAAAAAATCAGAAAAGCGTTCTGGTCGCGCGCACGTCTTCGTAAAACATGTGCGAGTCATCAAACTCCTCCAGCGGTTGCCGGGCGCGCATTGCCTGGGTCGCGCAGGGCCAACTGAAAAACTTCTCACCCTTGAGCGCGATGCCGTCGGCATATTTCGCCGCCGTGGTGGTGGTGAGGCCGAAGATGCGCGTGCATTCCCGCAGGAAGTCCGGGAAGCGGCCGGTGAACTTGAACTCAAGGATCACGTCTTTGCCGAAGACGCAGGTCGGGTTGATGTGGTCGGTCCCAAGCCGCGCGGTCGGCTCGGGCGAGATGAGCACGTTGCGGTCGAAGGTGACACGGAGCGAATTGTCGTGCTGGCTGACCCACGCTTCGCGGAGATAATGGACGTGAGCCTTGGGCACGGCCTTGTATTCCTTGAGGAATTGGCTGAAGCGCTGGAGCGCGACGAGTTCCTTGGGGTTGCCCGCTTTGACGAGATGGTCGGGCTGGGGGAGATGCCCCGCGAGCACGTAGTCCACCGATTTGCGCCGCACGCCGCCGCGCTGCTTGAGGATGGCGTTGTTCATCCGGCGCTTGATCTCGAAGAACACTGGCGACTCCGGCTCGTTGTCGTAGAATCGCAGCCGCAGTTTGAAGCGGTTTTTGTTTCCGTTGATCGTGTGCCAGTAAATCGACAGCGCCTCGGAGTCGAGGTAGAGGCTGTGAATGGGGTAAGAGTTGTGCGGTTTGCCGACGCCGTAGTCGTCCAGCACGGTGTAGGAACTGATGAACCGCGCGACCGCCAGCGCGGTGCGCTCTGGGATGATGTATTTCAACTCCCAGCGCGAAATCTGCATTTCCCGGCTCATGGCATCGTGGCAAACGTCCGCAAACAACCGTTGGAACGAGCGCGGTTGTTACAGGGAAGTGACGGTAAGGTAAAGATTTTCCGCTGAAACTTGGTGGTTTTCATCCTTCGGTTGCTCAGCTACACACGGACAAACGCCATGAGCCTCGCCACCCATTTGCGCGCGACCGGAGTGCTCCTTGTCGCCTTGAGCCTCGGACCAGTCGCGCGAGCTGCCGCGCCGCTTGACTTCGACGAGCGCCTCAAGTCGTTTGCCGCCGAGCAGGAAGTGCTGGTCCGCACTCTGGCGGCCAAACAGCAAGTGCGGGTTGAATCCTCGGTGGGCGAATTCTTCTCGGCCGCAAAAGCCGGTGAATGGAAGGTTGTGACCAACAAGTTTCGTCCCGTCAGCACGGGGACACCTCAATGGGATTTCGCCAAACCGCATCCAGCCGTGGCCGCGGGAGTTTGGCCGGCGATCGCCGACGTTGGCCTTGCGACCGAAGTGCTGGTGAAAATGCTGCCCCGGTATGTCGCAATCCTGACTCATGACCTGACGGCAGGACTCCCGCCGGGTGCAATCACTCTGGCCGGCACCGATGCGGGCTTTCTCTGTCCGACGGTTTTCAGCCGCCCATTGGCTGATGGAGAAAAACGGTTCACTCTTCATCAGAGTTCCTTGACGGCGGCTGGACAATTCTACCTTCCCGGCAAATTTGACGACACCATCAAGGTGCTGCCAGACGCGGACGAACGGCAACGTGGGCGCGCAATCTTCGAAGCTAATCCAAATCGCGAATTCTTCGTCGTGGAAGGATTCCCGGTGGACTGGATGTATCCCCACCTCACCCCACATGGAGCCGTCCTAAAGCTGAATCGCGAGCGCATCGGAACGCTGACAGAGGAAATCTTGATGAATGATCGGTCGTTTTGGTCGGGGCGAATAAAGCAGTTTCTGGGTGCCGACTTCGCGCCACCCGTGACGGTGAAGGAGGTCTGCGACTTCGTTGACCGGGCCTACGGGCGCCGCGACTTGAAGGGCTTCGCCGGCGATCCGCGCTATCTCCAAAACGAAACTGCGCAAGCAGTCTATTCCAAACTCCGCGTTGCTATCGCAGGCAACTATTCCTGGCGAGCTGGCCGCTCAGCGAGCGAGCCCGCTGAACAGCAGCGGATGAACGCGGCGGCTGACGGCGCCTTCCTGCAAGCGTTCGCACTGTGCCCGACCAGTCAGGAAGTGTTGTTTCGTTACCTGAACCTGCTCATTGCGCTACACCGCCATGATGACGCTCTGCTGCTTGTAGACTTGGCAGTTAAACTTGCACCGCAAAATCGTTCATTGGAGAAGCTCCGACCGCAATTGGAAAACCTCAAGGCAGGTGTGCCGCTCAAATAGGAACCGGCCCGCAATTCGCGTGACTTCCCGGCGCGCTGCCGTTACCAACCCGCGCCATGCTCGGTGCTGTCCTCGCCACGATCTGCTTCGCCTTCTCCGCCGTCTCCGGCGCGCGGGTGGCCAAGCTCATGGGCGGCACCGAGGCGAATTTCTGGCGGCTCTCGCTGGCCGCGATCTTACTCGCGGCGATGGCGCACGCGTTTGGCTCAGGGCTGGCGGGCAATGGGTTTTACGTCTTCATCATCAGCGGCTGTATCGGCTTCGGGCTGGGCGACGTTTCACTTTTCCAAGCTTACCCACGCCTCGGCTCGCGGCTCACGATCCTCATAGTGCATTGTCTCGCCGCGCCGTTTGCCGGGCTAGTCGAATGGCTGTGGCTGGGCACGACCCTCACGCTGGCGCAGATGTTTTGCGGGGCGGTGATCCTCGCTGGCGTGGCGGGCGCGTTGGCGCCCGAGCATGAGACACACGAGGAGCGGCGTCAGTTCGGCATCGGGATTTTCTTCGCCGTGCTGGGTGCGATTGGCCAGGGCGGTGGCGTCGTCCTGAGCCGCAAGGCGTATGAGCTTTGCCGGCTCGCGGACCAGCCGATGGACGGGATCACGGCGGCCTACCAGCGTATTCTTGGCGGCGTGGTCATCTCCGGCCTCGCGTTGCTCGTGGTGAAGCGACAGTTCCTCCTTGCCCGGGCGGAGGTCGCCGTCGCGCCCGATGCGATGTCCACGACGGAGAAGTGGCAAAAGTCCGGCAAGTGGATTGTCTTCAACGCGCTCGCCGGGCCGACGCTCGGAGTGAGCTGCTATCAATGGGCGCTCAAGACCACGCCCTCCGCCATGGTGCTGCCCATCGTCGCGCTGTCGCCGCTGGTGGTGATGCCGTTCGCGCGGTGGATGGAGCAGGAGCGACCCTCGAAGCGCTCGACACTCGGAGCCGTCATCGCCGTGGCTGGCGCCGTGGCGCTCGCTTTGGCCAAGTAGTCGCAGCCTTGCACCATCGTCACTTCCCGGTAACTTCCGCAGCCCAGCCGCGTCTGAATCGCGCTGTTGCTGAAACCTTGACCAAGCCAACCATGTTGTCCCGCGCTCTCTTTGCCTTGCTCCTCACCGCCGCCGTCACGTTCGCGCAGAACGGCGACAAGCCCGGCGAAAAACAGGAGTCGCGCGTTCCCAGGGAAAAAATCCCCGCCAACCCGCCGCTCACTCCCGAGGACGCGCTCAAGACCTTCAAGCTCCCGCGCGGCTTCCGCATCGAGGTCGTCGCAGCGGACCCGCTCATCGAAACGCCCATCGCGATGCAGTGGGATGCCGCTGGTCGCTTGTGGGTCGTCGAGATGCCGAGCTACATGCCCACGCCCACAGCGGACGGCGAGAACGAGCCGATCAACCGCATCAGCGTCCTGGAGTCCACGCGCGGCGATGGGAAGTTTGACAAGAAAACCGTCTTCCTCGACAAGCTCGTGATGCCCCGTGCGCTCTGTCTGGCCTACGGCGGCGTGCTCGTGTGCGAGCCGCCCGCGCTCTGGTGGTATCCGATTGAAGCCGGCTTGAAGCCCGGCCAACGCGTGCTGGTGGACAAGGCTTACGCGCCCGGCGGCGATCCCGCGCTCGGCACGAAAAAAAACCCGGAGCACACCGCGAACAGCCCGACGTGGTTCATGAACAACTGGATTGTTTCCGCGAACCACACCTTCCGTTACCGCCGCGTGGACGATGAATGGAAGCGCTCCGGCACGACGTTTCGCGGCCAGTGGGGCATGACAATGGACGACTGGGGCCGGCCGTTCTACAACTCGAATTCCGACCAGCTCCGCTCCGATCTAGTGCCGAGCGAGTATTATTTCCGCAATCCCTTCTATCGCGCCACCGCCGGCCTGAATCTCCAGCCGCTCAAAGACCAGACCGTCTGGCCGGGCCGCGTGAACCCCGGCGTGAATCGCGGCTATCAGGAGAAGCAGCTCAAGCCTGACGGCCGCCTCGCCACCTACACCGCGACGTGCGGGCCGGTGATATATCGCGGCGACAATTTCCCCGCTGAGTTCCTTGGCAACGCCTTCATCCCCGAGCCGGCGGCCAACATGGTCCGTCGCATGGTGCTCACCGAAAAGCCCGGCGAGATATCCGGCGTGAATCCCTACAAGGAAGCTGAGTTCCTCACCTCCACCGACGAACTGTTCCGCCCCATCAATGCCTACACCGGCCCCGACGGCTGCCTTTACCTCATTGATATGTATCAGGGCATCCTCCAGCACCGCGTCTTCCTGACGAGCTACCTCCGCCAGCAGGCCGAGAGCCGTGGCCTCGACAAGGTGCATCGGCGCGGACGCATCTACCGCATCGTGCATGAGAGCAAAAAGCCCAGCGCGATCCCGCAGCTCGCTTCGGCCTCGCCCGCTGACTTGGTGAACCGCCTCGGCCATCCGAACGGCTGGGTGCGTGACACCGCGCAGCGTTTGCTCGTCGAAAAATCTCCCGCCGCCGCGCTTGTCCCGCTCAAGGAGGCGGCCCGCTCCGCCGCCGATCCGCGCGCGCGCCTCCACGCGCTTTGGACGCTCGACGGCATGGGCCAGATGGACACCGCCACGCTGCTCGCAGCGCTGGAAAAAGAGAAACATCCGAAAGTCCGTGCCGTCGCCATCCGCATCGCCGACACCGCGCTGAAGACTTCCGACAAGGACAAGGTTCTTCCGCAGCTCGTCTCGCTGGCGGGCAGCAAAGACCTGGATGTGCAGGTTCAGCTCGCGTTCACGCTTGGAGAAGCGAAGGAACCCGCCGCCGAGGCCGCGATGCTCACGCTCGCGCGCAACGCCGGCACGAACGCGCTCGTGCGCGACGCACTCATAAGCGGCCTTGCGCTGCACGAGGTCGAAATGCTGGAACGCCTTTTCGCGGACAAGTCCTGGGAGGACAAGGCGAAGGTCGCTGGCGGCGAAGCCTTCATCGGCGCACTGGCCAAGAGTGTTTTCCAACAGGCGAAGGGCGATCGGGTAAACCGCTTGCTGGAACAAATCACGCGCAAGGAAACGCCCAAGTGGCAAACGCTGGCTGTCCTCGCGAGCCTCAACGCCCCCGCGCCCTCAACCAGGAAGAACGAGCCGCCGCCGCGTGTGAAGTATGTGAAGCTCGCCGCCGAACCGCCCGCGCTCGCCTTGCTCGCGCAATCCGACGACAAGACCGTTCAGGCCGCCGTCAAGAAACTGGACAAGGTGGTTGTGTGGCCCGGCAAGCCTGGCGTGGTGCTGCCCGTCATCAAGCCGCTGACCGAAGCCGAGCAGGCGCGCTTCACCACCGGCAAGACGATGTTCGAGGCCACTTGCGCCGCGTGCCATCAATTGCACGGCTACGGTCAGGACGGCCTCGCACCGCCGCTCGTGGACAGCGAATGGGTGGCCGGCCCGCCGGAGCGGCTCGCGCGCATCGTTCTGCACGGCCTCGGCGGACCCGTCACTGTCCTCGGCAAGAAGTGGGATCTCGACATGCCCGCCCACAACACGTTCGACGACGAGACCATCGCCGCCGTGCTGACCTTCATCCGCCGCGAGTGGGACCACGGCTACGACCCCGTCTCGCCGGACTTGATCAAGAAGGCCCGTGCCGCCACCGTCGGTCGCGAGTCGGCATGGACCGATGGGGAGTTGAAGAAAATCAAGTAGGACGGCGAAATAACCGTTTGCATCCCAGCGGACGTGTGTTAGAAACCGCGCTCCGTTCGGGCGGTCTGGACGGCAAAAACTTTTCAGAAGCTATGTCACAACATCGCAGTCTCCGCGCCTCCAGCACCCTCGGGGCGAAGCGCAACGTGTTGAAGCGTTACGAGCGCGTCGAGGTCCTCAAGAAGGCCGGCAGTTGGAAAGCGGGCGACCGCGTCACCGGACTGCGCAAGACCAAGCCTCCGGTCTAAGCCGCCGGTCCCGCGCCGCGTCCACCTGCTGAACTCTTTCACGGGAAGCCGTCCGCCGCGAGGTGGGACGGCTTTCTTCGCTTGTGCAAGTCCGCCTCCAAAAGTTTCTCGCCGAAGCCGGCGTGGCCTCCCGCCGCGCCAGCGAACGGCTGATCGTCAACGGCCTCGTCGAAATCAATGGCCGGGTCGTCAAGGAACTCGGCAGCAAGGTGAATCCTGACCACGACGCGGTGAAGGTCGAGGGCCATCCCGTCAAAACCCGCCGCAAGCTTTACGTCGCCCTGCACAAGCCGCGCGGCTTTCTCTCCACGCGCAGTGACGAGCTGGAGCGGCGCATCGTCACCGATTTGCTCCCGAAGGAATGGTCGCATCTGCATCCGGTCGGAAGGCTCGACAAGGACAGCGAGGGGCTGATTTTTCTTACCAACGACGGCGAGTTCACCCTCCGCCTCACGCATCCACGTTTCGGTGTGCGGAAGTGTTACCGCGCCATCGTCGAAGGCCGCGTCGAGCCGGTGATGCTCCGTCGCTTCCTCGAAGGCGTCGAGCACGAGGGCGAGACGCTCAAGGCCGAGCGCGCCCGCATCGTGGACGCGAACAACTCGCACAGCATCGTCGAGCTGGAACTCGCCGAGGGCAAGAACCGCGAGGTGCGCCGCCTCTTCGAGTCGCAAAACCTCATCGTCGAACGCCTCCAGCGCACGCAGATCGGACCCATCCGCCTCGCCGAGCTGCCCGAGGGCAAGTGGCGCGCGTTGACCGAAGCGGAAGTAAAATCCCTCCTCAAACTCGCCCCGGTGGCCATTCCGTCCACCAAGACGGCCATCCTGTAAGGAAAGACGATCATCCTCTCGTGGAAGATGGCCATTCTGCCGCAGAATTCGGTCATCCTGCGGTGCAAGATGATGGTCTTATCGTGAAGGATAGCCATCCGATAGAGAAAGATGCTCGTCCTGTCGTGAAGGTTGACCATCGGCTACCGCAGTCGTTCTGTCCTGCGGCGTCTGTTCTTTGTCCGGACGCATCCGTTGGCGGGCGGCAGTTACCGTAAGTCAAAGCACGCCATCTCGATGGCGTTCCGCACGAAGAGCTTTCCGCCCGCGAGCGCCGGGTGGTTCCACGTCTTGCCTTTGATGCCGGGGATGCGCGCGAGTTCCTCGTGCTGTGCGGGAGATGCCTTTACCAAGGCAAGGTCGCCGTTTCCGCACAAAATAATCAGGTTTCCGCCCGCCAGCACTGGCTGGCCGTATCCGTAGCGGCCGTCCTTCCAGCGCCGCTCGCCCGTTGCGGCGTCGAGGCAGACGAGGATGTCCTCGTCGAGTCCGTAGAGATGGCCGTTGTGCAGCACCGAGCTGGTGAACTTGTTCTTCAGGAATTTGTTCCGCCACAGTTCCTTCACTGCGAAACTGCTGCCGGTGTCCGTGCGATTCAACTCAAGCCCCACCGCGCCAGTGCCGTAGCCGCCGCTGAGCACGACGCGGTTCGTGCCGGTCACGATGGGCTGGGCGATGGTGTTGTCGAACTCGACGTGCCACGGGAAACGCCACAGCGCCTTGCCGTCCGCTGGCGACACGCCAAGCAAATGGCCTGCGCTGTGGATGAGCAACTGCCGTTCGCCCGCGAGCGTGACGAGCATCGGGGACGAGTAAGCGGCCTTGTCTTCGAGCGCTTTCCACCTCGGCGAGCCGGAGACTTTGTCGTAAGCGATCAGCATCCGTCCGTCGCGGCCCTGCGGGTCGCCAGCGAGCACGAGCACCTTGTCATCCACGATGAGCGGCGCGGCGCTGAGCGCGAAGAAAAGGTTCGAGCAACTGTTCTCGGTGAGCAGGTCGTGCTGCCAGAGCAGCTTGCCAGTCGCTGCTTCGAGACAATGAAACTGGCCCGTGCCACCGAGCGCGTAGAGCCGGCCCTCGTGCCAAGTCGGCGTCGCGCGCGGGCCTTCGCCGCCCATCCACTCCTGAAAGTGCGCGGCGTAACTGTGCGCCCAGACCTCGCGACCCGTCTCGACTTCGTAGGCCGTCACCGCCTCCTGCTCGCGCCGCTGCTCGATGGTAAACGTCAACCCATTCGCGACCACGAACGACGCGTAGCCACCGCCAACCGGCTGCCGCCACAGCAGCCTCGGCGGCGACTTCACCCAATCCACGTTGATGGGCTGCTCGGTGTAGTGACCGTCGCGCTTCGGGCCGCGGAAGTCGATCCAGTAAGGCGGCGTGGTTTGCCTTAGAGCGGGCGGCGCGGGCTTCGCTGCGGGCGAAATGCCGGTGCTCGCCCGCGCCTTTTCCAGTCGCGCGTAGTCGGTGACTTGCCAGGTGGGGATCGGAATCGGCCGCCCCTGCATCTCGAAGCGAAGCCCGGTGAACTTGTGCAGCAGGAAAAGAATCGCCGCCGCATAGACAAGCGAGAACAGCCCGACTCCCAGCGTGCCGAACAGCTTGCGCCAAACACTTGCCGGTCCGCGCCAAAGCAGCCACAAACCAGCCGGCGGAAACGCGAGCGTGGCCAGCCGGAGGCGACGAGCAGAAGTGGAGGCTTCTCCGGCTGGCGGTTTGGAATTCATGGTGACGCGGCCGCAAGATACCGGTCCAGCCCGGCGCGTCCACGCCGAAGAGACGCTGCCGGAGACTGGCTGGGTGCCTTTTGGGATTTGCCAGCCCCCTGCCCTTCCCGTAGAAAGCACGCTCCCGCTGCGGCGGGTTGTGATGAAACCAGCAGTCGAACTCTACGATACGACCCTGCGCGACGGCTCGCAGGGCGAAGGCGTCAACTTCTCGGTCGCGGACAAGCTCCGCATCGCCGAGCGCATTGACGCCTTCGGGATTCATTACATCGAGGGCGGCTGGCCGGGCAGCAACCCGAAGGACATCGAGTTCTTCGCACAGGCCAAGCGGCGCAAATTCAAAAACGCCAAACTCGCAGCCTTCGGCTCGACGCGGAAGAAATCCACGCCGGTCGAGAGCGACGACCAGGTGCGCCTGCTCATCGAGGCCGAGACGCCCGTCGTCACGATCTACGGCAAGACTTCCATGTTGCACGTGAAGGAAGTGCTCCGCTGCTCGCCCGACGAAAATCTCGGCATGATCGGCGACACCGTGCGTTACCTGAAGGATCACGGGAAGTTCGTCATCTACGACGCCGAGCATTGCTTCGACGGCTACAAGCTCGATCCCGAATACGCGGTTGCCACGTGGCAGGCCGCGGAAAAGGCGGGCGCGGATTTCGTCGTGCTCTGCGACACGAACGGCGGCTGCCTGCCGGGTGAAGTGGCTGCGATCACGAAAACCGCCATCGGCAAACTCAACTGCAAGGTTGGCATCCACACGCACGATGACATCGGCGTGGGCGTGGCGAACGCACTCGCGAGCATCGAGGCCGGTGCGGTTCACGTGCAGGGCACGATCAACGGCTACGGCGAACGCACGGGCAACTGCAACCTCACGAGCGTGATTCCTTGCCTGCAATTGAAGATGGGCAAGGTGTGTTTGCCCGCGGCATCACTGCGCAAGTTGAAGGAGCTTTCCCAGTTCGTGGATGAAATCGCGAACCTCCGGCACAGCCCGCGCCAGCCGTGGGTGGGTTCCGCCGCGTTTGCGCACAAGGGCGGCACGCACGTGAACGCGGTGCAGAAGCTCGCGGCGAGTTACGAGCACATTGACCCCGCGCTCGTGGGCAATGAACGCAACATTCTCGTCAGCGATTTGTCGGGCCGCAGCAACATCCTGCTCAAGGCGCGCGACCTCGGCTTCAAGCTGCCGGACGATGCGCCGGAGACGAAGGCCATCCTGAACCGCGTGAAGGAACTGGAGCATGACGGCTACGAGTTCGAGGCCGCCGAGGCGTCGCTCGCGCTGCTCATCCGCGGCATCCTCGACCACAATCCGGAGCTGCTCTTCACGGTGGATGACTATCACGTCTCCATGCGCGGCAACCGCAAGACCTCGACGAACGAGGCGACGGTCAAGGTGCGCGTCGGCAGTGAAGTTCATCACGAAGTTGCCGAGGGCGACGGCCCGGTGAACGCGCTGGACAGCGCGCTGCGTCGCGCGCTGGCGAAGTCATTTCCGCAGATCAACAATGTGACGCTCACCGACTACAAGGTGCGCATCCTCGACAGCGTGGCCGGCACCGGCGCGAAGACCCGCGTGCTCATTCAATCCACCGACGGCAAGCGCGATTGGGGCACCGTGGGCGTGAGCGAAAACATCATCGAGGCGAGCCTCCAGGCGCTGGTGGACAGCATGGAGTATGCGCTGCTGAAGAAGTCTTGACACATATACAGCTTGATGTATAGATGTCTCCATGAAACGGCGGACGAAATACGAAACAAAGACCAGCGAGCCGATGGTCCTCAACGACGCTCTGGCACTTCCGCCCGAGCCGCCGGCCATGGTGCGCACGCAGATTTATCTGAACCGAGTGGAATACGACTTCGTGCAGGCACAGGCGACTCAGCGTGGTGAGCCGATGGCCGCAGTCATCCGGGCGTTCATTGACGAGAAGATGCAACTTCCCGCCGATGCGTGGACCAACAACCCGATGCTGCGACCCACGCCCGTTGACCCGGATTGGAGTGCTCCTTCTGACGCAGCCATCAACCACGATCATTACCTCTCGGGCTGTCCCAAGAAGTGGGTCAAAGTGAAGGGCAAGTGGGTCGAAGCCCCGCCGCTGCCGGATGACTACTACACGAATGACGCCAGCTACCGGGCTTACAACCGGAAGTTGCAGAAACTGGAAGCCGCCGGATGAGCGGTCGCATTTTTTTGGACGCCTCGTTTTGGATCGCCTACCGGGACGAACGGCAGGAACACCACCTCCAAGCGAAGGACATTCTCCCGCGCGTTTTTCGGGAGCACCAGGCATTCGTCACCACTCTGCCCGTGGTCTGCGAAATCCACGCCTATTTCTCACGTTCCCGCGTGAAGAAGCGGGTTGTGCTGGACGACCTGTTCAGCAACCCCGTCGTGCATATCGCCGAGGTGTCCGCCAAGGATCAAAACCACGCGTTGGAACTGCTCCGCGCGCATCTGGACAAGAATTACTCCCTCTGCGACGCGCTTTCATTCGTCGTGATGCGCCGCCTGAAATTGGAGCGCGCATTGGCCTTCGACGAGCACTTCCGGCAATTCGGCGAGTTTCAAATCATCGGTTGAATTTTCATGAGCGAAATCCCCAAAGCCTACGAACCGCAGTCCGTCGAGGATCGATGGTATGACTTCTGGGTGAAGCAGGGCTGCTTCACCGCCGATCCTGCGCGCGTGGGCGACAAGCGCCCGGCGTATTCCATCGTCATCCCGCCGCCGAATGTTACCGGCATGCTCCACATGGGGCACGTCCTCAACAACACCATCCAGGACATCCTCAGCCGCAAGGCGCGCATGGACGGCAAGGAAGTCCTCTGGCTCCCCGGCACGGACCACGCGGGCATCGCCACCGAGGGCATGGTGACGAAGCAAATCCGCAAGGAGGAGAAGAAGTCCAAGCAGGACATCGGCCGCGAAGAGTTCATCAAGCGCGTGTGGACGTGGAAGGAAAAGCACGGCGGCATCATCATCCAGCAGCTCAAGAAACTCGGCTGCTCGTGCGACTGGACCCGCGAACGCTTCACGATGGACCCCGACTACGTGCGCAACGTGCAGCGCGTGTTCGTGGACCTTTACAAAAAAGGGCTGATTTACCGCGGCAAGCGCATGGTGAACTGGTGTCCCGCCACGCAGACCGCGCTCTCCGACGAGGAAGTGGAAATGAAACCGCAGAAAGGTTTCATGTATCACTTCAAGGTCGAGGTGGCCGAGCCGGGGAGCGTGGGCGGCCCGCCTGCTGATTCCGGCGGCTCGCCGGAATCCTCGTCCATCCATCTAAAATCAGAAGAACGAGTGTCAGGCGGGCAGCCCGACACGGCACGCGAGCCGCGTGCGCTCCCCGGACCGGATGGAAAAATCTGGCTCACCATCGCCACCACGCGCCCCGAGACCATCCCCGGCGACACCGCAGTGGCCGTGAACCCGAAAGACCCGCGTTACGCGCACCTCATCGGCAAGCACATCGTGCGGCCGTTGCCGGCGGAATTGCTGCGCGAACAGAAGCTCATCCCGATCATCGGCGACGAGCATGTGGATTTCGAGTTCGGCACCGGCGTGCTCAAGGTGACGCCCGCGCACGACAAGGCGGACTTTGAGATCGGCCAGCGCCACAAGCTGCCGCTTGTGGACATCATGAATCCCGACGGCACGATGAACGCGCTGGCGGGTGAAAGTCTTGCGGGCTTGGACCGTTTCGAGGCGCGTGCGGTGGCGGTGGAGCGGTTGAAGGAACTGGGTGTGCTCGTGGAGGAAAAGCCTTACGAGAACAACGTGGGCTTTAGTCAACGCGCCGACGTGCCCATCGAACCGCGCCTGAGCGAGCAATGGTTCCTCAAGTATCCGAGTGTGGAAGTCAGCAAGGCGTGCGTGGAACAGGAGGACGCGGAGCGGAGCGCCGATCTCCGAATCGGCGCGTTGGATGACGCTGCTGAAACACGCCGAATCGGAGTTCGGCGCTCCAAGATGAGTTTCCATCCGCAGCGGTGGGCGAAGGTTTATGACCACTGGCTGGTGAACATTCAGGACTGGTGCATCAGCCGTCAGCTTTGGTGGGGCCATCGAATTCCGGTGTGGCGTCGTCGTTACTCCAAACAAGAAATCAGAGACGATCCGAAGCTGGGACATTTGATGCGCGCCGTTGACGATGTCTCTTCTAAAATGGATGCGATCCGCAAAAAATTTGGAGCGCAACTTGGAACAGATAAAAAAAATGATGCACGCCGTTTGATTCAAGACACATTGTCTGAAAGCAAAGACGCAATTTATTGGTGGCACAATCTTTCGGAAGACGAAAATTGGGTTGAAATTGAAGCAGTAACTTATTCTGAAGTCGCAGCAAAGTATCTTGAAGGTCGCGGCTTCACCCAAGACCCCGACGTGCTCGACACATGGTGCAGTTCCTGGCTCTGGCCGTTCGCCACGATGGGCTGGCCGGAGCAGACCGAGACGCTGAAGAAGTTCTACCCGACCACCGACCTCGTCACCGGGCCGGACATCATCTTCTTCTGGGTCGCCCGCATGATCATGGCGGGCTACGAATACATGGGCGACCTGCCGTTCAAGAATGTCTATTTCACCGGCATCATCCGCGACAAGCAGGGCCGCAAGATGTCCAAGACGCTCGGCAACTCCCCCGACCCGCTCGAACTCATCGCCAAATACGGCGCGGATGCGCTGCGTTTCGGCACGATGCGCAGTGCGCCGCTCGGTCAGGACGTGCTCTTCGACGAGAAGGACGTGGAGCTGGGCCGCAACTTCTGCAACAAGCTCTGGAACGCCTGTAGGTTCCGACAAATGGTCGGAACAGTTGAAAGTGGAAAGGTGAAAGCTGAAAGCCAGGCCGCGGACTCCGCCGTCCCTTCAACTTTCAACCTTCAACCTTCAACTCCTTTCGAAGTGCAGGGCGAGATCAACGCCGCGCTGCTCTCCAGCGACGACCGTTGGATTCTCCTCCGGCTCGACCAGGCCATCCGCGAGGTGACCGACGCATTGGCCACCTACAACTTCGCCACCGCCGTGCAGGCGCTCTACCGCTTCTTCTGGAGCGAGTATTGCGACTGGTATGTCGAGGCGAGCAAGGCGGCGTTCTTCGGCGAGGACGCAAAGCTCAAAGCGAACAAAGTCGCCGTCATTGACTTCGCGCTCTCGCACCTGCTGCGGATGTTCCACCCGCTGCTGCCGTTCATCACGGAGGAGCTGTGGCACGGGATGGGTTACTCGGCGGACATGCCGGAGAATCAGGGCGGCCAGACCATCATGTTCGCGCCTTGGCCCAAGCCGCTTTCTGACGCGGAGAAAGAAACGTGGGGTCTCGATGACACCGTGGAGACGTTCGCGAACGCGAAGTTCGAGCTGGTGACGCAGGGCCGCAATTTGAAGACACAGTTCAACATCGGCGCGGGCAGGAAGGGCAAGTTCATCCTAAAGCCTGTCGGCCAGCTCGACGCCAACGAGGCCGAAGTGCTGCGCCTGCTGCTCAGTGCCGAGTCATTGGAACTTAATCCCGACTACGTGCCAAAGAAGGGCACGCCCACCGCGCTCTCCCGGCTCGGTGAACTTTACCTGCCGCTGGATGGACTCATTGACGTCGCCGCCGAGCAGTCGCGGCTCGGGAAGGAGCTGGAGAAAATCCGGGCCGAGATCGCGAAGGTGGAGCAGAAGCTCGCCAATCCGAGCTTCGCGCAGAAGGTTCCGCCTGCGGTCCTCGACGAACACAAGCAGCGGCTCGCCGACTGGCAGTCGAAACTGGCGCAGACGAAGGCGGCGATTGAAGCGCTGGGCTAAAGCCCGACACCGATCAGAACTGCGCGCCCAGCAGCCACGGCGCGAATTCATCATCGCCGAGGCCGGCGAGTTCGCTCTTGGTTTTCTTCCCGCTCGCGACGGCGATGATTTCCTCGAAGATGCGCTGGCCCACTTGCTCCACCGTTTCCGTTCCATCGAGGATGGTGCCGGCGTTGAGGTCCATGTCCTCGATCATGTGGTTGTAGATCGCGGTGTTGGTCGCGACCTTGATGCAGGGCGAGGGCTTGCAGCCATAGACGCTGCCGCGGCCCGTTGTGAAGACACCGATGTTGCAGCCGCCGCTGACGAGGCCGGTCATGCTCACGGGATCGTAGCCGGGCGTGTCCATGAAGCCGAAGCCGGGCGTGCTGATTTCCTCCGCGTAAGCATAGACGGCGGCGAGTGGTGACTGCCCGCCCTTCGCGACCGCGCCGAGGCTTTTCTCGTGAATCGTCGTGAGGCCGCCTTCCTTGTTGCCGTAGCTCGGATTGTTATCAATCGAGCCGCCGTTCGCACGCGCGTAGGCTTCCCACCAGTGGATGAGGTCCACGATCTTCTGTCCGACGGCGGGCGACACGGCGCGGCGTGTGAGCAGGTGCTCGGCTCCGTAAATCTCCGGCGTCTCGGCGAGCACGCTCGTGCCGCCGTGGCGGACGAGTTCATCGGAGGCGACGCCGAGTGCGGGGTTCGCGGTGATGCCGCTGTTGCCGTCCGATCCGCCGCAGTTCTCGGCGAGGATAAGTTTGGAAATCGGCTGCGTAGTGCGCTTCATAGCGTTGGCCGCAGGGAGCAACTTCGACACAGCAGCGGCAGCGGCTTCGACGGTTTTGCGGACGCCGCCGGAGTTTTGAATCGTCAGGAAAGTCGGCGCTGCTTCACCGGCGAGCGGTTCGCCGAGCTTGTGCGCTTCGGCGACGAGATGCACTTGGTTCACTTCGCAGCCGAGGCCGATCATCACGTAGCCGGCGATGTTCGGATGCCGCGCGATGCCGGCGGTGACGCGCTGAAGGAGCTGGTGCGGTGCGCCGGGCTGGATGCCGCAGCCGATCTTGTGCGTGAAGGGCACGACGCCATCAATGCCAGGGAAGTCGCGCTTAAAGTCCGATCCGCGAAAGCGGTCGGCCACGTAGCGCGAGACGCCGGCGGAGCAGTTCACGCTGGAGATGATGCCGATGTAATTGCGCGTGCCGGCCTTGCCGCCGGGACGAGTATAGCCTTGGAACGAACGCACCTCCGCCGCTGGACGATACGTCACAGGGCGCGCGTCCACGCCAAAGGCGTAGTCGCGTCCGAAGTCCTTCAGCTCGACGTTGTGCGTGTGGACGTGCTCGCCCGGTGCGATGCGGCCTTTCGCGAAGCCGATGGTCTGGCCGTATTTCGTGACGGGTGCGCCATCGGGGATTTCAGCGACCGCGATCTTGTGTCCCGGCGGAATGCCCTTGGCCATCGTGAGTCGGAGCGAGCCACTTTCCAACTCAACACCAGCCTTGAGCGGGCGTTTCACCACGACGACGTTGTCGGCGGGATGAAGCCGCAGCGTCAGGTCTTCGAGTTTCAACATGGATTGAGCGTAACAGCGGAACGCTCCACAGCAAGCGCCGCGCGCTCAATCGCCATCGCCACCACTGTTGCTGCTCTCGACGGGGCGGTAGTGCTGCGCCCAGTTCGCGAACGCGCCGAGCTTGCGCGTCTGAATCCACACCTTGCCCTGGCCGCTGAAGCGGCACACGAGACCCTCGCCGGAGAAGAATAGCGACTTGTAGCCGCCGACGCGTCCGATCTGGTATTGCAGGCCCTCGGTGAACGCGACGATGTGGCCGGTGTCCACGACGTAGGTGCCGGAGACGTTCATGCAGAACATCGCGCCGAAAGTATTGAACCACAGGTCGCCCTTGCCGGAGCACTTGATGAGGAAGAGACCTTCGCCGGAGAAAAACCCTTTCAAGCCCTGCCACTGGCTGTCGAGCGTCACTCCCATGCCGCTGGCGACGTAGCCGCCGCTCTGGAGGTAAATGGTGTCGCCGTCGAGATAGACGTGCTCGAGGTCGCCGGGCGCGCCGGGCGCGATGCCGATGCTGGCGGGCGCGTTCGCGGCGGTGAACTCGTTGACGAACAGGCTCTCGCCGGTGAGCAGCCGCGCGAGGCCGCCGCCGAGCTTCGTCTTCATCTGCATGTTCGAGTCCATCGTCGCCATCGCGGAGGCCTCGACCTTCAAAATCTGGTTCGCGGGCACCTGCACGGTGACGAAGGAAAAGTCCGGCCGGCCCTCGATCTGATATTCAAAGTCACGGCGTGTGTCCGGGTTGTAGCCGGAAAGGAGGCGCGTCGAACCCGCAGCAGACGTGGCCGCGGCGGCGGCCAACGGCGGTGGCGCGCCGGGCGTGGCGAGCGCGGGCGACTGCGCCGCAGTGACCCAGTCGGTCAGGCCCTCGTGGAAGACGTGATCGGTCGGCTTCAGTTCACCGGACGCGAGCATCTGGCGGACTTGCTCGACGGGGAACGGGCCGGACTGGACGCCGTTACGGTAGAGATGGATTTGCATGGCGGTGAAAGTGACGGCGGTCAGCGTGGTTTCAACTCCGGCCCGAGTTCCCTGCCGAAGCCGCCGGCGTTGTGGCTCTGGCACCAGACCGTGCCCTTGCCGGTGAAACGGCACACCAATCCCTCGCCGCCGAGGATCGCCGTCATCCAGCTCCCGCCGGCCTTCGTGATGTTGAAGTTCAGCGTCTCCTGAAACGCGACGATGTGGCCCGTGTCCACGATGTATTCGCCGTCAATGTCGATGGGATAAATCGCGCCGAAGCTCGACAGGATGACCGGGCCGGTGCCCTTGAGGTGCAGCCAAAACACGTTCTCGCCGGAGAAGAACGACTTGAAGCCCTGCCAGCCGAGGTCCACATCCACGCTGCTCTCGCAGGCGACGAAGGCGCCGTGCTGGACGATCAGGTTTTCACCGCGCAGATCGTAGCGCAACAGGTCGCCCGGCATCGTCGCCGCCAGGAACACGTCCCCGGCGACGGTTTCGGCGGTGTAGTGGTTGATGAAAAAATTCTCGCCGGCCAGCATTCGCTTGATCGCCTTGAAGAATGACCCTGAGTCGCGCTTGTGCGTGGTGGTCGTGAGGGTGAGCGCGTCGCTCATCGCGATCATCGAGCCGGACTCGGCGGTGAGGCCCTCGCCGGGCGCGAGCAGCACGCGCGCGGCGGCGTTGCCAGGTTGGTGAAGCAGGTCAATTTGCATAACGATGAAATTAGAGCCGGGGATTCAGCCAGCTCGCCAGCCCCGGCAGACTGCGTGTTTGGATCACAATTTTTCCGCGACCCTCGACGCGCGTCACAAAGCCCTCGCCGCCGAAGAAGCTGGAGAAAATTCCGCCGGCCAGTTGCAGCTTGAGTTTCATCTGCGGCTCGTAGGCCACGAGATGTCCCGTGTCCACGAGGTATTCGCCCTCCACCTGCCGCTCCAGCAGCTCGCCATACGCGCCATACCAGAGCGTGCCGGTGCCCGTGACGGTGAGGCGGAAAAGTCCTTCCAGCTCGAAGCCGCTCACCAACCCCGCCCACTTCACGCCGAGCTTCAGGCCCGGGGTGGACGCGATATACGCGCCGGGTTGGAGGCAGATCGTCTCGCCGTTGAGCTGCACCTCCCTCATGTTGCCGGGCGTGGTTTGCACGAGGGTCACTCGACGCGGCCCGCTCGTCGTGTTGGTGAAGACGTTGATGAACAGCGACTCGCCCGCGAGGAACTTCTTGGCGAGGCCGGAAAAGAACCCGCCGTTCAACGTCGCCTTCATCGCGAGGTCGGCGGCCATGCTGGACATCGCGTCGGACTCGGCGACGACGCTCTCGCCGGGGTCGAGGTCAACGTGCAGGTAGGCGAACGAGGGCGCGCCTTCGATGGTGGTTTTCATGTGGGATTTGAAAAGCGACTCAGGGATGAAAGACTTGCGCGGAGAGTGGAGTTGCCGCAGGACAAAGGCAAGCCAGCGTATGAAGCCGGTGGCAAAGAAAACATCTTCGCCCCTGCCCGTGCCCCGCTAGAAGATGAGGCTGCGTGGAGGTTTTCTGTCTTGGAGGTCGGGTGGTTCGTTCTGGTATCAAGGTTTTCTGTCCCGGAATCGAGGTATTCCGCGCCGGGGGCGAGGAGGCCCAGCTCAACCGCGAGGTATTCCAAGGCGGAATCAAGGTATTCCGGTTCAGCCACGAGGTTATCTGTCTCAGGTTCGAGGTTATTTGGCCCAGGTTCGAGGTATTCCGGGCCAGCCGTGAGGTTATCTGGTCCAACTTTGAGGTATTCTGACCCAGAATACCTCGTGGCTGACCCGGAAAACCTCATCTCCCGCCCGGAGTTGGCTATTTTTATACACCCTCACCTCCGCTCTGCCCATCAAACCTCCCCGTCCGGTTGCCTTCTGGAACGGATGGGAGTGCGCGCCAGCGGCTTGGACGGCCGTAGCACTCTGCCGCTTTGGTGATCGTCGGGGAAATCACGCGCCGGGCCAATGAGCGGCGGCGTCCAACCCCTTTCCGCCCGTTGTGTCTGCGCTTCACAGCTCCGCGACGAGGCGTCACAGTCCCGGGCAGCATGAGCGGACCAGCATCAGTCTGGACGAGCGTCGCCCGCATCCTCGCCACGGCGGCGACGGGGTTGGTTTTGCTGGGCGTGGCCGCGTGTGATGGCAGCAAGAAGAAACCGCAGCCCCAGCCCGGAACCAACGCGCCCGCGCCATCCCCGGTCCCGCCGCCCGCGCCAACAAACGCGCCCGCCAAGAGCAAGCCCGAGGTCCGGTCGCCGGCGGAGTTGTTTCAGGCCGGATTGAAACTGTGGGAAGGCAAGGGCGTGACGCGAGACCCGGCGGAGGCGGTGAAGTTGTTTTCCAAGGCCGCCGAGCAGGGCAACGCGGACGCGCAGGCTTATCTCGCGAGCGCGTATCGCACCGGCGGCGGCGTGCCGAAGAATCCCGAGGAGGCGGCGCGGTGGTTCCGGGCCGCCGCCGAGCGCGGCGACGCGCGGTCGCAGGGCGTGCTGGCCTCGATGTATGGCACCGGCGAGGGCGTGCCCAAGGACAACGCCGAGGCGGTGAAGTGGTATCGGCTCGCCGCCGAGCAGGGTCTGGTGCGCGCGCAGGCAAACCTCGGCGCGATGTATTTCCTCGGCCAGGGCGTGGCGAAGGATCCGGTGGAAGCCTACAAGTGGCTCCACCTCGCCGCGACCAAGGGCGACCAGGAAGCCGTGAAGAATCGCGGGCTGGTGGCGCAAAAACTTTCCGGGCCGCAGATGATCGAGGGCCGGAAACGCGCGGCGGAGTTCGTGCCGGCCAAGGCGAGATAATTTTACTATTGGCCAGCGCGAAGTTTGGCCCCGTGCCTTGACGCATCGCCGCCGGCTGCCATTATCCACGGCGCGAGATTTGGTTCTGAGCTTATGCCTACCTACGATTACGTGTGCGAGAAGTGCGGCCACCAGTTTGAGAAAGTCCAGTCCATGAAGGACGCGGCCCTGACCAAGTGCCTCAAGGAGAACTGCGGCCAGAAACGCTGGGGCAAGGGCAAGGTGCGCCGCGTCATGAGCGCGGGCGCGGGGCTGATCTTCAAGGGCAGCGGCTTCTACATCACCGACTACCGCAGCGAGAATTACAAGTCGGACGCAAAGAAGGATGTGGCTCCGACCGCAAGTTCCACTGGCGAGAGCAAAGGCACTTCCGACAGCAAGCCCGCCGCTCCCGCCACGCCGGCTCCCGCCGCCAAGACCGAGAGCAAGCCGGCCAAAGCGAAGCCCGCCGCAGCTTGAGTTCATGCACGCGCCCGCCGTCCTGTGCCACCGCCGCGTCCGTCCGTGCCACGCCCTGATGGCGCTGCTCGCGTGGCTGGTGGCTGTGGATGTTTCCTGTGGGCAGGCGCCCATCGCCATGCCGGGCCTGATGCGTTTCGAGAGTCGTTCCTTGCAGTTCATTGTGTTCGGCGCACCGGTCGGCACGCTGCAGGGTCCGCCGTCGCTTTCGCTCCTCGAGTCCAATCACATGCAGATGGAGCCTGCCCTGCTGGTGATGACCTCCGAGCGCGTGAAGACCGAACTGCTCAGGGAACTGGGCCTCGGCGACAACTGGACCGGCCGCATCGTGATCACCGTGCGCGGTGAACTTCCCCCGACCGAACCGGTGACCATCGAGTCGCAATGGTTCGCCACTGGCTGGCGCTATCGCGTGGTCTTGCCGGGACAGCTCGAACGCACGCGTCTGGTGCGCGCGTTGACCCGCGCGCTGCTGCTGGAAATCGCCAACCGGGAAAATCCCACCCAGCGACCAGTCGAGATACCGCTCTGGCTTGAGGAAGGTTTCGCCACTCACCTGCTCGCGCTGAACGGCGACAACCTGGTGCCGGAGATTCGCACGCGCCTCACCAGCGTTCAGAGCGCCACCCCCGATGTCTTCCTCGAAGCCCGCCAGCGCCTGCGCGGACGCGAGCTGGTGGCGTTTGCCGATCTCGCCATGCTCCACTCCGACCAGCTCGAGAATGAGCAATGGGAAGTGTTCCGCCGCACCGCGCATTTGCTCGTGGCGGAGCTGCTGAACCTTCCGGATGGTCGCGCCTCATTGCAAACGATGCTCCGTCAATTGCCCACGTATCTGAACAGCCAGCTCGCGTTCCAACACGCCTTCGCGGCGCAGTTCCCCACGCTCCTCGACGTGGAGAAATGGTGGTCCGTCGTGTGGATGGATTTCACCGCGCGTGACCAACGGATGCGGCACACGCTGGCGCACAGCCTCGGCCAGCTCGATGAAATTCTCGCCGCGCCCATCTCCGTCCGCCTCGGCACCAACGCCGTGCCGGGCCGCAAGGACTTGCCCCTCCGCGAAGTCATCGCGCACACCGAGTTCGCCCGGCACCAGCCCGCCGTCGCGCAGGCCGCGCTGCAGCTTCAACTTCTGCAAAGCGCCGCGCCCATAGAACTGGCTCGGCTCATCAGCGATTATCGCCGGACGCTGCTCGCCTACCTCCGCCGCCGCTCCGATTTCAAGTCCGTCTCCAAAAGTGCCGACGCCAAAATCGCGACCGAGGACGTGCTGGAAAAGCTCGACCTGCTCGACGTGATTCGCGGTGACTTCCGCCGGCTGGACACTGCGGCCTCCGCTGCTGGCCCGACCGGGCCGGAGTAAACCGCCGCCGCCTCTCTCCGTTTGCAACCTCAACCTTAATCGCAATCCCGTCCCCGTGTCCCCTGCCCTCTCCGACCTCCGCGCCGCCGCTGCCCGCATCGCCGACACCGTCCACCGGACGCCGGTGCTGACCAGCAATAGTCTCGACGAACTGGCTGGCGCGACGCTTTTCTTCAAGTGTGAAAACTTCCAGAAAGGCGGCGCTTACAAATTCCGCGGCGCCCTCAACGCCGTGCGCCAGCTCACCGACGAGCAGGCCGCGCGCGGCGTGGTCACGCACTCCTCCGGCAATCACGCCACGTGCCTCTCATTAGCCGCACGTCTCCACCGGATCCCGGCCTACATCGTCGTGCCTCGCAACGCCCCGCTCATCAAGCAGCGCGCCATCACCGCCTACGGTGGACGGCTCACACTCTGCGAGCCGACACTCGCGGCTCGCCAAGCCGAGGCCGACCGCATCCAGCGGGAGACAGGCGCGGCTTTCATTCACCCCTACGACGATGCGAGGGTCGTCGCCGGCCAGGCCACCGTCGCGCTCGAGATGTTCGAACAAGTCCCCACGCTCGATGCGCTCGTCGCACCCGTCAGCGGCGGCGGGCTTCTCAGCGGACTTTGCATCGCTGCCCGCGCTGTCGCACCAGACACTCGGGTTTGGGGAGCCGAGCCCGCGCTTGCTGACGACGCCTTCCGTTCCTTGCGCGAAGGCCGGCTGCTGCCCAACACCAACACCGCGACCATCGCCGACGGCCTGCGTGCGTCCCTGAGCGAGCGCACCTTCAACATAATCCGCAGCCACGCGCGCGGCATTGTCACCGTGACCGAGGAGCAAATCATTACTGCGATGCGGCTCGTGTGGGAGCGGCTGAAAATCATTGTCGAACCTTCCGCCGCCGTCCCCTTCGCCGCCGTTCTGTCCGCTCCGGAAAAATTCCACGGCAAGCGCGTCGGCGTCGTGCTCACCGGTGGCAACGTGGACTTGGACAAATTGCCTTGGCAGTGAAAACGCGACCACTTAAGTCGTCTCCTCAAGCCTCCTGACCGGCCCAAGCCACCGAGAGAACGCAGTCCGGTCCAATCCAGCTCCGACAGCGCAGCGCGGGCTGATGGGCGTAACGCCCAACCCACGTTCCACTTTCTCCAGGTCGAATTTCCGCCAGTGCCAGCGTCTCCCACGGACACGCCAGCCCACAGCCGAGCGCCTTGCCCAGTGCTTCGCGCGCCGTCCAGAGCAACAGCAGAGCGGTCACTTCCGGGAGCGACACACTTCTCAACCAAGCTTCCTCGAAAGACGACAGCGGCACGGCCTTCCGAACTGTCTCCGCACGCCGCGCGTCAATGAGCTCCAAGTCCACCCCGGCTTTCTGTCCACGGGGAAAGGCGACTGCCACGCCGCGTCCGTTCACGTGGCTCAGGCTCACGCCAAACTCACAATCCACCGGTGCCAGCGCCATCGGTTCGCCGTGCGAGCCGTTCGTGATTTCGATTACGCGCAACTTGCGAGCGATGCCCTCTACCTCTCCCCCGGTCAAGAAGTGATTTGGGATGAGAGGGTGGTTTATGCCGGGCGCGTGTGCTTCTTCCACGCACGCCACAAGAGCCAGCTTCGCTGAGAGTCGTCCCAACGAGAAATTATCGCGTGGCTGGCCAGACTTGAACACGCCGGCGCGCAGGGATTCAGCGCGGGTCAAAAAATTTCCCGGCGAAACCTCCGCGAAATCCGCCAAACCCGCGTGGGCAAACCACGCCGTCCACGCCGGTTCTTCCAGCGCCAAGCGCACGGCGCGCTCAGTGAGCGGGCGTGGTGCGACGAGCGTTTGCCAGTCGGGAATCATCAGCCGCCTCGCTTCAAGTGTTCCGCCAGTCGGCGCAAACCTTCCTCCGTGGACACGCGCGGCACGTAGCCAAAATCGCGCTTCGACGCGGAGATGTCGAACCAGTGCGCCGTCGTCATTTCGCGCACGACGAAGCGCGTCAGGCGCGGCTCGCGCCCGCTGCGGGTCAGCGTGTGCGCCATCTCGAAACACGCCGCGAGGAACATCGCCAGCCCCGCCGGCACCGTCCGCGTGACCGGCGGCAACGCGGCGGCCGCGAGCAGGCGGTTCACCATTTCCCACAGTTCAACCGGCTCGCCGTTCGAGATGAAGTAAGCCTTGCCCGCGCACGGCGAACCCGGCGCGAGCGCATCCGCTGCGAGCAGGTGCGCGTCCGCGGCGTTCTCGATGTAAATCGTGTCCACGAGCTTTTGCCGCGAGCCGATGCGGCGGAGCTGTCCGGCCTTTGCGCGCGCGATGAGGCGCGGCAGCAAGTGATTGTCGCCCGGCCCCCAGATGAGATGCGGACGCAGCGCGACCGTCGCGAGCTGCGGGCTGTTTGCGGCGAGGACAAGTTTTTCCGCCGCCGCCTTCGTGCGCGGATAGTGCGCCTCGAAGTGCGATGGAATCGGAACCGATTCATCCACGCCCTCCATGTCGCACCCGTCGAAGATCACGCTCGGCGAACTGGTGTGAACGAGCTTTCGCACACCGTGCCGGCGGCACGCCGCGATGACGTTCTCCGTGCCGGTGACGTTCGCGCGATGATATTCCTCGTAAGCGCCCCAAACGCCCGCCTTCGCCGCGACGTGAAAAACGATGTCACAGCCCGCAGCCGCAGCAGAAACGGCCACAGCAACACCGATGTCGCCGCGCACTTGTTCGACGCCGAGTTCGCGCAACGCCGTGTGCTCGTGCCGCGAAAAGCTCCGCACATCCGCACCGCGCTGCCGCAGCGCGCGCGCGATGGCGAGCCCGAGAAATCCGCCGCCGCCGGTGACGAGTGCCTTCATGAATATCTAAAGTTGGGGAGCGCGCCCGCCCCGGGCGCCGCCAACCGCGCCCTCGCGGCTGGCCGTTGCGCGCACGAACACGAAAACTTTCCGTGCATCGGACGCGCCCGGCGGTCGCCGCGAGGGCGCGGCGACCGACACGCGGGGCGCGTGTGCTCCCCGGCGCGGGAACTCGGCGAGCGGAAAATATTGTGACGTTGCATGCCCATGAGTCCTTTGCAAAATCGCGTTTTATCCCAATGAAAATAGCCCAGCGCTTTAGCGCTGGGAAGACGGAGGGTTGGCGTGGCGCAAGTCCCGCCGGGACGAAAGAAATTCTGTCGTCCCTGACGGGACTCATTTTGTGCTCGCGCCCTGATTACCCAGCGTTGAAACGCCGGGCTATCATCAACGGCGTTTTTGAGAGGTTTCCTCATGTCCGTTGCTTCGCCGCCCACACGGCGAGTTTCTCGCGGAAGATTTTTGCGTTGTGCCGGATGTCCACGGGGAACGCGGGGTGAAACAAAATGTTCCGAATCTCGCGAGTGTGCGCGTGCGCCGCGCCGAGCGAGAGAAGTTCACTTCGCAGTTTGCCTTCGTCCTGTCCGCGCGCGCCGGCCTCCAGCTCGATGCAAATTACCGGCTCCGTATCGTCACCATTCGGCACGCCCACTAGCGCGCTGCGAAAGACAGCGGGATGCGTGTTGAAAATCGCCTCGCACGGAATCGTGAACAGCGTCCCGGCCCGCGTGGTGACGCGGTGTGATTTGCGCCCGCAAAACCAGATGCGCCCGCGCTCGTCGAGCCAGCCCACGTCGCCCATGCGATGCCAGAACGCGCCGCTTGCGCCGGAGATTTTTGCATGCGCAGTGGCATCAGCGCGATTGAAGTAGGCCCGCGACGCTTGCGCGGCCTGCACAGCGATTTCGCCGATCTCGCCGCGTGGAAGTTCAAGCGAATCGCTCCACGCGGCGATGGGTTCGTCCGTGATGCGGATGATTTTCACCGCAAGACCAGGCACGGGCGCACCGACGCAGACGCCCTTGCCGTGGTCGGTCTGCGCGCGGGTCTCGTTGAGAATTTCGTCACTGCCGATGCTGGCGACGGGCAGGCACTCGGTCGCGCCGTAGGGCGTGAAGACCTGTGCACCATCAGAAAGCAGTTTCGCGAAACGACCGAGCACCTTCGCAGGCACGGGCGCGCCAGCGGAGATGACGCGGCGCAGCGTCGGGAGTTTTGTATTGTGTAATTCGCCGTGGCGGCCCACGCGGTTGATGAGCGCGGGCGAGCCGAACATGTTCGTCACGCGGAAGCGCTCGATGGCGGCGATGATTTTTACCGGATCGGCCTGCGCGGGGCGCGTGAAGTCCATTTCCGGCAGCACCTCGGTCATGCCGAGCGCGGGGCCGAACAGCGCGAAGAGCGGGAACGTGGGCAAATCAATCTCACCCGGCTGAATGTTGTAGAGCCGGCGCACCTGCTCGATTTGCGCGGAAAACATCTCGTGCGTGTAGAGGACGCCCTTGGGTGCGCCGGTGCTGCCGCTGGTGAACAGAATGGCGGCGGTTTCTTTTGGCTCGGAGGCAACAGTGTTGAAAGGATGGTCCGAATCAAAGCCAAGTTGTTCGATTTGCTTCAATGTATGCCCGCCCCAGAACCATTTTCTGCCAACCGTGACCGGGCGATAAATCGTTCTTGCTCCCCAGCCGAGCAGCACGCGCGCGGCGTGCGCTTTGGGAACGCCGATGAAGGCTTCCGGCTCCGCCTCCGCGAAGCAGTTGGCGAAATTTTTCAAACCGATACCCGGATCAATCAGCACCGGCACTGCGCCGACACGGAACAGCGCGAAGGTCAGCGCGAAGAAGTCGAGGCTCGGCGGCACCATCAGCGCGGTGCGTGTTTCTCGCGTTATTCCGATGCGCTCAAGTCCGGCAGCGATCCAGTGGGATTTTTCATTCAGTTCGCGAAAGGTGAGTTGCGAATAAGTGAGCTTCCCAAAGCCATCACGCTGCGGCGCAATGACGGCGGGCGTGTCCGGCTGCCGCCCAGCCATCACGGCGAGGTGCGACGAGATGTTTGCTGTAGCCGTCGCAGGCACGTTCACTCCTTGACCGGGTGCTTCGCGAAGAATTGCTTCACCAGCGCGAGGATTTCATCGGGCTTGTCTTCGAGCACGAGATGGCTGGCGTCGGGGAAGCGATGCACTTCGGCCTGCGGCAAAATGCGTTTCCACTCGGCGAGGAAATGATCGTCGAAGACCCAGTCCTTCGCGCCCCAGCACATAAGCGCGGGCGTGCGCTGAAATTGCGGGAGCTTGGCCTGCACTTCGCTGACGAGCGCGTAGGTCGGGTGGTCGGGCACCAGCGGGATGTCCTGCACGAATCGGAGCTGCGCGAGCCGGCTCGCCTTCGCGGTGCTGGGCGCGAGATATGGGTCGCGCTCGACGGGCGACAGCTCAGGCGTGGCGACGCCCCGGCGCGTGACGAGGCGCGCGAAGAGGCCGGCGCGGCGGATGAGCAGCGCGTCGAGCGGCGTGTTGCGGCAGAGCCAGAGCGATGGCGGAAGTTTTTTTGTCTTCGGCAAATGGAACGCCGCCGTGTTCAGCAGCACAAGGCGCGCAATGCGGTGCGGGTTCCGCGCGGCCCACGTCATGCCGATCATTCCGCCCCAGTCGTGCAGCACGAGGGTGATTTTCTCCGGCAGTTTCGCGTGCGCGATGAGCGCGTCGAGGTCGGCGACGCGACGCGCGAGCGTGAATTCGTAGCGCGAATCGTCCGGCTTGTCCGAGAGGCCGCAGCCGATGTGGTCCAGCGCGAGAACGCGGCACTGATCGCGCAGGCCAAGCACGAGCCGGCGGTAGTAGAAGGACCACGTCGGATTGCCATGAACCATCACGACGGCGTCACCGCCCGCGCCCTCGTCGAGGTAGTGCAGGCCGATGCCGTCGCGGTCAAGGAAGTGGCCGACGAAGGGATAGTGTTCGCGGCGGAAGTTCACCACTCCACCCCCATCATCATGCAGTTTAGGCCGCTGCCGATGCCAAGAAAGGCCACGCGCTGGCCGAGCTTCAGCACGCCGCGCTCGTCGGCGATGGCGGCGGTCACGGGCAGCGCGGCGGTGCCCATGTTGCCGAGGAAGCGGAAGGTCGTGTAGTCCTTCTCGCGCGGCACGCCGATGGATTTCAAGATTGCTTCCTGATGCCCGCTGCCGACCTGATGGCAAATCACCTTGTCCACGCTCGCGGCGCTCCAGTTCATCGTGTCGAGAAAAACCTTCCAAGTCTGCACGCCGAGCGCGACGCCGTTCTTCAGCACGGCGACCGAGTCCGTGGCCATGAACTGTTCGTGCAATCCGTCGCGGCCCGGCTTGATGCCCCAGCGGCAAAGCTGGTGAAATTCCGGCGCGACCTCGGACACCGCGCCGAGTAGCCGATGCCCACGCAAATTCGAGAAGGAACCATCTGTGAGCAGCACCGCGACCGCGCCGGAGCCGCCCGTGAACGTGGCCAGCGCGGGCGCGAACTCATCCATGCCGCCGGCACCGTTGAGCATCCGCGCGAGGGCGATCTCGTTGATCTCCCGCGCGCTTTCGCACGAGACGACGAGGCCGGCGCGGATGTGGCCTAACTCAATGCGATTGGCGACCTCAATCATCCCGTTGAGCACGCCGAGGCAGGCGTTGCTCACGTCATACACAAACGCGCCGCCGCGCATCCCGATGCCATCGGCGACGGCGCACGCGGTGGCCGGCTCGAAATTTTCGCGGCAGACACCGCAGTAGAGCAGCATCCCTAGGTCGCCCGCGCCGAGGTTCGCCTTCTGCAATGCCCTCTTCGCGGCGGCCGTCGCGCCTTGCGAGAGCGGCGTGCCCGGCTCCCACCAGCGGCGCTCTGAAATGCCCGTCCACGCCTCAAGCTGGCCGGGCTGGATACCGAGCCGCGCGAAGGCGGGCGCGAGCCGTTCCTCCAACTCCGCCGTGGTGACCACGACCGGCCCCAACTCGTAGCCGAGCGAGGTGATGTGGACGCGTTGATATTCGGGCATCATAGCAAGGCCGGACTAAGACGAATCAGCCACAGATGAAACACAGATTGAACACAGACCCGGTTCCCCATCTGTGTTTCATCTGTGTTCAATCTGTGGCCAAAGAAAGGTTTCATTCGCTCACGCCGCGCACGGTGAAGTTCTTCATCCCGTAAATCACGCGGCCATCCACCGAGAGAAAACCGTCCACCGTCAGCAACAGGTTCTCATCGTCCCACGCCGTGATGACCGCCTCGACCGTCACGAGCGAGTCGCGCGGAATCACCTGCCCGCGATACGTCCACTCGTGCTTCGCGTCCATCGCGACGGCTTCCCAGCGCAGGCTCGCAGCGTGGCCCCAGCGTTTCACGGCGCAGAATTTCAGCAGTTGCAAAAACGACTCCAGACCGAGCGAGCCGGGCACGACGGGGTCTTGATAGAAGTGCGCCTGGAAAAACCACTCGTCCGCCACGACGCGCTTCGTGCCGCGAATGAAGCCGAGCTGCTTCGGCCCGCCGTCCGGCACCCACGCGGTGATGTCGTCCACCATGCGCAGCATCGCGTCCGCAAACGGCACTTGTGTTGGATACGGCAGCGACTTCGCGCGCGCCAGTTCCGCCGCGCTCGGCTCGTAAAGTTTCACGCCCTTGATGCCTTCCTGTTTTTCCAACGCTGCCTTCGGGAAGAAACCAAAGTAGGTGTCGCCGCGATAAATTTTCTGCGCGCCCGCGCTGACCTCGAAATCGAACCACTGGATAATCATCCCCGCCGAGCTGGAGAGGCGCGTGTTCTTGATGCGCGTGGTGAGCGTGCCCACGCCGGGCCGCACGGGCGCGAACTGCGTGCCAGTGCCGCCGAGGTTGCGGTAGGAAAGGTCGTCGCTGCTCGTGAGCGCGGAGCCGATGTAGGCCGAGAGCCAGCCGCAGGGCTGCAACGCGATTTCGAGCAGCACGGCGAACGGCATATCGCCTTGGCGGTTCGCGGCGAAATACCATTCGCCTGGCGGCACGTCGTATTCCGCCGTGACCTCGCCGCCCGCGACCATCTTGAACGCCTCGCAGCCGCGAATCTCCGTAATGCGGTCGAGGAATTGATATGGCGCGCGCGGCAGCCGCGCGATGCGACGCGGCGAGTCGGAGTCGAAAATGCGGTAAGGCGCGCCGAAAGCATCGGATGGATTGCCGCTGGAAAAGGCGGTGATGCGCTCGGGGCCGTAGAGCGCAAACTTCGGAGCGCCGGGCTCCGAACCGGCGTGTCCTACTCCACTCGTTACTGCCTGCCGGTTTGGAAACCGGCGCTCCGCCGCATTCCACATCGCCCGCAATTCCTCCCGCGTCACGCCCGTGTAGCGCAGGCTCATGTTGCCGATTTCGACAATCGCCTTGCCGTCGGCATACATCAGCGCGTCGGCGATGACATACGGCTCCGGCCCGTAGCCGATTTCTTTAATTTCGATTTCGTAAGTGACAACCTTCGTCGTCTCCAAAACTTGCCCGCGACACTTGAGCTGACCAACAACGCCGGGCACGGGCTCGAGCGCGACGCCTTCGCGTGCTTCCGCCACCCAGCCGAGCCGCAGCAGATGCACGCGCAACGTGTGCAGGCAGCACTCATACATCAGCGTGCCCGGCATCACGCGGTCGTCCACGAAATGGCAGGTGAGAAACCAGTCGCTCGGATGAATGTCCGCTTCGCCGCGAATCAGCCCGAGACCGAACCGCCCGCCATTCGGCTCAAGTTTTTCAATGCGATGCACGAGGCGCATTTTTCCGCCGGGCAGCGTCACGGGTTTCGCTAGCTTCAGCGCGGCGAACTTCTCTCCAAAACATTTTGCCAAGTCGCCTTCGCGCAATGCGTCGAGTTGCGCCGCCGAATACGACTCCACCGCCATCGGCACGAAGTCTTCCCAATCCGCCGGGCGTTTGCCGGGCGTTGGCTTGAGTTGCAGCGCGGTGCGCACGACGCCTTTGCCCGCCGCCAAATCCTGCGGCGTGAAAAAGCCCGCGCAGCCCTCGGTCATCGTGAGCAGCGGCTGGCCGCCAACGGTGGACTCGAAGTTGAACTTGAAGAGCCACACGCCGCTCTGCTGGAAAAACCGCTCGATGCGGATGTCATAACGAATCACTTCACCCGGCCCAGGCAGACTGCGATGAAAGCAAACCTTCGCGTCGAGCAGCCGATACATCGCCAGCCCGCGCGTCTGGAAATCAATGCCGAGAAAACCGGAGAGAAACAAATCCGCCTGACCCGCCTCAACCGCGATGCACGTCGGAATGCGCCCGCAATCGAGATACCACGCGCCCGGATGAACATCGTGCTCCGTCACGACTCGCCCGTGTGTCATCGAGCGCGGCTCGCCCTCGATGGCCGTAATGCGGTCCACCAGTTGCAACGGCGTATCGGGCAGCCGCACGCGCGTCGGGAAGGAATCCACTTCAGCGAAGAGCGAGCCGAGCGCGTTGCCAATTTTTCCAATCGCAAATTCAAAACACTGCTCGCGCGTGAGCGAGCGCGGAACAGTCGTCGGAGGAGCGCACGCCGCTGGCGTGCCGTCTTCAGCGGCCCGCTGAAAACGTCGTTCCTCTAACTCTCCTCCACGCGCCTCGAAGAAAGGTGGCATGACGATGGAATTGGGCGGGCCGCCCAATTCCGCACGCGGGCCGCGTGCGCTCCCCGCCCCATTCGCCGCCCGCGCCACCAAATCCAACTGCGTCTGCACCGCCTCGGACAGCGACTTGAACACGCCTTGCGAGAACGCCAAGTAAGCCTCGTGCGCCTGCAACGTCGTCGCCTGCGCCTGCGCCATCGCCGTGAGCAATTCGGCTTCAAAAGGATCCTCTGCAACTTCAGTTCTCGCCGGCACAAGCTGCGGCTCCGCCCCTCTGCTGGGTGGAACGGGCCACTGGCCCGTCCCGTCGGGCGACTCGCCCGACGGAATTTCGGCGCGTGTCCCTGCTACAATCGTGCTCCCTTCAGTCCGAGAGTGCGCCGTCGCTCCGCGCAGCGGGTCGCTGCGCGGAACAGGCGAGTCGCCTGTTCCACCCGAACCAGACTTCGGCCGCTCCGGCACCACGATGCGCGCACCCGTAATGGGGATGACCACCTGCTTCCCTTCCGGTTCCGGCGCGGCTTCTTCTTCGCGCACGCCATACAGCGGCTCCAAGTTCACCGGCAAACCTTCGGCCCACAGCGCGCCGAGCACTCGCAGCACGTCCAGCAGCGGCTCCTTCGCCGACAGGCACAGCGAACGGGCGAAGTGCGGCTGCCCTTCCAAAATCTGTCCAATCATCCGCGAGCACGACGCACCCGGCCCCATCTCGATGAAGAACCGCACGCCATCCGCATACGCGGCTTGCACGACGCGCGGAAAATCAATCGTGGCGCTGGCCTGCGCGACGATGGCATCCGCCGCCGTCTCACGGTCAGGCAAATAACTGCGGCCCCAGCCGCCGCTGTAGAACGTCACGTCCGCCGGCGGCGTGGTCGTGAAGCGATGCAGCTCGCGATACGGCTCCAGCACCGGCTTGAGCAGTTCGCAATGCACCGTGCTCACGCCGTCGAGCGCGAAGAAGTGGCAGCCGAGTTTTGTTACAAGCGCATGCACCTGCTCCGCGTCGCCGCCGAGGACGCATTCGCGCGGCGTGTTGACGATGAGAATGTAAGTGCGCGCCAGCCCGGCCATCGCAGCGCGGACTTCCTCGGCGGGCCGGTCAACGAGGCCCGCAACCCAAGCGACAGACTGTTCAGCAGGCAGTTTCCACGCGCGCCGCAGCGCGGCAGATTCGCCGGTCAAATCCTTCGTGAACAACGTCGAGGCCGTGACGCGCGCGAGCATGTCATCACGTGCAGTCCATGCACGAAGTGCGAACAAACTCGTGCTCTCGCCGAGGCTGTAGCCGATGGCGGCATTGGGCTTCAAGCCGAGCGAAACCGCGATATCGCTGACGAACGCGCCGAGCGCGACCTGTCCGCAAATCGAAACGCGCTGGTCGGTGACGGGCACGGTGGCATTCCAGAATTGCGCGGCAAACATCTGGCTGGCGAGCCGGTCGTTCTCGCGATCTTGCGCGCGAAGAATTTCCGGGAACAGCAATCCCAGTTCGCGCCCCATGTCCGCGAAGTGATTGCCCGCGCCGGGAAAGACGAAGGCGACTTTGCCGCGAACGCGCTTCTCCGGCGGAGTGAAGAAAAGCCGATCACGGTCGCGGTGGTCGAGTGAAGGTAGGGCCGCGCTGCCGCGCGGCTGTTGGATGAGCAAAGCCGCGGCATCCAGCAACCGGGCAAATTGCGCGCGTTCTTCGGCGATGAAGGCGAGCGTGAGGAGCGCCGAGCATTGCTCGGCATTGGCGGCGGCTCTGGCCGAGCGATGCTCGGCGCTCCAATGCCAGCGACGGGCCAGCGTGTCGAGCGGGGCGCTCGGCGCAGAGGCGGCAAGGCGGCGGAGTGAATCGAGTTGCGCGAGCAGTCCGGCGGCCTCGTCGGCCGCGAATGTGAAGAGGGCATCCCCCCGCTTGGCAGCAGCCGACGTGAGGAGGATCTGACTGACAGCCCTCTCATTAGCACCGGGCTTCAGCCCGGTGTGAATGCGCGCAAAGTCGCAAGCCGTTTCAACGGCTTCCCGCCCGCCCGAAACCGTTGAAACGGTTTCGGACTCTTCACTGTCCGGAGACACCCGGCTGAAGCCGGGTGCTAATGAAACAGGAGATGATGGGTCAAAAACTGGAGCTTCCTCCAACACCACACACACCGCATTGCCATCCACGCTGCTCGTCGTGACTGCGGCGCGGCGCGGGCCGTCGGCGCGGTCGCGAACCCACGGTTGCGGCGCGGCACCGCGCGCGTGACGCGGCAGCACTTCGCCGTGCAATGCGAGCGCGGCTTTCGCGAGATTCACAAGACCCGATGCCGCGCCGGTGTGGCCGACTTCGTTTGCCGCGCTGGCGATTAAAACGGAGTTATCAAAACCAGCCTCAGCACAAGCGCGCGCGGTGGCGAGTTGCGCTGCGGAGCGCGGCCTTGAGGCCGCAGAAACCTCCGAAGTTTTGTTTCGCTCGGACGGGATCTGGATCGCCTCGTCCTTCGCGCGCTTCTGCGGCGTGAACGCCGCGCTCCCAACACCGATACCGCGAATCACGGCGTAGATGCGGTCGTTGTCGCGCTGCGCGTCGTCGAGACGTTTCAGCACAATTGCCACGGCGCCTTCGCCGGGAATTTCATTCGCACCGAGCGCGGCTTCGGCGAGGCGAGCGCGGAGGTCGCCGGTGAGTTCCACGCCGCCGGAGAGTGCGAGATCGAGTTCGCCCTGTTGCAGCGCGCGCACGGCGATTTCGAGCGCGCTCAGGCCGCTCGTGTCCTCGCTGCACACGGTGTAGCTCTGGCCGCCGATGCGGAATTCCTTCGCGATGCGGCTGGCGTTCGTGCCGGCGAGCGCGCCCATCGTGCGGTCGGCGTTGAGCGGCGGGCCAACGGAATCCGCGGCAGCCTGTCCATCGCGCAGCATCGCCCAGCGCAGATGAAAATCCGTCGTGCGCAAATCCAACCCGAGGCCGATGAAGACGCCCGTCCGCGCGGGGTTGGGGCCGTTCACACGCGCGTCGGCGAGCGCGTCGCGCGCGACTTCGAGCATCAACGCTTGCTGGGGCAGCAACTCGCCGAGTTCGCGCGGCGGAATGCGGTAGCGGTTGACGGGTATGGCGAGGTCGTCAACGAAATAACCGGCGAGCTGGGGAGCGCACGCCGCTGGCGTGCCGTCTTCAGCGGCCCGCTGAAAACTTTGTTCGACTGATTTGTCTTCCTTCGCCGAGGAAGAAGATGGAGTGACGGGCGAATTGGGCGAGCCGCCCAATCCGGCACGCGGGACGCGTGCGCTCCCCGTCGAGCCGCAGGACGAGCGGAGCAATTCAGTGTTCAGGCCGCGCCAGTCGAAGCGGGCTTGCGGCTGTGTCTCGGTGTCCGCACCGAGCACGCGGGCGGCGAAGGAACGGAGATTTTTCCACGGACCGATGTGCGCCGCGAGGCCGACGATGGCGATGGGAAATGGGGGATGGGGAATAGCGTCTGGCGTCTGGGGCGAAGCGCTTGGAGCGCCGGCTTCCAAACCGGCGTTTGCCGATGCACCGGAACTCAGCTCTCGCCGAACCGGAGTTCGGCGCTCCGTTTGTCCGCACCACTCCTCGATGAGCACGTGCGCGTTGATGCCGCCGAAGCCGAAGCCGTTGATCGCTGCGCGGCGAGGCGCGTTTGCTTCACGACGATTCCACGGCTGGCTTTCCTTCAACACGCGGAAGGGGCTTTCGCCGAGCGGAATTTTATCCGAGGGCCGCTGAAAATTCGGCACGGCGGGCAGCGTGTTATTTTTCAGCGCGAGCAAGACCTTGACAAGCCCCGCCGCGCCCGCGCCGGTGAGCAAGTGGCCGATGTTGGCCTTCACCGCGCCGAGCGCGCACTGGCCGCGCTGCCACGGACGCCCGGCCCAGAGTTGTTGCAGGCTCGTGAACTCGACCGCGTCGCCGACCGGCGTGCCGGTCGCGTGGCACTCGATAAAATCCACCGTCTCCGGCTCCCATCCGGCGGACGCGTAGGCGAGCCGCAGCGCGCGCAACTGGCCTTCGGAACTGGGCGAAAGCAAATTCCCGTCGAGATCGTTCGACACGCCCGCGCCGCGGATGAGCGCGTGAATCTCATCGCCGTCGCGGAGGGCGTCGGAAAGGCGCTTCAACACGACGACGCCCGCGCCTTCGCCGACGATGAGTCCGCTCGCCGCCGCATCGAAGGGCGTGCAACGCCCGCTCGTCGCAAGCGCGCGGAGCTGCGAGAAACCCATCTGCGTGTAGAGCGAATCGGGCCGCGAGACGCCGCCCGCAAGCATCGCATCGGCGCGGCCCGCGTGGAGTTCGTCGCTGGCAAGCTTGAGGGCGTAGAGCGATGAGGCGCACGCGGCGTCGAGCGTTCGCGTGCCGCCGCCGAGGCCGAGGGCTTGCGCGAGGATCCCGGCGGGCAGACCGGCGACGTAGCGGTTGAGCGGATGGGTTTGGAGTGGGTGGAACGGGCTACCAGCCCGTTCCGTCCGGCCACTGGCCGGGCGGTTGTTATCGTGCGCGCTGGAGCGGCGTGCGCTGGGAGCAGGGATGCGCGCGGTCGTTCCGTTCGGCGGGTCGCCGAACGGGACAGGCGAGTCGCCTGTTCCACCCTGCAATGGGCGGACGCCGAAGAGTTTCTCCTCCAGCAACTGCGTCAGGATTTCCTCACAGAGCTTGGAGGAACTTTCCGTGGGCAACGCGATGTGGCCGAGAGTGACGCCGACGCGGCTGCGGTCGAGTGCAGCGGTCTTTGCGCTGGTGAAGGCGTCGCGGCCCGCAGCGAGCAGGAGGTGGACGACGGGGTCGAGTTGCGCGAGCAGGTCGCGGTCAACGGCGAGGCCGGCGGGGTCGAGCGTGAAGCCTTCGATGAAACAGGCGCGGTCGGTATAGACGCGGTCGGGCGTGCCGGGCGTGGGATGGAGGATGTCGGCGGGGTTCAGCCGCCAGCGGCCCGGCGGCGCGGGACGGCTGGTGTCGCGTCCGGCGGCGATGATTTGCCAGAACTCGTCCAGCGAGCGAGCGCCGGGGAAGACGCCGCCGAAGCCGACGATGGCGATGGGTTCGCCGAAAGATGGCGGGGCGGCGGTCATGCGCGGGACGCTCGGCGAGTGCGTGAGCGGGGCGGAGTGCGAGTGGGCCGTTTCCCCTCACCCCGGCCCTCTCCCTTGGGGAGAGGGAGAAACACAGTCAGCGGTGGGCTAGGACGTGCGTGTCCGAAAAACTCGAAGACGGGCGAGCTGGTTCCCTCTCCCGGAGGGAGAGGGTTAGGGTGAGGGGGAAGGGAAAGTTGAATGAGCGATGCGCTTTGGACGGAACGCGCGTTGCGATTTCGAGCTGGCGGAAAGGCGGCTTCGCGCGGCGGGGCGCCGCAGACACTTTTCTGCGACGGGGCGTCGCAGCCACGGATGCAGCTACGGGACGCAACGGGGTTCACGCGGGCAGATGGTTCTGGCGGAAGGCTTCGCGGAGGTTCGCGTCCACGACAAACTCGTAGCCTTCGCCGAGCGCGAGCAACGCTCCGGCGCGGTCGAAGAATTGCAGGTCGGCCACGGCCACGGGCGTTTCCGCCGAGGTGACGCGCGCGACGACGCGGCTGCCGCCGGTCTTCGGGAACGCGGCGAACTGCCGGAAGCTCCGCAGCGCGCACGGCAGCGACGGCGCGGCGCGTTGCGCGGTGCTCCACAAAATCATGAGCTGAAACGCGGCATCGAGCGCGAGCGGGTCGGCCAGCCACGCGGGCCGCAGCGGCTGGGCAATCATCTGCTTCGGCGCGGGCGCGGAGCGGACGAGCGCGGCGGCGTTCGTCGGATTGCAGACTTCGAGCGCCTCGATGCATTGGAAGTCCGGGCCGTGGAAGAGACGTCCATCGCCATAAACTTTCTCCGACAAAATGCCGTTGCGCTTCACGGCGGGCGTGATGCTCGGTGCGGTGGGCAGCGTGTCCGCGAGAAGAATTTCCGCCGTGGCGTGCAGCGTGGATTTGTTGCCGCCGTTGCGGCTGGTGAATTGCACCGGCACGGCGAGCAGGCCGTCGCGCGGCTGCGGCGGTGCAGCGGAAACGGTGACGTGCGCGGTGGCGTCGCCTTCGAGGACGAGGCCCTTGAGCACTTTGAAGCCGTCGAAGCCGTGGAAGGCGAGGCCGGGGTTGCCGTGCAGCGCGCCGTGCGCGAGCCACTCGATGATGAGCGCAGCCGGCAGGACAGCGCGGCCGTTCATGACGTGCGAGACGAGGCAGGGCAGCGCGCGGACGGAAATGTCACGGTCGAACGCGGGGTGGAAACTGGAGGGGGAACTTACTGGTCCGGGTGGAACGGGCCACTGGCCCGTTGCGGCGGGCGACCCGCCCGCCGCTCGAACTGCGCCCAGTGCGACCCGGTTCGGCTGAACGGTGACGGTGCCGAAGCTCGACGGCAGGTTGCCGTCGAGAACGGCCAAGTTGGCCGTTCCACCCTGAACAGGCTGGGCCAACGCGAGGATTTCGACGGCTTCGCCGGTGGGGGCGAGCACGTCGCGGACGAAGCAATCGGCTCCGGCGTCCGGCTCGATGAGGCCGACGCCTTCGCGCTCGAAGATTTTGCGGAGGCCGTCGTTGACCATGCCGCCGTTCCACGGGCCCCAGTTGAAGGCGACCACGCGGCACTGCGGGCGGCGGCGGGCCTCGGCCTGCGCCATCTTGTTCAGCACTTCGTTAGCGGCGGCGTAATCCACCTGGCCGGTGCGGCCGAAGCGTCCGGTGTAGCTGGAGAAAAGTGCGATGAGGCGAAGGTCGTCGGTCGCGGTCGCGGCGAGGAGGTTGCGAAGGCCGTGGACTTTCGTGCCATAGACGAGGTCGAATTGCTCCTCGGTCTTTTGCTCAATGAGTTTGTCGGCGAGCACGCCCGCGCCGTGGATGAGGCCGCGAATCGGGCCGTGCGCGGCGCGGACTTCCGCGAGCGTGGCGGTGACGGTGGCGGCATCGCGGACATCGAGCGTGGCGTAGTGCGCGAGCGCGCCGGTCGCGCGAATCTCAGCGAGGTGCGTGCGGATTTCGCGCTGGGCCATGACTTCGCGGAACTTCGCTTCCAGCCGCTTCGGCGAGCGGTCGCCGTCGGCGTGCGCGAGCAGGGCCTTCTTAATGTCGGCTTCGCTCGTGAGGCCGACGAGCCAGTGCGGCTCGGCGTCGGGCAACGTGCTGCGGCCCAGCAGGAGGAAGCGCGGCTGGTGGCGGCGAGCGAGTTCGAGGACGGACGTGGCGGTGACGCCGCGCGCGCCGCCGGTGACGACGACGAGGTCGCCGCGCTGGAGGGCGGGCGCGGGGTTGTCGAGCACGGGGGCGGTCTCGATTTCGAGGCTGTAGCGCTGACCGCCGAAGAGGCCAACCTCGATTGGGCCGGCGCGGAAGATTTCCTCGGTGATTTGGTTCGCGAGTTCGGTGCCGCTGGCCGCGCCGGGGTCGAGGTCGAGAGCTTTGCAGTGAACTTCCGGCCACTCGTGGCGCGCGGTTTTCACGAGGCCAGCGAGGCCGCCGCTGACGACGTCGGCGGTCGCGTTCATCACGCCGAGGCCGAAGAGTCCGTCGAGGCGTGAGGCGGAGACGAGCACGGCGGCTCCGCTGCGACCAGCCGCGCGCAGCGAGGGCGCAGCGACTTGGATGAGACGGAAGGCCGACTTGAGGAAAGCGTCGCCGCCGGACGCAGCGGGCGCAAGCAGAACGAGCGCGGCGGGCAACGGGGCGTTGCGGTCGGCGAGCAGTTCGGTGGGCGCGCCGCGACGGACGGTGAGGCCGCGTTGCTCAAGGTTCTTGACGAGCGCGGCGGTGAGGCTGGTGCCATCATCGGTGAGCCAGACGAGTGAGCCGGGCGCGAGCGTGACGTGCGGGCGCGTGTCGGCGGCTGGGAAAGGCGTAGGGCGGAGGATTTGGCGGAAGAGCGTCGGCCTGGGTGGCACGGGCGACTCGCCCGTGACGGTCGGCGACCCGCCGACCGGAATGGCAGAAGGCAAGCGAGTGGGAAGCTGCGCTGGCTTCGCAACGGACGCGTTCGTCGTTTCGTCCGGCGAGTCGCCGGACGGGACAGGCCAGTGGCCTGTTCCACCCGGAGCAGAACCCGCGCACAGGAAATCCACGACCTCCTGCAGGGTGCGAAGGGAGCCGAGGTGCTCGGGTTTGATTTCGGGAGCGCTGGGAAGTTGCGTGCGGAGCGCGGCCATGATTTCGACGCGCTTGATGGAGTCCACGCCGAGGTCGGAATCCAGCCCCATGCCGAGGTTCAACATCTCGAGGGGGTAGCCGGTTTTTTCAGAGACAACTTGAAGGAGAACGCGACTGGCTTCGGCAGCGTCAACACCGGCGGAGACAAATGCATCCCGTGCGCTGTCCGCCGCTGTAACGCCACGCACTTCAACCGTGGAAGAGCCGCCCGCGCAGAGGAAGTTCACCACGTCCTGTAAAGTCTGCAACGTGCCGAGGTGCTCGGGTTTCACCTCCGGCGCATCGGGCAGGCGCGCGCGCAACGCGGCCATGATCTCGACGCGCTTGATGGAATCAATGCCGAGGTCGCTGTCCAGGCCCATGCCGAGCGTGAGCATCTCGGCGGGGTAGCCGGTTTTTTCGGAAACAATTTCGAGAACAGACGTCGCAATGCGGGAAATGTCCGCAGTTTGTGGAACGCGCGACTCCGGCGGGCAGTTCCCATCGTCGTGCTGGGATCTCTGTTCGACCGGCTTTTCATTGCGAACGACGACTGAAGTCTGAGCGGCAAATGAATCGGGCGCGACGCCCGATTCAGCACGCGAGACGCGCGCGCTCCCCAACGCTTCACGCTGCATCGGAGCCGATGAAACGGGCGCAGGAGCGATTCTCTGCACAGCGTCCGGCGCGGCGGCGGGCGCGAGCGGCGGCAGGCCGAGCAATTCGCGGCGCTGGCCCAGCAGCGATTCGAGCGAGCGGCGGGCGGCCTCCTGGTTTGCGAGAAATTGCTGGTGCAACTGCGCGGTCTGCTCCTGCAGCTTTTGCAGAGCGAGCATTCCCTGCTGCGCCGTTTGCAGCGCGGCGGCAACGTCACCGGAAAGCGGCGCGGCAGGCGAAGCAGCGCGTTGCTCCGGTGAAGTGTTGCTGTTCGCATTGACCATTTCGCGGCGCGGCAGCGGCGGACGTTCCGGCGGGCGCGTCATGCGGACGTTCGCGCCGGAGACGGGCACAGTGAACGCGGGCTTCGCGTTCTTTACCGGCGCGGCGGGCGGGACAGTTTCCCACTTCGTCAAATCCACCGCGTGACCGAGCGCGGCAACGCGGCAGAGCGCGATGGCGAGATCGAACGTGCCGTTGCGCGTGCCGCGCGAGGCGTCGAGCGCGATGGCATCCACGTCGCGGCCCGGCAGAATCGCCTGCACGAGGTCGCACAGCACGTGGCCGGGGCCGAGTTCGAGGAAGGTCGTAACGCCGTCCGCGTGCATCGTCTCCATTTGCTTGATGAAGTCCACGGGGCGCACCATCTGGCTGGCCAGCAGGTCGCGCGCGGGCTTCGCGCCCGGCGGGTATTCCCTGGCCGTCGAGTTCGCATAGACAGGGATGCGGCCCTTGGTGAAAGGAATTTCCTCCAGCACGGCGGCGAACGGCTCGCGCGCGTCGGCGACGAGCGAACTGTGAAACGCGGCGGCAACCGGCAGCACGCGGGCGCGGATGGAGCGCTTCGCGGCCTCGCCGGCGGCGTATTCGATCTGAAGCTTCGGCCCGGCGAGCACGAACTGCGTGGGGGAATTGCGGTTGGCGATGACGAGCTGCGAATCGTTCAGGCGCGCGAGTTCGGCGACGGTTTTTTCCTCCGCCTGCACGGCGAGCATGGAGCCGCGGTCGCTGTGGCCGTTGCGGTTCGCCATCAGCCGGCCGCGCACGTTCGAGAGCAGGTGCAGCGACTCGCGCTTCAACCGGCCCGCGCCGTAGAGCGCGGCGAGTTCACCGTAGCTGTGGCCGGAAGTCGCTTCGATCGTGATGCCGAAGGATTCCGCAAGGCTCAACGCGGCGACGCTCACCGCGCCGAGCGCGGGCTGCGCGACGTCGGTGGCCTTCAATGCTTCTTCCTGCGCGTGACGGGCTTCGTCGTTGAAGGCGGGATGCGGGTAGATGAAGTCGCTGAGGCGTGGCTGCGCCGCCTCGGCGCAGCGGGGTGCGGGCGACGCCGCGTCGCCCGTTCGTGCAGCGGGGCGCTGCGCCCACGCGGACTGCGACGAGGGCGTCGCAGCCACGGCGAAAGCAGCGTCAGCGTCGGCCAGCGCGTCGAGCACTTCGGGGAACTGGCACGCGAGGTCGCGGAACATCCCGACGTATTGCGAGCCTTGACCGGGGAAAAGCGCGCCCAGTTTGCCGCGCCGCTCGCCGGAGCCGAAGCAGACGCCGGTGGGCAAGGCCCAGGAAGTTTTGTCGGGATGTTTGTCGAGCATCGCGAGCGCAGCATCGCGGAGCGGGGCGAGAGAGAATTGTTCGGAAGCCACCCCCTCACCCCGGCCCTCTCCCCCGGCGGGGGCGAGGGAGGAGGAGGCGGTGGGTTTTGACGACGATTCTTTTGAAAGCGGAAGCAACAGGCGGAACTTCGCTTCGATGCGGAAGGACTGGCGCGAGGCGTGGGCGCGGCGGCGAAGGTCAGGCCAGGGAAGTTCAGTAGGCAGCGCGGCGAGTTGCGCGCGGAGGTCGGAAAGTTTTTCGGCGCAGAGCGCAAGGATTTCCACGTCGCCGTTCCAATCGGGTGCTTGGCGCGCGCCGCCGTGTTCTTCGAGGACGCAGTGAAAATTCGTGCCGCCAAATCCAAAGGCGCTCACGCCAGCGCGGCGTGGATGATTCGCGCGCGGCAGCCACGGGCGCTTCGTCGTGTTCACGTAGAACGGCGAGCCGGGCGCGGCGTCATCGAGCGGCTGGGAAACTTTGATGGTGGGCGGCAGGACTTTTCGTTCGAGTGCGAGCGCGGCCTTGATGAGTCCGGCGACGCCGGCGGCGGCCTTCGTGTGGCCGATCTGCGACTTCACCGAACCGAGCGCGGCCCAAGCGCCATCTGACTTCGCGGCGGAAAAAACTTTCGTGAGCGAACGCAGCTCCGTGGCGTCGCCGACTTTGGTGCCGGTGCCGTGGGCTTCGATGAGTTCAACCGTGTCAGCGGTGACATCCGCGTTGGTGTAGGCGCGTTCGATGGCCTGGATTTGGCCTTCGGAGCGCGGCTCGTAAATCGCGCCGCCGCGTCCGTCGCTCGACGAGCCGATGCCCTTGAGCACGCAGTAAATTTTGTCACCGTCGCGCTCGGCGTCGGTGAGGCGCTTGAGCACGACCATGCCGAGTCCTTCGCCGAGGATGGTGCCGTCGCAATTTTTGTCGAAGGGCTTCGCGTCCCCCGTCGGCGAGAGCGCCGGGGTTTTGCTGAAGCACATGAACATGAAGATGTCGTTGAACGTGTCCACGCCGCCGGTGATGACCATGTCCGAGCGGCCGGACTGCAACTCCAGCGCGGCCAGGTGCAGCGCGGCGAAGCTGCTCGCGCACGCGGCGTCCACGACGCAGTTCGTGCCGCCGAGGTCGAGGCGCGCGGCGATGCGGCCCGCGGCGACGTTGCCGAGCAAACCGGGAAAGGAATTCTCCTGCCACGGCACGTAGCCGTCGGCGATGCGCTGCACGACATCCTCGGCGAGTTCATCATCAACGCCGGCTTCTTTCAACGCGCGCCGCCAGATTGGATGACCGAGCCGCGCGCCGAGCGGGATGACGAGTTCGAGCGCGCCGGTGACGCCGAGGAGCACGCTGGTTTTCTGGCGGTTGAAGGGCTTCTTGTCGTAGCCCGCGTCGGCGAGCGCCTGTTTCGCGGCGACCATGCCGAGCAGTTGCGTCGTGTCGGTCGCCTCGATGTCCTTCGGCGCGATGCCGAATTCCATCGGGTTGAAGTCCACCGGCGAAATGAAACCGCCGCGACGCGCGTAGGTCATGTCGGGCGACTTCGGGTCGGCGTTGAAGAAATCGTCGGTCTTCCAGTGCGTGCGATCGGGCAGCGGCGTAATGGCGTCGGCGCCGGACTTGATGTTGCGCCAGTAGGCCTGGAGGTCATCCGCCTTCGGGAAGATGCAACTGAGGCCGACAATGGCGAGGGGGGCGGACTGGCTCATCACGTAACAGGCTTTGCGTTCAACAACTCGTGCAGACGACTCGGTTCGATGGGAGCACAATCCGCCTCGCCCGGCAGCAAGGGAATTCCCTGCATGCGCAGCGCGTGCGCGCGCAGGTGGACCGCAGCTCCGTATATCAAGTTCAGCGCGACGACCTCGGCGCGGCGATTCTCCGGCTGCGCGAGGAACGTGCCGCGCGTCCACTCATTGAACGCGCCCATCGCCGGCCCGCACCAGATTTGATAGTCCATTACGCGCGACGGCTCGCCGGCGTTGGCCCAGCGCGAGCTGAGGCCGAGGTAACTGCGGAAGACCAGCGCCATCTGGTGCTTCGCGTCGCGCTCGGCGCGCTCGACTTGCTTCGCATCGCGCTTGAGCCAGAACTCGCGCGTGGTCCGCCAAGTCTCGTCGAGCGTGGCGCGGAAGAATTGTTTCTCCAACTGCGCGCGGTCCGCCTCGGGAATCGCGTCGAGGCTCGGATGCGCGCGGTAGAGTTCCCAGAGCTTCGCGGCGCGCATCGGGAACATCGTGCCGCGCTTGAGCACCTGGAGCTTCACACCCATCTCGAACATGTCGGCGGCCGGAGCCATCGCAGTGTCCGCCTGCTCCGCTTGCGCGAGCATCTTGCGCACGACGTCGCTGGAGCCGGACTCGACGCACGCCTGGTTCACGGAGCCAGTGACGACGTAAGCCGCGCCCATCGCGAACGCCGCCGCCAAGCCCGACGGCGTGGACAAACCACCAGCCGCACCGACCCGCAGCGGCTGCGCGTAGCCGAACTTCGCCTGCAGCCGGTCGCGCAGCGCCAGCAGCGTGGGCAACAGCGTGACGAGCGGGCGGTTGTCCGTGTGCCCGGCGGAATCCGCCTCGCCGGTCACGTCCTGCGCGACGGGGATTTGCGCGGCGAGCGCGGCCTGCTCGCCGGTGAGTTCGCCGGTGCGGACGAGTTCATTCAGCATCTCCGCCGGCGGCGGTGAGAAGAATTGCGTCGCCACTTCGACGCGCGAGACTTTTGCGATGATGCGGTTGGGCGTTATGATGCTGCCCGCCGCGTCGCGATGAATACCCGCGACGCGATACCGAACGACGGGCATCGTGAGCCGTAAATAAGCGGACGCTTCGATGAGGCGCACGCCACGGTGATTAAGCAACTCAGCAACGGCAGCCTCGATGTCCGGCTCATTCGGGCTGTGGATGAGATTGACTCCGAAAGGCAGGCCGGGAATCTCGCGTTGCAATCGGTCCACCGCAGAGGCGACGCGTTCCGGTCCAAGGCCGGCTGCGCCGAAGAAGCCGAGCATCCCGCCGCGCGCCATCGCCTCGACCAGTTCGACCGACGCGATGCCATTCGCCATCGCACCGGCCACGTAAGCGTAACGCAGCCCGTGGTCGCGTCGGAAAGTTGCATCGCCGAGACTGTCTAACACCTGTGTGAGCGAAGGGGACGAGTCGCGTCCGATGGCGCTCGGGTGCGCGTCGGCGTGACCCCGCCGCGTCGCCGCGCCAGTGGCCGTTTTGGTTTCAGTTTCTAGCTCAATCATCGCCCTAGCCCCGCTTCGGACGGCGCTGTCGGCGCGGTCTTCAGGGAAACGCCGGATTCACTGGCGGTTCGCTCACGAGGCGAGCGGGGATTTGAACAGGAAACGGAGGTGATAAACCATCAAAATATTGCGCCCATGACCTGGGCGAATTCCGTGTCCACTTAGTTTGATTCCAGCATCAATTACTTGGCCCACGTGGCGGTGCGGCGTAACTACCGTTGAGAAATCCAATCACCGCGCTGCGCCATTCCTCGGGCTTCGCCTCGACGTAGGATTGGTGCCCCAGCCCGGAGAAGGTTTTCAAAGTCTTCGCGCCATCCAGCCTGACGAAAATATGCTCCACTTCGGTCAAGTTGACCCGAGGGTCTTTTTCTCCATGCATGATGAGCGTCGGACAATGGACGGCTTGAGCGTAGTCCATCGGATTGTGCGCGAAGCCGTCGAAGTCCCCTTGCCACCCGCCCCAGAAAATCAGCAGCTCCGCGAATGGCCAGGACGGCACGTGCATGGCGTGAAAGCGATTGCGAGTGGTCGTCAACATCCGATCGAACGGGCACTCGATGATGAGCGCCGCCGGCTTGATGTCGTGCTTCTGAATGGCTCGCAGGCAGGCGGCGGCCCCCATCGACGCGCCGTAGAGAACGCGTGGCTTTTCCGGAGCGAGCTTCGCTGCCTCGGCAAACGCCGCAGCGACATCCTCGGCCTCGTGCCAGCCGACGCTCGTGGTGTCGCCTGCCGAGCCGCCGCTGCCGTGGAAGTCCACGAGCAGAACCGACCAATAGAGCGTGTGAAATTCAGCGGCCACTGGCAGCAGCGATTCCTTGCTCGCGCCGTAGCCGTGGAAGAGGAGAACCACTCCGTTGGTGGTCGTCGGACTGGCGGGGACGAACCACGCCTCAAGCTGAAGCCCTTTCGCTCCAGCGAAGCGCACAGTCTGAAACTCCAGCCCGATGTCTTTCGGGGTTCGGCGGTTCTCCGGGCGAGCCAGTGTTACGCCTGTGAGCAGCACGCGCGCCTTTGCAAGCGCGCCCAGTTTTTCAGGAGAAGCCGTCCGCTCGCCGCTGCGCACGAAGCGCGACATTGCACGAGCATGAAGGTAGGCGGCCCCATTGATTCCTACGAAGCCCATGATGAGTGTCCAGACCAGCGCGACGCGCCAGCGCCGACGCAGCCATTGGGTCCAGTTTCTCATGTCATTTGGTGAGGCGAGAACACAGGGAATGAAGCGGCAGTTGATGGCATTGACCACAACAAAAGTTCCCGAAACTACAAACTGCTCGCGCTGAAGCGCAGTCACCGACGGGCGCATCTTGACACTGCCCCCGGAGCGCCGGTCTCCGAACCGGCAGGTGTT
>CAYZJP010000008.1:0-907 GCA_964478755.1 uncultured Klebsiella sp.
GACGCCGATGCGCCCGGTGCTGCCGACAAGGATGTGCTCGTCAGGGATGTGCAGTTGCTTCGAGACGAGCGCGGTCATCGCACGCGCGTCCTTCATGCCTTGCTTGCCAGTGCAGGCGTTCGCGTTGCCGGAGTTCACCACAATGGCTTGCGCGATGCCCGTCTTCACTCGCCCGGCGCAGACCTTCACCGGCGCGGCGCAAATCTGGTTTGTCGTGAACATCCCCGCCACGCTCGCGGGCACTTCGGACACGATGAGCGCAAGGTCGCGCTTCTGTCCTTTGCTGGAACCCTTGCCGGTGCCGAGGCGCTTGATGTCGCAGAAAACTCCGCTGGCGAGGAACCCTTTGGGGGCGACGACCGCGCCCGGCACAACTTTGAATTTCAACTTGCTCATGTTTGGCGCGCGAACGGAAACAACTCGCTGGGCGGGTGTCAATAACGGGTCGTAGTTCAAAGCAGGTCAGGCGGGACGCGCTGAGCCACCTCACGCCGCCACGCCGAGGCGGTCGCCCATGCGCGCGTAGAGTTCGCGGTGCTCCGCCGTGTGCGTGAGGAGGTCAGCGTCGAGCTTAACGCGGCCCGGCTCGAAGAGCGTGATCGTCGAGGAGCCGCCGAACTTGAAGTAGCCTTTCTCCGCTCCCTTCGCCACGCGCGTGTTCGGTGCGAAGGTGTATTCGAAGCTGCCCACGTTCGTCGCGCCGACCTCCAGCATCAGCACCGTGCCGAACTCCGGCGACTCGATGCGCGTGAGGGCGCGCTTGTTCTCCGTGAAGATGCGGATGTTGCGCCGCAGCGCGATGGGGCTGACGGAGTAGAGCCAGCCGTTGATCAAGCGCGGCTCGGTGGCGAGGCCACCGACAGGGAAATGAAAGCGGTGATAGTCCACCGGGCAGAGCCGCGAGAGG
>CAYZJP010000008.1:917-18174 GCA_964478755.1 uncultured Klebsiella sp.
CGGAGAAGCTCGCCGAGGCGGAAGACCTCGCCCTTCACGAAGATGCCTTCCATGCGCGACACGTCGGAGAAGCCGAGATGTCGTCCATCGGCCGGGAACACCGCCGTCCGCGTGTCGCCTACGATGGGCCGCGCGGCGGGCTTGAGCTTGCGGTAAAAAAATTCATTGAACGAGTGGAAAGACTCCGGCGGGTCGGCGAATTCGCTCGTGTCCACGCGGAAGTTCTGGATGAACGGCGCGACCTTGGCGCGGCTCGCGGAGCGGTCCATGCGCCAGCCATACCAGCGCGAGAAGAACGCGCGTTTGGCGACCGCGTGCAGCGCGAGCAGGCCGAAAGGATTCGTATAGGTCCAACGCAGGAAACCTTCGCCGTAAATCGTTTCCGTCTCCACGCGTTGCGTGTAGCGGTTGAAGAACTGGATGGCGTCAGGATGCATGGACTGGGCGCGCGGAACTCTCAGGAAGCGTTCGATGCAAGTCGAGTTGGTTTTGTGGCGAGGCGCGGCCATTCGGGCACCGCACTGCATGAGCGCACGACAGGTTGCGCGCGTCCAACCGCCGTGCTTATATCCTGTCCGTCCATGAAAACGCCTTCGCTTCGCTCACTTGCACTCGTGCTCCTAATCTGCGCGCAACCGCTGGTCGCCGGCATTCCCGCCGCGTCCGAGGGCTGGACCACTGGTGCCGCACGAGAGGAGATTCGTCCGTTGTTCAGACACGACGCGAAAGGCGGACCAGCCGGCACGGGCAGCTTCATCATTGAGTCGGACACCCGCGAGGGTTTGAACGGCTGGTGGACAAAGTCGTTCCCCGTGACGGGCGGACAACACTACCGCTTCTTCGCGCTGCGCAAGGTGACGAACGCTGAATCACCGCGCCGCACCGGGGTCGTCCGCATCCTGTGGCGTGACGCGAACGGCAAGCCGGTGAATCACGACGAGCCGTCTTTTGCGTCGTATCGTCCCGGTGAATTCCCGCGTTCGGAGCCGGAGATGCCGAGTGACAAGGCGACGGACAAGCACGGTTGGACGGAAGTTTCCGACGTGTATCACGTGCCGTCGAAAGCCGCGCAGGCCATCGTCGAACTGCACTTCCGTTGGGCGGCGAAGGCGAAGGTCGAGTGGGCGGATGTGTCGCTCGCGCCGGTTGCGGCCCCGGCTCCACGCATCGTGCGGCTCGCCGCCGCGCACTTTGTTCCACGCAACACGAAGACGCCGGAAGAACGTCGGCAGGCTTTCGTGCCGCTCATTGAGGAGGCCGCGAAGCAGCGCGTGGATTTCCTCGTGCTGCCCGAGGTGTTGACCTACGCGGGCGGCAGCACCTACGAGCAGTGCGCCGAGCCGATTCCTGGGCCTTCGACTGAGTTCTTCGGCAAGCTCGCCAAGCAACACTACATTCACCTCGTGCCCGGCCTCATCGAGCGCGACCGGCATCTGATCTACAACGTCGCGGTGCTCATCGGGCCGGACGGCAGCATGCTCGGCAAATATCGCAAGGTTTGTTTGCCGCGCGGCGAAATCGAGGGCGGCATCCAACCCGGCCACGACTATCCGGTCTTCGACACGAAGCTGGGCAAAGTCGGCATGATGGTCTGCTACGACGGATTTTTCCCCGAAGTCGCGCGCGAACTGAGCAACCGGGGCGCAGAAATCATCGCGTGGCCGGTGATGGGCTGCAACCCGTTGCTCGGCGCGGCGCGCGCGTGCGAGAACCACGTCTATGTCATCAGCAGCACGCACACCGACGCGTCGCAAAACTGGATGATCTCCGCCGTGTATGGCCACGACGGCAGGCCGCTGGCGCAGGCGAAGGAATGGGGCACGCTCGCCATCGCGGAAGTGGATTTGAACAAGCGGCTCCTCTGGCAAAGCCTCGGCGACTTCAAGGCGGAGATTCTGCGGCACCGGCCAGCGGACGCATCTGCGCACGGCACGAAGTGAAACACAACGCCTGTAGCAGCCTTCCGATTCGAAGCATCTTCCATGAGCATCGTCATCCGTCCCTTTCGTCCCGCCGATCTGCCCGTCCTTCAAGAGATCACGCTCGCCGCGTTCCCCGGTGTCTCGCTCGATGAAACGATCGAGGCCATGTTCGGCGGGCAGAACGGCCACGACTGGCGTTGGCGCAAGGCCCGGCACATTGAGTTGGAGACAAACGCGAATCCCGCTGGCGCTTTCGTCGCTGAAGAGTCAGGGCGCATCGTCGCCTATGTCACCACCACGCTGAACCGTGCCGCCGGCAGCGGGCGGATCGCGAATCTCGCCGTCGTCGCGGAACTGCGGGGGCGCGGCGTGGGTCGCCAGCTCATTGCGCGCGCGCTGGACTGGTTTCGCACCGAAGGCTTGAGCTACGCGCTCATCGAATCCATGTCACACAACGAAGCCGGGCGCGGTCTCTACACTTCCATAGGCTTTCAGGAGATCGGCCAGCTCGTTCACTACGCAATGAAGCTATGATGCCAATGAACTTTACCCGCCGCCGCTTTGTCGAATGCGCCGCGCTCGCCGTGCCCGCACTGACGAACGCCTCCTTCGCCGCCGAGCCAATTCCGCTCGGGCCCAACGTCTCGCTCAAAGGTCGCCGGCCTTTCCCTGACGACAACCCCTGGAACCGCGACATCTCGCTGGATCCCGTTGACCCCAACTCCGACGCCATCGTCGCGAGCATCGGACTGGCGAAGAGTCTGCATCCTGACTTTGGCACTGTGTGGCAGGGCGCGCCCAGCGGCATTCCCTACGTGGTCGTGGACAGCCAGCAGCCGCGCGTGCCGGTGCGCTTTCAGTATGGCGACGAGAGCGATCCCGGCCCGTATCCCATCCCGCCCGATGCACCCATCGAAGGTGGCCCCAAAGCGAAGGGTGACCGACACGTGCTGGTCATCGAGCGCGACACCTGGAAACTTTACGAAACCTTCGCTTCCTATCCGAATGATGGTGGCAAATCGTGGAAGGCCAGCTCCGGCTCAGTCTTCGACCTCAATTCCAACCAACTCCGCCCTGCTGGCTGGACCTCGGCCGACGCCGCCGGGCTGCCGATTTTCCCCGGCCTTGTGCGCTACGACGAGGTCATGGAGCAGAAGGCCATCCGGCACGCTCTGCGTTTCACCGTCGTGCGCTCGCGCCGTGCCTACGTGCCGCCGGCCACGCACTTCGCCAGCCGCAACATTGATGCGAACCTCCCGCCGATGGGCATGAGAGTGCGCCTCAAGGCCAGTGTGGACATCAGCAAGTTCCCGCCGCTCGCGCAGGTGATCCTCACCGCGCTCAAGCACTATGGCATGATGGTCGCCGACAACGGCGGTGACTGGTTCCTCAGCGGCGCGCCCGACCCGCGCTGGAACGACGAGGAGATCGGCACGCTGAAGCGCATCAAAGGCCGGGACTTCGAGGTGGTGAAGATGAACGGCTTGGTGACACGTTGAAGCGTTCGTTGTCACCGGTCCACCTGGGCGGCTCTCTGTTCATTTTTTAGTCAAACTGCGAAAGGACAATTATGCAAAAGGTCAACACGCACGAACTGGCCGAGATGACGTGGATTTCGCCCAAGGGCAAATTCGCCGGTGCCGGGAAGGAAGTCTCCGAAGCGCTGGGCCGCAAGCCCGGCTCCATGGACCTCAACGAGCGGCATCCCTTCGACGTTGAGATTCTCCGCCTCGCGCCCGGCCAGACGCCGTATCCCTATCACCTGCATAGCGCGCAATGGGAGTTCTATCACGTCATCTCCGGCACTGGCCAGGCCCGGCATCAAGGCGGCTCAACTCCCGTCGGTCCGGGCGACGCGTTCCTCTTCAAGCCAAACGAGCCGCACCAGCTCATCAACGACGGCGCGCAGGACTTGGTCGTCTATGTCATCGCGGACAATCCCATCGGTGAGTCCGTGTATTATCCCGACAGCAAGAAATGGGGCGTGCGCTCGCCGGAACGGCGAATTCTCAGGGGCGAGGCCTTGGACTACTTCGATGGCGAGGAATAAGCCTGCGTCAGAAGATCGCAGCGCGCTTGAAGCATCTCACGTCTCGATTTGCGCGACCCGCCGGGCATGACGGCCACCGGCGAACTCCGTGACCAGCCAGACGCGCACAATCTCCAGCGCGAGTTCCACGGGAATCGTCCGCTGACCGAGCGCCAGCACGTTTGCGTCGTTGTGTTCGCGTGCCCAGCGGGCGGTGTCGAGACTCCAGCACAGCGCGCAGCGGATGCCACGCACCTTGTTTGCCACGATGGCCTCGCCATTGCCGGACCCGCCGAGGACGATGCCCCGCTCGCACTCTCCGCGAGCCACCGACTCAGCGGCAGGGCGGATGAAGACCGGATAATCCACCGGCTCCGCGCTGTCCGTGCCGAAGTCATGCACCTCGTGCCCCAAGCTTTCGAGCAGGGCGTGAATGCGTTTCTTGTAGTCAAAACCGGCGTGATCGGAACCGAGGGCGATCTTCATGTCACCACGGTAACGGATTCCGCCGGTGGGAAACGCTCGAAATTCGTGCGCCGTGTGGCCGAGTTAATGTTCGGCGTTCAGCATCACTTCGCCTTGAGCTTGGCGAGATAGACGTCGTCGCCGCCTGCACTGGTGATGGTGTGCGGGCCGCCGCGCCGAGCCGGGGCAGCTTCAAGCCGCCTTTGACAATTCGCCGCGCTTCGCAAACATTGCGTCACCTTTTCCGGACAGCCGGAGGACAATGCAATCCAACGTCGTCACAACTGAAGAACACAAACAGGTCTGCGACCTCTGCGGAAGCGGACGTTACCAGATTTTCGCCACGCGCGGACGCGGCGGCTCGAAGCTCACCACGGTCATCTGCGAGGACTGCGGGCTGGTCTATACGAACCCGCGCCCGAACGAGCGCGAGAACTCGAAGTTTTACCACACGAGCTACTGGGGCGCTTACAAGAACCAGTCCATGCCCGACGAGCGGTTCTTCCAGCGGCGGCTGCCGAAGATCCGCCCGATGCTCGCGCAGCTCCGGCCCTACCTGAAGCCCGGCGTGCGCGTGCTGGAGATCGGTTGCAGCGTGGGCGCGCTGCTCTGGAGCATGAAGGAAATCGTCGGCTCGACTGGGCAGTTCACCGGCATCGAGCCGCACGAGGGTCATGCGCAATTCGCGCGTGAAAAGAAGCACCTCGATGTCCACAACGGACTGCTCGAAGAAATCTCGCACAAGCTCAAGCCCGCGAGCTTCGACCTCGTGGTGATGAACCACGTCCTCGAACACACCATCAGCCCGACGGCCACGCTCACCACCATCAAGAAGCTGCTCAAGCCGCGCGGCGTCTTCGTCGTCGAGGTGCCGAACATCGAGGCTCCTGGCTCGCGGCTCTCGCACTTCTTCCACGTCGCGCACCACTACAGCTTCTCGCCGCGCACGCTGCACCGGCTCGCGCAAAAGACCGGCTTCGGCGTCAAGCGCGTGGACTCGCTCGATGGCGACCTGCCCGGCACGCGGCTCAACGCGGTCTTCGAGAAGCCCGTCACGGCCGAAGCCGGCGTCACAACGCGATTCATTCGCGACGACCCCAACGAACGCGCCGAGGCGCTGCGCCGCTACGAGCGCTGGTATTGGCTGACCGCCGCGAGCTTCCGCAAGAAGATCACCCACTGGCAGCGCCAGCGGAGCTGAGCGGAGCGCCGAGCATCGCCCGCACAAGATGCCGGCAGCGCCTTCCGAGCCGAGCTATGCTTGGCGCTCCGTTGCCGCGACAAACTTCTTTCAAACAAAACCCGCTCCCAAGCATCTTACTCCCCATGCGACTCCGGCCGTTCGTGCTGACGATTCTATGCGCGCTGCATCTCCTGGCGCCGCGCGCCGCGAGCGCCGCCGCCACGCAGGTCGCGCTACCGCTGGACAAGGATGCCGCCAAGCCCGGTGAGACCGTCCTCGCCGCATTGCGCATGACGATGGCCCCGCGCTGGCACACCTACTGGCGCAACGGCGGCGACGTCGGCTTTCCCACGAAGATCGTTTGGGAGCTGCCGGCAGTTGTGACGGCTGGCGACATTCAATGGCCCGTGCCGCACAAGAATTTCGCGAACACACTGACCAGCTACGAATACGCGGATGAAGTCGTGCTGCTCATCCCATTGCGAATCGCAAGTAACGCGCTTGCCGGCAGTCACGAACTGACGGCGAAGGTTTCCTGGCTAGAATGCGAGACCGGCGGCTCCTGCGTGCCGGCCAAAGCGACGGGCAAAGTCACCCTTAACATCAGCTCAGAAACCAAGCCATCTTCGTTCGCCGCGCAGTTCGCCGACTGGCAGAAACTCCTGCCCAGCTTGAAGCCCGACCTCGCAGTCACTGCGCGTTGGGAAAAGCCCGCGACGGGTGACACTCGCCCATTGCTCATCGAGTGGACGACGAGCGCAAAGCAACCCGACTTCTTTCCCTACGGCGGCGAGGGCTTCGAGGTCTCCGGGCCGACCGAAGTCGTGAGCAACACTGGCGGCAAGGCCGTGCTCCGCAAGCAGGTCAAAAAGTCTGAGGGCGGCTGGCCGAAGCAACTGCTCGGCTTGTTGGTGGAAGTTTCCGAGGCCGGTCACTCCATCGGCTACGAAACGAACTTGCTCATCGGGGACACGATGGCGAGTGCGCTCGCGACCGAGGCTGGCGTGGCAACGCCCGCGTTGCCCAAAGGCGAAATCACTTCCTTCGGCCATGCACTGCTCCTCGCATTCCTCGGCGGTCTCATCCTGAACATCATGCCATGCGTGCTGCCCGTCATCGCGCTGAAGATTTTTGGCTTCGTGAACCAGGCGAAGGAATCGCCCGCGCGCGTGCGGATGCTGGGCATGGTCTATTGCCTCGGTGTGCTCGCGTCGTTCGTCGTCCTCGCGGGCGTGGTCATCGGCGTGCAGCAGGCGGGCAAGAACGCGAGCTGGGGAATGCAGTTTCAGAATCCCGTCTTCCTCGTCTGCATGGTCACACTCGTCACGCTGGTCGCACTGAACCTCTTCGGCCTGTTTGAGGTTTCGCTCGGCGGCGGTGCGTTGACAGCGGCGAGCGAACTCACGCGCAAGGAAGGACCAACCGGCGCGTTCTTCAACGGCATCCTCGCCACCGCGCTGGCCACGCCCTGCACCGCGCCGCTGCTCGCGCCCGCGCTGGGCTTTGCGTTCGCGCAGCCGCCGCTGGTCATCCTCGTGTTGTTCCTCGCCATCGGCGCGGGGCTGGCGCTGCCTTACCTGCTGCTAAGTTTCCAGCCCGCGTGGCTCAAGTTCCTTCCCAAGCCCGGCGACTGGATGGTCCACTTCAAGCACGCGATGGGTTTCCCGATGCTCGCCACGGCCATCTGGCTGCTGTGGGTTGCCACCAAGATTTTCGGTCGTGACGGAGCGCTGTGGCTGGGCCTGTTCCTCGTCGTGCTGTCGTTGGCCGTTTGGATTTGGGGTGAGTTCGTGCAACGCGGCGGCGAGCGGCGTGGGCTGGCGATGTTTCTCAGTCTCGCACTCGCCGGCGGAGCTTACGCCTACGCATTGGAAGGTCAGTTGCACTGGCGCAATCCCCCGCGCCCCACCGAGACCGGAGCTGTGGGCAAGACCAGTCCCGATGGTATTGACTGGCAGCCGTGGAGTTCGGAAGCCGTCGCCAAGGCGCGGGCGGAAGGCCATCCGGTGCTCGTGGATTTCACGGCGGACTGGTGCTTCACCTGCAAGGCGAACTTGAAGAGCAGCCTCGAAATCACCGAGACGCGCAAGAAACTCAAGGAAATCAACGCCGTCGCGCTGCTCGCCGACGACACATTGGAAACGCCCGCCATCGTGACCGAGCTGAAGAAGTTCGGCCGTGCCGGCGTGCCGATGGTGCTGGTCTATCCCCGCGACCCACAGGCCGAGCCGATCCTTCTGCCCACGCTGCTGACGCCCAGCGCCGTCCTTGAGGCATTGGACAAGGCCGCGAAGTAAAACGAAAACGCGAAGGAGATTGACCTTCGCGCTTTTCACTGCGGCGGGCCGCCCGCATTTTCAGTGATGATGCTCGTCGCTGGGCGGCAGGCAGCCGAACTTGCCAATGAGGCACACCACGAAGATGACCGCACCGAGCAGCGGCCACCACGACGGCGACTTGGGATGCACCGTCATGTAGATCCCGCCGCCGAGAACCGCCCCGACCACCAGCCACGTCAGAACCGCTTTGAAAAAATTCATGGCGTGGAGAGTAGCGGTGAGACGCTTTCTGGCAAGCGCGGTTTGCGTCGTGAGGTCGGTCTGGGCGCATCTTGACACTGCCCCCGACCCGCTGGCATTGCGGAGCGCCGATCTCTGAATCGGCGCGTTTCTGCGTGGCATTCAACACCTGCCGGTTCGGAGACCGGCGCTCCGGGGGCAGTGTCAAGATGCGCCCGGTCGGTCTCAGGGCTTATGCTGCTTGAGGGCGAATTGCCTTTCTCTAACCGATGCCGCCTTGACGGGCGGCGCAGGCGTCGGCACATTCAGCCAGTCAACAATCCGCAACCACACATGAAACCTCGCTTCAATAGCCGCGCTCCGGCTGGACGCGGCGGCTTTACCCTCATCGAACTGCTGGTGGTCATCGCCATCATCGCGATTCTGGCGGGAATGCTCCTGCCGGCACTCTCGAAAGCAAAGGACAAGGCGATGGGCACCAAGTGCCTCAGCAACATGAAACAGCTTCAGCTTGCCTGGGGTCTTTACGGCACGGACCAAGACGACCGGATGGTGCTCAATGACCATACGAAGCTCGCACTCAACCTCACAAACGAAACGTGGTGCACTGGATGGATGAAAAACAATGGTGGCAACTACATCGCCGCCTCAGTGACAAGCCAGCAGTTTTTCATGGACGCCCTGCTAGGCAAGTATGCTGGCAATGCCGGCATTTTCAAATGCCCGAGTGACAAGTTCATCATCCCACCTGCAACGTCGGCCTACGTCCGCAGCGTTACCATGAATCTATGGATGAATGATCCAGGCCTTATCGGCAATCCTTCCAACATTCGTGGGAGTCCACCTGGAATTCCGCTCAAGGATTATTATCAACGGTTCAGCAACATGGGCAAGCCGACCGACCTGTTCGTCTTCATCCACGAAGACCCAAACACTATCGACGATGGACAATACCGGCTCGACAACAGCGCGCAGCCTTGGACGAGCATTGAGAACTCGCCTGCGGCGCTCCATGGTGGCGCAACCAGCATGAGTTTCGCCGATGGTCACGCTGAGTCACACAAGTGGAACATCCTAGTCAAAAACAACGGCGTTCCCGTCGTGCAGGCAACGGCCAATCCACAGGACGCGCAGTGGCTCAAGACACACGCCTTCGAGTGAGCGCAGGCCGCCTGCGGTTTGAATAGGTGCGGCGCATCGGTTTCCAATTTCGCACATGATTAAGTGTTCCCCATCTCGTCAAACCGGCTTTACCCTCATCGAGCTGCTGGTGGTCATCGCCATCATCGCGATCCTGGCCGGGATGCTCCTGCCCGCGCTCGCCAAGGCCAAGCAGAAGGCGCAGGCTGCGCAGTGCCTGAGCAACATGAAGCAGCTCCAGTTGGCGTGGATTCTCTACTACGACGACAACAACGGCCGGCTTGTCCCCTGTGGCGCGCCGGCGAATCTGAACCCCGGCACCAACCAGTCCTGGTGCGTGGGCAACATGCGCAGCTCGCCCCAGGACGGCAGCGCCACGAACGCGCAGTTCTTCATGGACGCCTTGCTCGGTCGTTACGCCAAAGCCGCAAAAGTATTCAAGTGCAGCGCGGACAAGGTGACTTACATCCCCACTGGCCAGCCCTACGTCCGCAGCGTCGCGATGAGCACCTGGATGAACAACACGCCCCGCAACGGCGCTCTGCCGCTGCCGCAGTATCAGTTTTACACCCGGATCGAGCATTTGGGGCATCCGTCCGACTTGTTCGTGTGGGTGGACGAGGACGGGGTGTCGATTGACAACGGCGACTACCGGCTGGACATGGACCAGTTCAACACCTTCAACAACGCGCCGTCCGCGATGCACAGTCAGGCGAGCGCGATTGGTTTTGCCGACGGCCACGTCGAGCTTCACCGGTGGAGCCAGGTGCGCATTGGAACGGCCGCGTATCTGTCCACCGGCGTGGTTCGCCCCACCGACAACACCGTTGATGTCACATGGCTGAAGAGCCGGGCCACGGAGCCGCAGTGAAGTCCGCGAGCCGGCTCACAGTCCGATTGCCCAGATGAAATCGTCACACGCCGCGAAGCGAAACCGCGCTGGCTTCACCCTGATTGAACTGCTGGTGGTCATCGCCATCATCGCGATCCTGGCCGGGATGCTCCTGCCCGCGCTGGCCAAGGCGAAGGAAAAGGCGATGGGAGCCAAGTGCCTTTCGAACAACAAACAGTTGCAGCTTGCTTGGAGCCTTTATGGTGGTGACTTCGACGATCGTATCCCGCGCAACGGCGGTGCCACCGCGCTCTCGAACAGCAACAATACCTGGTGCGCCGCCGACGTTCGGCCCGGCAACACGGCCTACCTGCCCGGCTACGAGACCAACACCGATCTGTTCATGCATTGCCAGATGGGCCGCTATGCTTCGACCCCCGCAATCTTCAAGTGCCCGTCGGACAAATACATCTATCCTGGTGCGGTGGGCACCTATGCGCGTAGCGTATCCATGAACAACTGGATGAACGGTGGCGTGCGCCCCAGCCCGTTCCCCGCCGGCGACCCGCAATACACCGTCTTCACCCGGCTGGCGCAGATGCGCACCCCCACCGACCTATGGGTTTTCGCCCACGAGGGCGTGAACTCGATTGATGACGGCTGGTTCGCCATCGCAATGGACGTGGCCACGTTGGGCAGTTGGACCACGAGCAATCGCCTGGGTGCCATGCACAACGGCAGCACGGCGTTGGGATTCGCCGATGGCCATGTGGAATTGCACCGCTGGGAAGTGCTTCAGAAAGACCCGACCACTACCGGGGTAACGGGTGTTCTACGCCCGAATGGTGGCAGCGATGCCAACTGGCTGAAGCTCCGCTCCACGCAGTAGCCACATTCCCCTTTCCGCCCCGGCGCGCAGTGCCTAAGCTGCGCGCCGTTTTGCTTTCATGCCCAGCGTCTTCCTCAAGACCTACGGTTGCCAGATGAACGAGCGCGACAGCGAGGCCGTCGCCGCCCAGCTCGTCGCCAAGGGCTACGCCCTCGCTCCGTCCGAGGCCGTCGCGGATGTCGTGCTGCTCAACACCTGCAGCGTGCGCGACAACGCCGAGCAGAAGGCCATCGGCAAGATGGAGAATCTCATCGGCCAGTTCCGCAGGCAGCGGCCCGGCGTGGTGCTGGGCTTCCTCGGCTGCATGGCGCAGAGCCGGGGCAGGGAACTCATTGATCAGCTTCCCGACGTGGACCTCGTCGTCGGCACGCAGAAGTTCCATCGCGTCGCCGATTACTTGGACGACCTGCTTGCAGGCCGTCGCGACAAGGTCGTGGACACAGCGGCAGAGCAGGGGAGCGAGGCGACGATCAAGGAACACCTGCTCAACGGGGCGGCGAAAATCAAGGCCGTCACTGCTTTCGTCAGCATCATGCAAGGCTGCAACCAATACTGCACCTTCTGCATCGTCCCCCACACGCGAGGAGCGGAGCGCAGCCGCACGATTCCCGACATCGTCGCCGAATGCCGCGAGCTGGTCGCACGCGGCGTGAAGGAGATCACCTTGCTGGGGCAGATCGTGACGAGCTACGGCCGGCGCGGAACCGTGGACGGTAGGGCCGACCTGCCGGTCGGCCTCCCGCGCGCCAGCGAGCGCAGCGATGCGAGCGCCATTCTACGCACGGCAGAGACGGAGGACGCGCAGCAGTGCGTCCCTACCACGCCTTTCGTCCAACTCATCGAAGCCGTCCACGCTATCGAGGGTCTCGAACGCATCCGCTTCACCTCCCCGCATCCGAAGGGCTACGGCGACGATCTCGTTGAGGCTTACGGTCGCCTGCCCAAGCTTGTCGAGAGCGCGCATTTGCCCGTCCAGTCCGGCAGCGACCGCGTGCTCAAGCTGATGCATCGCGGCTACACTCGTTCGCGGTTCCTCGAAATCATCGCCAAACTCCGTGCCGTCCGCCCCGAGATCGGCATCACCACGGACATCATCGTCGGTTTCCCCGGCGAGACGGACGCGGACTTCGCCGAGACGCTCTCGCTCGCGCGCGAAGTCGAGTTCGACAACGCCTTCGTCTTCAAATACTCGCCGCGTCGTGACACGCCTGCCGCCGCGATGCCCGACCAGTTGCCGGAGGAAGTCATCGAGGCCCGCCACGCGCAGCTCCTGGCCGTCATCAATGAAATTGCCGGGCGCAAGAACAAGGCGTGCGAAGGCCGAGTGTTGCAAATCCTCGTCGAAGGCCCGAGCCACAAGAACGCCGCGAGGCTCGAAGGCCGGACGCGCGCCAACAAGATCGTGGTCTTCGAGGGCAGCGAGCGGCACATCGGGCAGGTGATGGATGTGCGAATCGTCCGCGCCGCGCCTTTCACGCTCTACGGCGACCCGGCCATCCTAAACCTGAACTGAAGCCACAGATGGACACAGATGAAACACAGATGAAGAGGGAGCAGGGTCTATCAGGAAGGCAGGAAAGCAGGAATGGAGCGCCTGAAGTGTCCCGCGGCTTTTTCCTACCTTCCTGCTTTCCTGATTCCCCATCTGTGTTCCATCTGTGTCCATCTGTGGCTAAAGCAAAATGACCCTCTCCACTCTCTGCATCGTCCTCGGCCTCGGCGTCGCGGTGCCGCAGCTCTACGGGTTCTCGAACCCCGCCGGGTTCCGTGACGCGCTGCGCAAGTTTCCGCGCAACACCACGCTTGGCTACGTGCTGATGGCCATTGCCACGTTTTGGTTTCTCCAGCACGTGAAGGAGGAGAACATCGCCGACTTCAGCGCGTTCAAGCCTTATATGTATGCCGGCTTCGCGTTGCTCGGCCTGGGCACGTGCATTTTCCTGAAAGACTTCCTCGCCGTGCGCGGCCTCGCGCTGGTGATGATGCTCCTCGCGAAACTCGTGCTCGACGCGCAGCACCTGCACGAATCGCGCTGGCGCTGGGTGCTGGGCGTGTGGGCCTACGCGTGGATCGTCGTGGGCATCTGGTTCACCGTCTCGCCATGGCGCTGCCGCGACATCATCGAGTGGAAGACCGCAACGGACGCGCGCATCAAAATCGGCTGCGCCCTCCGCCTCGCGCTGGGCGTGCTCGTGGCGGTGCTGGGGGCGACGGTGTTTAAGTAGGCCTTTCTTCGCTGCGGCATGAGCAGGGCCAAGGGCAAAATCCTCGTCATCCGCGGCGGAGCCATCGGCGACTTCATTCTCACGCTGCCAGCGCTCGCGGCGCTGCGGCGGCATTTCCCCGACTCGCATCTCGAAGTCCTCGGCTACCCGCACATCGCGTCGCTCGCGTTGCACGGCGGCCTCGCGGATGCCGTGCGCCCCATCGAAGCCCGCGCGCTCGCCGGCTTCTTCGCCGACATGGGCAACCTCGACGACGCGACGGGCCACTACTTCGCCGGCTTTCATCTCATCGTCTCCTACCTCTACGATCCGGACGGCTTTTTCGCCGACAACGTGAAGGCCTGCACCAAGGCGCAATTCATTCAAGGCCCGCATCGCCCGGATGAAACCAAGCCGATCCACGCCACCGAAGTTCTCCTTCAGCCCCTCGAACGCCTGGCCATCTTCGATGCCGATCCGGTGCCGCAGTTGAGCTTCCAAGCGCCTGCGCTGGTGGCTCCGTTGCTCGCCGTCCACCCCGGCAGCGGCAGCGAGAAGAAAAACTGGCCACTGACGCACTGGGCCAAATTCCTCGCCCACGTCATGTCGGGCACAAGTTGGAATGTCCTGCTTGTCGGCGGCGAAGCGGAGGGCAACCGTCTCGCTGAACTGGCGCAACCGCTCCCCTCCTCGCGTGTTCGGCTCGCGCAAAGCCAGCCGCTGCCCGAGCTCGCCAAATTCCTCCGCTCCTGCCTCGGCTTCGTCGGCCACGACTCCGGCATCACGCATCTTGCCGCCGCGTTGGGGCTCACGGGCCTCGCCCTTTGGGCCGACACCAACCAAGACGTCTGGCATCCGCGCAGCCCCGCTTTCCACGTTCTTCGCAACGCCGACGGCCTCGCACACCTCTCGCCGGAGACCGTGTTCACGGTGCTGAGGAAGCTGCTGCAAGCGCACGCCCTGTAGCGGTGGTGTATGACCGCCGGATTGCGTTGCGCTCACCGGAAAACGGCGATCACAGACTGCCGCCACAGGTTGCGACCACCGTTCACTCCGGCCACTTCAGCGTCAGCGTGCCGAGGATGCTGTGCGCTGTGTAGTCGTAGGCGGTGCCCCCAGTCGGTTCGGCGTAACGGTTGAATCCATATTGCAGGTTCACCGTCGCCCCGCGCCGCAGCCGCGTGGTCAGTCCCGCCAGCAGGCTGTGCTGGTCGTATTCCAAACCCGCCGGCAGTCCGCCGGCAAAATTATTTTGCGCGTAATCCGCCCGTGACCAGGCGTGGCTCAGACGCAGGTCCGTCGCCGGCGACCACGCGAACGTCGCGCCGGTCTGCGCGCTCACGATGCCGCCACGCCACGGCACCACGAAGTCCACGCCGTTCTGCGCGCTTGTCGCCCGGCTGTCGGTGTAGCTCGCGCTCGCGTTGAAGGTCCAGCGGCGGAATGGCGCGAGCGTGTGGCCCATGCTCCAGGTGTGCGCGTCGTGGTTCGCGGAGAACACATCACCGCCCGGAGTCAGTGCGGGGGGCAGCGGCATGGCCTCCGTCGCCGTCATGTAATCCGTCGCCGACAGCCGGTAACCAAGGATGACCTTCCAACAGCTCGCCGCGCGCCACGAGAGCCGCGCGTCCACTTCGTCGCCGCGACTCGCGCGCTCGCGCAGGAAGCCCGGATACGCGCCGCCGGCCGGAGCGTGCTCGCGGTTCGCGTAGTCCGTGCGCTTCTCCTGCCGCCGGTAACTGGCGGACAAGGAAACATTCATCCACGGCGACGTGTGAAAGCCCGCGCGCAGCTCGCGCATATCCGCGTCCTCGTCCGTGCGCCGCAGGAACGCCGCGCCGCCCGTCTGTTCCTCGTAAACTCCGCGGCCCTCCTGCTGAAACCGTCCTTCCGCAAACAGCGCCGTGTGCGGCACGCCCGTGTAGCGCAGACCGAACTGCTCCGTCGTCGAGCGCACGTCGAGCTGCGAGTTCAATGTGACAGGCACCGGAAACAAGAAGGGAATGGCCGGATTGCCCACTTGAAGATTCTCGTCGCCGAAGCCCGTCTGACGCGTCCATTCGCTCTGCACCGTGCCGGAGAAGGAGAGGTTTGCCCACGGTCCGGCCAGCGCCGACGCGCTGAACAGGTGCGACTCGCGGTCGAGCAAAATTTGGTTCGCGAACCATTGCTCGCCGAACGCGCCGCCGCCCCCCGCCGTCACGGTGTTCATCTGGAAGCCCGCGTCGCCTTCCATCCGCGAATAGAGATAGCCTGCTGAGCCGAAGAGCCAGTCGGTCAACTGCCGCTCCAGCCGCAGCGAGTTCTGCCCCTGCCAATGGCTCGCCTGCTCGCGCACGAGCACGAACGTCGAGGGCGTGACCGTGCCGCCGAACGCGCTGCCGGGCGCGGCCTGCTCCTTGCGCGTGCTGAGTTCGTAGAACTCGACGCGTGCGCTGTCCTCGATGCGCGTGCCGCGCCAGTCGTGTTCAAGGTCGAGCTTGAGAATGTGCGTGTGCTCGTCCACGAAGCGCAATGCGGGGTAAATGTTTTTGACCACGCCGCCCTGCGTGGAGTCGCCCCACGCCAGCGTGGACTGCACGCCGTCGCGGAACTGGTATTCGTAGCCGAGCGTCACACGCGGCCAGTCCGGCAGAGCGAGTCCGACATCGAGCGCCGCGCGACCGCCGTCCACGAACAGCTCGCGGCCGAGATTGAAACTCGGCGTGGCGAACGGCGCGTAATAACCGCCGGTGTCGTCGTAATAGCGCCGCCATTGCTCAAACTCCGCGCGCACAAAACCCACGTCGCGCCGTTCGAGCGTAAACTTCACGGCGTAGTCTTCGTCGCGCGGCAAGGCCCGGCCTGACAACGACAGCTTCGTGTCCACGTCGAGTTGCTGCTCGAAGGAGAAGTTCGCCGCGCCGCCGGAGACGCCGGGACGCTGGCCGGTTTGCTCGCGGAACTTCGCCTCGTTGCCACTCACCGACACAGCGCGAATGGCGGGTGCGACGGAGAACTCAATCTTCGGCTGGCCGCTGGACGCCGCCTCGTCCCACTTCACGCCCTGCTCAATCCACGCGCGCAGCTTGCCGACCTGCTCGGCGGTGAGCGGCTCGCCCTTGCCGGCCGGTGGCATTTGCGTCTCAGCATCGAGCCGCGCTACGGCGTGAATCAGCCGGCTCTCCGCGCTGCGGCCCGGCAGAATCGCGGGACCGCTCGCGCCGCCGCGCAACGCCGCGTCACGTGTGTCGAGCCGCAGGCCGCCCTTGGGCTTCACTCCGCCGTGGCAGCGCAGACAGGACGATTCAAGAATCGGCTGAATGTCCTCCGCGAAGCTCACCGGCGCGCGGGCAGCAGGAGGCAATTTGCCCACGTCAATTTCCGCCGCGCCCGCCAGCGCGGCCACGAACGTCACTGAAAAATGAAAACTAAAAACCAAGAACTGTTTCATCAGTATCTCAGCTTCGGGTCAATGTTCGAGCCGTGGATCGCCGTGTGGCAGCCCGCCGCCCAGCAGGTCGCGCGGCGCATGAAGGCCCCGTGCGAAGTGTTGCCGAAGACGATGTCACCGGCGGTGGTCTGCACCTGCGCGTGGCATTTGACGCAGAGGTTCACGTCGCGCTGGTGGAGGAGCTTCTGCGTGAAGGAGCCGTGCGGCGTGTGACAGGCGACGCAGCCATCGCGCAGCGCCTCGTGGTTGAAGACGTGGGTCCTGCTCTGCTCGCGGTGACAGTCGGCGCAGGTCTCGTTTATGCGGGACAAGGCAAGCCCGCCGGCGCGCTTGTGGATGTCGAAGCCGTGGGCGTCATGGCACTGGGCGCAGTGCAGCCTGTCTTCGAGCACTTGATGATGATGCGGCAGGCTGAACTCCGCGTGTGTCTGGATGTGGCAGGCGAAGCACGTCTCCGGTGATTGGCGCGGGTTGACGATGAATTTGTCCCGGCCCTGTCCGCCGGTCTGAACATGCTTGCTGCCGGGACCGTGGCAGGATTCGCAGCCAGTCTGGCCGGCAACGCGGGGGCTGTCCGAGTGGAAGCGTCCGTGCGCGCTGGCGGCAAAGACGCGCGTGTAATTCGTGTGGCAGTCGGCACA